>NZ_LR898465.1:0-395000 GCF_905067615.1 Hyphomicrobium sp. MC8b | reverse complement strand
AGAACCTCAATCAACGTCGTTTACCGTGTCCCGGAACCGCGAAAATCGTCCCGTGACCCGGTCACACCGTTCTTTTTGACGTTCAAGTCGGCCGCGACGCGCGTTTTCAGATGCGCCGGACGCCGAATGGCGGCAAGCTTTGCCGCCTTGAACGCCGTTAGAGATCGCTTTGCAGGGCTGTGGGGGGCTGCTGCACGTGCTTCAAAGTCGAAAAAAGGCTCCGGCCACCAAGGAGGTCACCACTATTGTGACCGAGGAAGAGATCACTCTCTTCCCGACAAACGCCTATGGCGGGCGCGGCGGCAGCTTTTTTCAGCAGATCTATGAAGCCGAGACGAATTCCGAGCCAAGAGCAGGCGGCCGCTTCCGCTGGATCTTAAGCACGTGCTTGGCCGCCGCCATCGGCGCTATTGCCATTCTCATCGTAGTTTATGGCTCCTCCGACAGCGACCATCTGAACGACGGGCTGCTGCCGACCCTGAAAAGCATCGGCGAAGGCGCGCTCGTTCCGCAGGTCGCCATGACGCCGAAAAATGCCGACGGACTGAAGTGGGTCATGCCCAAATCGGACCGCCTCCAGCTGACGACCGGCGCCCTCTCGACCCGCTACATCATCCACGAGTCCTCCAAGAGCCGTCGCGACAGTCGCGAGTACGTTCGCCAGAAGCCTTATGCCCGCATCGTTGCGCGCCTGGCCCCGGTACCCGCCGACCAACGGGACGAGATCCCGCCCTTCAATCCTTTCAAGCTCTACGGCAGCAGTCAGCCATCCGAGCCCGACGCCGACGAAAGCGCCGGCAGCGGACTATCGAAGTCCGACGTCTCTTCGAAAGTCGTCGAACTGCTGGGCGGAATACTGCCTCAGGAAGACGGCCAGGAACTCGATACGCAGGAAGTGCAGGATATCGTCGAGCGTAGCGCGACAAGCGATACCGCCGGCTACACTGGTGACGGCTCCGGCGCGCCGCTCGACGGCGGTGGGGCTAGCCCGCCGTCCGACGCCGACGCCGGCTGGCAGCCGAAAGCCTCGACGACGGACAACTTAAACACGACCGACATCTACAAATCGGCGGAGGCCCCCGATGAGCCGACCGACGACTTCGAAGGCGGCAAAGTCATCGTTGTTTCTGTCGGCCCCAAAGATACCTTGGCCAAAATTCTCACCAAGGCCGGCGCGCCAGAATGGGACGTTCACAGCATGATCGAGGCCGGACACAGCATTTTCT
Organism: Hyphomicrobium sp. MC8b; assembly: GCF_905067615.1. Taxonomy (NCBI): domain Bacteria; kingdom Pseudomonadati; phylum Pseudomonadota; class Alphaproteobacteria; order Hyphomicrobiales; family Hyphomicrobiaceae; genus Hyphomicrobium; species Hyphomicrobium sp. MC8b. The sequence goes on along the minus strand of NZ_LR898465.1, from coordinate 393,774 downwards.
CCGAAAACGCTTTGGTTCCTGGCCAAGAAGTCCGCATCACGCTGGTTCCTTCGCTCTCCGATCCCAACAAGATGGAGCCGGCGCGGTATTCGATCTTTTCCGACGGCCACGATCATCTCGTGACCGTCAGCCGCAGCGCCGCCGGCGAATTCGTCGGCTCGTCGAAGCCCCCCTTCGACGAAGAGCTTCAGCACGCCGCCAACGGCGACGACGATCCTCAGAGCGCGACGCTCTACGCCGCCGTCTACAATGCGGCGCGCAAGCAGAATATTCCGCAGGCGACCATTCAGAAGATCTTGAGCATCAACGCCTTCGACACCGACTTCCGCCGCCGCGTCCGTCCGGGTGACACGCTCGAGATGTTTTTCGACATGAAAGACGATCAATCCCCCGATGGGCCGCCAGGCGAGTTGCTCTATACGGCGCTGTCGAGCGGCGGGACGGTCTATAAATTCTACCGCTTCCGTTCGTCAGACGGCGTGGTCGATTACTACGACGACACCGGCAACGACTCGAAAAAATTCCTCATCCGCAAGCCCGTCCGCGGTGAAGACGTGCGCCTCACGTCCGGTTTCGGCATCCGCTTCCACCCGCTGCTGAACACACGGAAGATGCACACCGGCGTCGACTGGGCCTGCGCCATCGGCACCCCCATCATCGCCGCCGGCAACGGCACGATCGAAGAGGAAGGACGCAAGGGCTACTACGGCAATTACATCCGCATCCGTCACGCCAATGGCTACCAGACGGCATACGCACATATGAGCCGGTTCGGAAAATTCCATGTAGGCGATAAAGTCCGGCAAGGCCAAGTCATTGGCTTCGTCGGCTCGACGGGCCTGTCGACCGGCGCCCACGTGCACTTCGAGGTGCTCGTCAACAATCGCTTCGTCGATCCGATGTCGATCCAGGTGCCGCGCGAGCGCAAGCTCGAAGGCAAGGACCTCGCCGAATTCCAGAAAGAGCGCGCCCGCGTCGAAGAACTGATGCGCCTCGCCCCCGTTATGACGGCCAACAAATAGCGCCTTGCGAAACCACAGATCGCTCGCGCAGGCGAGCGAAGCTGGCTTGCCAGAGCCCGCCGCGCGTCCAATTAAACTCTATCAAAATTCTCGCTTATCGACGCGTCTAACGAACGCGGGCGCCCGCCGGGAAAATGAAAGCGGCATGCCATCGTGCGGCAGAGCGCTCGGCTAAAGACACGATGACATGGATCGCACGATAGAAATTCGCATTTCGGCATCGAATTCCCGGCGTATTTTCTCATTCGCACTTTCATGTCGCTTCCGCCGCTTGCCGGGATGCCGAAATTCCTCCAGGTCTCAGCCCGCCCTTCCCTTTTCCCAGTGAGAGGATCACGCCATGTCAGAGACAGTCACCACCAAGGACGGTGTAACCATTTACTTCAAAGATTGGGGCCCGAAAGACGCTCAGCCCATCGTGTTCCATCATGGCTGGCCGCTATCCGCCGATGACTGGGACGCGCAGATGCTGTTCTTCTTATCAAAAGGCTATCGCGTCATTGCTCACGACCGCCGCGGCCACGGCCGCTCGTCGCAGGTCAGCGAAGGCCATGACATGGACCACTACGCCGCAGACGCTGCAGCCGTCACTCAACACCTCGACCTGAGAAACGCCGTCCATATCGGCCATTCGACCGGCGGCGGCGAGGTTGCTCGCTACGTCGCGAAGTACGGTGAGCCGCAAGGCCGTGTCGCCAAAGCTGTTCTCGTCAGCGCTGTTCCGCCACTGATGGTCAAAACGGACGCCAACCCCGGCGGAACGCCGATCGAAGTCTTTGACGGATTCCGCACCGCGCTCGCTGCCAACCGCGCACAATTTTTTCTCGATGTGGCGTCAGGTCCCTTCTACGGCTTTAACCGCAGCGGCGCGAAAATCTCGCAAGCCGTGATTGAGAACTGGTGGCGCCAGGGCATGATGGGCAGCGCCAAGGCTCACTATGAAGGCATCAAGGCGTTTTCTGAAACCGATCAGACTGAAGATCTGAAGGCGATCACCGTCCCCACACTCATCCTGCAGGGCGACGATGATCAGGTTGTCCCATACGCCGATGCTAGCCTCCTGCAGGCGAAGCTGCTGAAGAACAACACGCTCAAGGTCTATCCGGGCTTTCCGCACGGCATGCTGACCACACACGCCGACGTCATCAATCCGGACCTGCTCGCGTTCGTGAAGAGCTGAGCACAAGCATTGTCAGCGATCGGCAACAAAGCGTTGTCGATCGCTGCATTTATGCGGAACCATTTGTGCACGTTCTGGATTCTCATGACGTAGCGCGCGATCAAAGCCCGAATCGCAAATGATGCTATAGATTGGGAATCAATACCGTCCGCGGGGGACGACAACGAGGGAGCAGATCATGAAGACGTTTGCAGGATGTCTTGTCCTTGCCGCCGGCATCATCGTCGCGCCGGTTGCCGCCAGCGCCCATGAACGCGTAACGGACGCCGCGCTTGGGGGTCTTGCCGGTGCAGTTGTTTTCGGACCGGTCGGCCTCGTGGCAGGCGGCGTCATCGGCTACACTGCAGGCCCAAAGATCGCCTGCAAGATCGGCGCGAAACGCTGCTATCGCCATCGCGCGCGCTACCGCCGGGACCGCGCGCGCAACTAGCCGAATAATCCTCTAGAACAGATCCGGGAAAAAAGATGGGCGGCTTAATTGCCGCCCGTCTTTTTCTTGGTGTCGCTCGCCAAAAACTTAATGATCAGCGCGCGTTGTTTCTTGTCGGACAAGCCGCTGAAGATTGCGCCCATATTGTTGCCGGGAACGACCGCATTCGGATTGGCAATCCACTGGTCGAGATTTTGCTCGTTCCAAGTGATGCCCGAGTCTTTGAGAGATTCTGAATAATCAAAACCTGGAACGGTGCCGGCCTTGCGGCCTACGACACCATAGAGTGTGGGACCGATACGATTGTCGCCCTTATCGAAAGCGTGACATTCGCGGCAATGTCCATTGAAAGCAAGTTCGGGATCGTCATCGTCGGCATGAGCGACGACCGACGCTGTTGTGCCGACCAGACCGATACCCAAGGCCAAAGCCGAAAGAACGATGGCGGAGTGAAGCGAGCGGGGGAGAAGCGGAATTTTTTTCATGTCCGTAAAAACTCGTCCTTGAAAGTTTCGGTTCCGGCTTGCCGCCTTACAAATTGGACAGCCCACAGCGTAATGCGAAGACTACCGGCGTTCGACAACGCCCAAGCGACAGACGACATTCAAAATAGATATGAATGAAAATTCCGGTTCCCAATTCGCACGAGTTCCACAAATCATGAAATATCGTTTAGATCATCGCCGCACGGCATCGCCCCTAGGGACACAGCGCAATTCAGTTCCGACTTCGACATTGAGGAAATCGTATCCGATGGACATCCGGCGAAACGGCTCGCGACCGAACAATCGCGGTTCCTCAGAGTACTTCACCGGCGACGTCCACATCGAACCTCTTGTGCAGGCCACGGCGCCCGCTCGTGTTGCATGCGCTATCGTTACGTTCTCGCCAGGCGCCAGGACAGCGTGGCACACCCATCCGCTTGGACAGACCCTTATCGTCACCGCAGGTCGCGGCTGGGTGCAGCGCGACGGCGAACCACCCGAAGACATTCATCCCGGCGACGTCGTCTGGTTTCCGCCCGGTGAGAAGCATTGGCACGGCGCCGCGGCCACCAACAGCATGGTGCACATCGCCATTCAAGAGTCGGTGGACGGTAAAACCGTCGATTGGCTTGAACAGGTCGGCGACGATCAATATCCCCCCGGTTGAATTGCCCTTTTTAAATATTTCCGCAGAAACGGCATTTACTTTCGACAATTGAATTGACGAACAAGGAAAATTGGCACCCAAAATTAACGCTGGGATGAGACCACCCATGGGGAGATCATCGCCGCATTCTAAACTGACAGGCGACGGGGGAAATCAGACGCGCAACCTTGGAGACACGCAGATGTCGTTTCGATTTTTTGCCTACCCATTTCTGGCGTTGATGCTCGCCGCAACCGGCGTTGCAGAGGGACAAACGAGCGACGCTGCGCAGGCCGCGTTCAAAAAGCTTGACGATTACCTGCAAAACAATCCTATGGATTTCGAGACGAAATTCAACGCCACCTCCGACGGCAACGAGCTTTATCACGGCACTGGCCATTTTATCCTTCGTCAGCCGACCGCATTGCGCGCCGACATCTCGCTCAACGCCAACACCTACGTCGTCATTTCAGACGGCACCGTGCTGACGATCTACGATCCCCAACAGAAGAAATATTCGCAGAACGCCGCTCCGGGCTCGCTTTCAGCGGCGTTCGGGTTCTTCGCCGGCGAGCTCGGCATCGACTCTCAAGTCCTGAATTTCATGGGCGTCGTGCATGAGGCCGTCAGCGGCAACGACGGCACGACGATCAAGGCCGCCGGCAACGAGTCCGTCGACGGCAAGTCTTGCGACAAGTTTACGGTCACCGGAGCATCCGGAGACGACACTTGGCAGGTCTGGATGGAGCAAGGCGACAAGCCGCTTTTCTGCAAGCTCGTCTATCACAGTGTCGACGGCCCGGCGCAAACGAACATGTTCCACTGGAACGCCGCTCCGAAGATTTCACCGGACACCTTCACATTCACGGCTCCGGCCGGCAGCACGAAGGTCGATGTCGGCGATCTCAACATGGTCTCGCCGTAACGACGGCAAATCAGCGGCCGGCGCTGCGCGCCGCCGGCCGCCCTGCAAATTCAATTCCCATTCCGGTACTCACATGGCGTTGCGCAATTCGACCCGCCGGTCGAGCTGCATCAGGTCATCGCGCGAAAACTTTGAGCGGTCGATGCCCATGAATGGCTGCGTCGCGCCCTCTGGGATCAGTTTCAGCTCTCCGTCGTAGCCGCCATTGCGCAAGTACGCCGCAACCGTATCGAGCCGCTTGCGTGACAGATCCATGTTGTATTCGGCCGTCCCGCGCTCATCCGCGTGCCCAGTGAGCGAAATGGATTTGAACTTCTTCAGCTGCACATAATCGAGCAGAAGTTTTGCTGTCTTCTCGCCGTCGGACGTCAGCGTCGCTTCGTCGAAAATGAAGGTCATCGGAACGGGTATCGTCGCCGACTGGGGATGCTCGGAACTTGCAACCTCGGGCGGCGTCGACGCCAATGCTTGAACCTCCGGCACGGCGCCGCTGTTCTGCGATGCCGGAGGAGGCGCGGTCGCCGTCGCCGTCACCGAGCTTCCAGTCTGCGCTTGCGCAGCAGCCTCCTCGCGCGCCGATGCGACGACGTTCTCGAAATTCTTAAGCAGAGCGAGCGATGGTGACGTCCCGCGCTGAGCGGCATCGCTCACCGCTGTCTGAGACGGCAGCGCCGCCGCCGGTTTGGCGTGAGAGCCGTTATCCTCGGCCGACGTTTCGCTTGCGATCTTGAATGTGCCACTCCGCAAGCTGAACTTCGGATCGGGGCCAGCAAACTTGTGATCCGTTGCAAGCGACCAGTCGCCGTTGTCATTCGCCTTGGCTGTCGCCACCGCGACATCGCCTTCAAACACCGTGACTGAGCTACCCGGAGCGGCACGTCCCGCAAAAACCGAAGTCGCACCCGACGTCGAGACCTCGGCAAGATCAAGCTTAACGCCATCGCCAGCCGATCCTTCGCTGCTCTTGCTCTTCTCTTTATCGTCCGGTTCGGCTCCAGCCTGCCGCGACGCTGACGAGACGGCATCGGCCTTTGATCCAGCTGCCGGAGCATTGGCGACCGAAACAGGTGCCGCCGCCTCGGAAGCCGATTTGTGAGCCTCGAAAACCTCGTCACCAGGTAGCCGGAAATGGAAGACTTGCGCCAGGGCGAAAGCTCCCGCGGACAAACACAGAAAAACGATCAATAAAACCCATCGGCGCATTGCAGGCCTCTCACAACGCGAAAGCGCGCATTTTCATACTCTATTAGGGCCTTTGCAAGGATCTGACGACATTACGCGGCAATCCTTCCCTCGCCGCTTTGGCCGAGCCCTAGTAACAAACGTCGCGCATTCACCGAAGTTGGCAGGACTTCCGACAGTCACGGTGCGTTTGCTCATCCAAGACTAGGAACTATGGCTCCGACGAGGAGAGATTGATGAAACCCAAAATACGTTCCGTAGCCCTCTCATCGTTCATCACCGTCACGGCTCTTTTGTCCTCTCATATCGCCATCGCCGACAACAGCAAGAACTTCGTCTGGACGGACGGGCCGACCACACGCCTTGAGGCTCTGGCGTTGCTCGAAACACTCAATTCCGAACTTCTGAGCCACGATAGCGCCACGCTCACTCTGGATCGTTGGTGCGAAGATCACAGGCTTGCATCACCGCCGACGCGTATCATCGCCGAGTTCGTCCACGGTGCCGAAAAGCCCCTCTCCGCCGAACAACGCCAAATACTTGGTGTCAGTCCATCAGAGCCGATCCGATATCGCCAAGTCCGTCTGAGTTGCGGAGGCCATGTGCTTTCCGAAGCGGACAACTGGTACGTGCCAAGCCGCCTCACTCCGGAGATCAATCATATGCTCGAGACGAGCGACATCGCATTCGGTCGCGCTGCGCAGTCGCTCAAGTTTCGACGGCACACACTTTCCGCAAAGCTTCTCTGGTCGCCCTTGCCGCACAATTGGGAGATGGCCGGCACCCTAACGAAACCGCACGACGGAGTTCCACTCGTTGTTCCACACCATGTGCTTCAGCACGTGGCCGTGCTGACGCTTCCCGATGGCCGACCGATCAGCCAGGTTGTCGAAACCTACACCGAGGAAGTGCTCGACTTCCCGCAACCAATCGCAAAACCCTGATCAACCTGGAACAGCTCGGAGAGAGCAATGCGAGCAAAGCATCACATTTCCTCTCTTCTGTTCGACGTGAGACTTTGCCGCGTTTTATCAAAACTTGTTTCACATCGAAACGAATGCAGCGATCACATGCACCCCCACGCGTACGGGAGATGAATCGCCGCATTCGCATCGCTGTCTAATGCCTGTCTAATCCGAGTGCGATGCGCACGCCGCGCGAAACGCCGGCTCTTGAACACGCGATGGCTCATTAGACATCGAGCTGCAAATTTCGTGCGGCTGCTCTGCGAGCAATTTAACAGCGGGGGTTGTTTCGGATTTGAAAAAAGCCCTTCCCAACGAGCAATCTGATGCGAGAGGGGAGGCACCCTCGACATCGCATCCCGTTCGCCACGCAAACAACTTTCAAGCGTTGCGCTGGCTTGCCGCAACATCCGTCATCTTGGCTCACTCATATGGGCTGCGTGATCTTCAGGGCGTCTACACGCACCTCACAGGCCTGGACCTTGGATGGTCTGCAGTCGTGATGTTCTTCACAATAAGCGGCTATCTGATCAGCGCGTCTGCGCAACGGCGGTCCGCTCTAGAATTCTGGCAAGCACGTTTTTTGCGGATCTTTCCGGGTCTGATTGTCTGCACGCTGGTGACGGCGCTCGTCATATCGGCGTTTTCGACGCTGAGTTTCAGCCAATTCATCACCGACCGGCAGACGCTTCGCTACATCTTCGGTTCGGGCACATTGCTATCGACTGAATATTCGCTTCCCGGAGCATTCCAGAATCACGCCGTCACATATGCAAACGGTTCGCTGTGGACGCTGCGATATGAGGTTGCGAGCTACTTCCTCGTTTTCGTGCTCTTCGTTTTATCATATCGGACCGGCATAATTTTCGCGGGAGCGATCATATCCACCGGCTTCGCGTGTGCTCTTGGCTATGGAGTGCCTACTGCGCTCGGTCACACGATCCCGGTGCAGGCGACCAATTTCCTCACCCTGTTCGTCCCGTTTGCCATCGGCGGGTGGTTTCAGGCGAGCAAACGAAGCGGCCCCAAACTGCTTTGGGTGGTGATCGCGATCGCGCTTGCGGCAGCGTTGATGCGCACGCCGACAAACACGATCTTTGCAGCAGCCGCGATTTCGCTGCTCACGTTGTGGCTCGCTTTCCGCCCTGCACGCGTGCTGACAAGACTGGATGCGCTTCCCGACTACTCGTACGGAATTTACATTTACGCCTATCCTATTCAGCAAATGACCATCCAGCTCCTTCCTGGTTGGCATCCCTTGGCGCAAGCGCTCGTCGCGTTTCTTGCCACCCTCGTGCCGGCTTCACTGTCATGGCACTTCATCGAGAAGCCGGCCATGGCGCTGAAGTCCATCCGGCTTTTTCCTGTCGCGAGAGATACCGTCTTATGAAATTTCCGATTCAGAAAATCTGGCGCGCTGCGCTCGTAGCCATCGCCTGCCTTTCGGCTTCGCCTGCAATTGCAGACAGCAAAGCGGCGTGGATGACCGGCGTCAACCTGTCGGGTGCGGAACTCAACGCAAAGAAGAGCCGGATCAATTTCGACTACGTTTTCCCGACGATCAAAGAGATCGAATATTTCCGCGCCAAGGGCTTTCGCTATTTCCGGCTCCCGGTGCTGATGCAGAGACTTTTCCAATTCGAAGGCGGCGTTCCGGACCCGACGCCGACGGCAGACTGGAAGCAGTTTGTCGCCTTGATCGACAAGGCCGCCAACATCGACGCGATTATCATCGTCGACTTTCATCAGTTCGGCCGAACCCAATCCGGCCTCATCGGACGCGACGCGGCAGCGACGCAGGAGTTCGTCGCGGCATGGTCGGAAACCGCGAAGCGGCTCAAAGATAAGCCCAACGTTATCTTCAATCTCATGAACGAGCCGCACGAGCAGACGGCGGAGGAGTGGCTTCCGGCCGCGAACGCCGGGATTGCCGCGATCCGCCAAGCCGGCGCCAAGCAACTGCTGCTGGTGCCGGGCTCCTACTGGACCGGCGCGCATTCGTGGACCACAACCCCGAACGCGCGCGTCATGACCGGCGTCGTCGATCCGGAGAACAACTTCGCCTATGACGTTCATCAATATCTCGACTCAAACAGTTCCGGCACATCGCCGGACGCCGTCCCCGGATCGGGAAGCGAACGGCTCAAGGCCTTCACCGAATGGGCCCGTCAAAATCACGCGCGCGGCTTTCTTGGCGAGTTCGGTTTTTCGTCCGCCGAGCCAGCCCTTCGCGAAGGCGCCGCGCTGATAAAGTATATGTCCGACAACCGGGACGTCTGGATCGGATGGACGTATTGGGCGGCTGGGCCCTGGTGGGGCGATTATATGTATTCGGTCGAACCCAAGAACGGGACCGACCGCCCTCAGCTTGATGTTCTCGTGCAGGGGAACAAATAATCCGTTTCTCTGGCTGCATCGTTGGCGGACATTCCCGTCTCAACTCGCGTCAATTCGACTGAACGGCATTAATCCCGAGTTCAGGATAACAGCGGGAAACTGGCGATGACGTGCGCAAAATAATCAATATCGCACGTCCCAACGGAGACTTTGCCATGATGAAGCTTTTCGCGCCTCTACTCGGTCTTGCTGCACTTATCGCCATCGATCTGTCATATGCCGCCACACCCGCTGCCGCCCTTGGTGGCTGCGGCCCGAACCGCCATCGCAGCAGCGTCACCGGCCGCTGCATCTGGGGCGGGCAAAATCAGGGATGGTGCAAACGGCATACCGGCTTTAGGGCCGTCCGCACGCCCAGCGGCAGAATGGTCTGCGTAAGACGTTAATCTGCGACCAGTTCTGATTAAGAACTTCACCATCCGGACGTGATGCCTCGCGCATCGCGTCCGAAATTTTTGTCCAACGCGATCGGCGGCCGGCGAAACGGCAAACGTCCACGGCGGCCGGCTCCGCGCAGCGGAGTCGCCGTGGACGATCAAACAACGCGCAACCGGCCGGCTCCACGAAGTGGAGTCGGTTGCGCCAATCAACAAAGAGGCGGGACGGCAGGGCCTCACGCTTTGGATATTTTGATTGGGGATGCGGACCATTGCCGCCCCGCGCATGCCAACTCTCCGCCTCGTCCCCGGCCCATATGTCCGGAGCCTCTCGTATGAGTGCGGATCGCTCCTGAACGATCCCTGAGTCGTCGAACCCGCCATCCGCCCCGCATCCCTTTATGCAAGAAGCGTTTCACCGCGCCGAGCACCCGATCGTGCTTGTCGCGCGGCAGACAGAGAACCCGCGGCTTACCGATTTCTCCGCGCGACCCCGCATGCTCTTCCCACTCACGTCTCGCGGCACGAGCTCATGCCCTTTGTCCTTCGTGAGAAGATGCGAGGGAGTATGCGGGAGGTTTCAAGAGCGGGGATAAGTTTTTTGCAGCGATTTCTATCGCCGTTAAAACCACACGCTCTCTCTCTGATCCGTCACCCCGGCGAAGGCCGGGATCCAGCCTAGTCAAAAACATGCGAGATGCTGAAGGAATTTACCCGACACGACCACTACGGCAGCGGCAGGCTCTTTCTGGCGCACTAGAGGATAGGTTTGAAAGTCGCCGAACGAAAACTACATATCATGACAGTTTCCTGCATCTTATTGCTGGGCAGTTCGCGACGCGCGATGCCACCGAAAGCGATCTCACGTCGGCCGATATGAAAGTTCCCTCTCCCTGCATCGATGTTTGCAAATTCAAGCACGCAGGACATTGCATCGGCTGCGGCATGACCAAAAAGCAGAAAAAGAAATTTAAGCGTCTCGACGGTCGAAAGGCAAAGCTCGCGTTCGTAGAAGCTTTGCGCCTGAGACAGATCGAGATCGGTCTCAAGACCAATTGGGAACGCGCCTATCGTCGCCGCTGCACAAAGAAGGGCATCGCGTGTCCGCTCGACCGGCTCCCATCGCTGCCCTCCAATGATCTGGACGACGGAATGTCATCCTCGGGCTTGTCCCGAGGATCCATCGATCAGCGGTCGGAGCAGCAAGATAGATCCTCGGCATAAAGCCGAGGATGACACCAGGCAAAGACCTAAGTTCCTCACCGAGTGTGGCGAAGCAGCCGTCTTGAACACACGTCGGCTGCTTCTTCTTATTTCAGATTAAACGCTGAATCAGCCGCGCGTTGCGAGATCGGTCAACGCCTGCTGCACAGAGCTGGACGCACGACTAGCAGTAGTGGACGGCTTATAATCTCCGTCAGCGTCTTTGACGCTTGAACGGTCTGGCCCCTTCGTCAGGTAGTCGCCGTCTGCGGCGCGTGTATTTTTAGACTGCGCCGGAGATGTTTTTTGTAGAGAGTTTGCGGCCGTTGAGTTGACTGAAGTGATGTTCACGATTTTTGCTTCCTCGAAAATATGTTGTCGCGAGATTGAGCACCGCCCGGCAAAGCACGCTTCAAACATTCGCTTGGCAGGAACCGACTCAACATATTTCGCCGCCGTTAGTTTTCTCTTATGCGCGAGGTGAAAAGCGCAGCTCGATTTCACTCGGCCTGTTACAGCTTTGTATGATTCACGTTGCTCGGCTCAGCGGCCGCTTTCAATCATACAAATCTGTGAGTAACGGACCACGTGACGCGTTCGAAATTCCTATGAGAGCGCCATACAATTTTGTGACTAAGGCGAGCACGTAATATAAATCGCGACACCGCGCTGCTCGGTTTGCGCTTCAGCTTTTGGCGACTGCAGCGAAGCGTCGACAATCTCCACAAGTCTCATCATGCAACGAAGAATGTGCGCATCAACGCTCTTCCCACTCACGTCTCGCGGCACGAGTTCATGCCCTTTGTCCTTCGTGAGAAGATGCGAGGAAGTATGCGGGAGGTTTCGAGAGCCGGGATAAGTTTTTTCACGCAGGATGTAGAGTGAGGTTAAAGGCTGAGGCCACTAAACGCGTAGGTGAGTGAGATGGGCGATCAAGACATCAAAGCCGCGCTCGACAGGCACTGGGCCGCGTCCGAGTCCGGTGACGACGATGCCGAGGATGAGATCTATCACGACGACGTCGTGCTGGAGTATCCGCAGTCCGGTGAGCGCATCAGAGGACGGCTCGCCATCCGCACGACACGCGGACTGCTGCCGAACAAGCACTTCACCATCCGGCGCGTGATCGGGAGCGGTGATCTTTGGACAACCGAGTACGTCATCAGCTACGACGGCAAACCATCTTACGTCGTCAGCATCATGGAATTTCGCGACGGCAAGGTCTTCCGCGAAACGCAGTACTTCGGTGATCCCTTCGCACCCTGGCCCGGCCGCGCGAAATGGGTGGAGATGATGGAAGGCAGGGAATAGCGGAATACGGATCTGTCGTGGATGGCCGCCTGCGCGGCCATGACGTCAGCAGAGTTGGATCTCATCTTTCAACACCGTCATCCCGGCGCAGAGCCTGCCCCGGCGGAGGCCGGGGCCGATCCAGCCAAGCCTGGACACGCGAGATGATGACGCTTGCCTGGGTGCCGACCTTCGTCGGCATGACGGCGTGCCTACCGCTTTCTAGAAGATGCGAGGAAGTATGCGGAAGGTTTCGAGGGCGGGCATAAGTTTTTTTAGCTACGTTTGAAAAACAGTTCGTCCAGCCAAGCCGCAGCTCTGCGAATTTCTGTCAGCCCGTTATCATCAGACGAAAGCTCCTTAGCTTTTTGACGGAGACTAGCAAGGATCGAAAGCAGCTTCTGTAAAGCGAAATTTTTATCCGACCATCCCTGAATTGCGATCGCTTGCTTACGCACGTCACCCAGGGTTTTTGGTTGCTCTAAGGAGCCATCGATAATGCTAGCGATGATCGACCTGGATCCCATCGACGGCATACTTTTCGCGGTAATTCTGCCCTTAATTCGATCCATGAGTCTTCCACGGGCAGAAGGGGACGCGCCTTCCTCAACCTTAACGGCACTCACAATGTCGGCCTCGGACAGCCCCGCTGACGACATGTAATAAAAAATCGGGAGCCAATGCTTATTTGAATGGCATGAATGCAAAACGTATTCAGCTGGAAACTTGACCTCAGCTTGCTCGATAAAATTTCGAAGCACATCACTATCTTTTATCGCCGTTCGGACAATCCGCTCTCGAATAAGGTTCTCCGGCGAGCCTTGCGAAACTTCGACATCCCCAACCAGACGAAGGGTGGCCGCACCGTCCTTCTGAACAAACTTTCCCTCGCGAACTAAATGCATTTTACTCAGCAGGTCAGAACTCATGTAAATTGGCCCAGAGCGATTATCGATGCGGCCATTTTTAAGATCCAGAACCGCCGCATCGCCACCAAGTTCAATCACCCTTTTTGCGAGATTCGCCGCTTCATGCCGTGCGCGTTGATCGCGCGCAGCAAGCATTCGGCGAAAGTCTGCCGGATGAATCGCACGACTTTCACCCGGATATCTGTAGTACACTACCCCAGCTTTAAAACTGTCTTCGTCTCTCGTTGCAATAACGGGTCCATCAAGCTCCGCGTGAACGTAGACGGCCCCCATAGCAATGCCATTTAGCACTACCTCCCCGAGTTCAAATCTCGGGCAAGGCTCCATCGCAGATTTGAATGCCTGAGCGAACTTACTAGGATCGTTGTTCGAAAACCTATCGTCTTTCAAACCCTTTAAAAGACCCGTCTGGTCCTCGACGCCAAACAGCACGTAGCCTCCGCGGTTATTGGCCAGCGCCGCGACAGCCCTCAACAGTCTGTCATTGCCGGGCTTCTGAAACGTGAGTTTGCATTCGACCTCGTCCGTTTCTACTCCTCGGAGGACGTGAGAACCGTTCTCAAATTCGAAAAGCGCCTCAAGGCGTTTCGGATGAACGGCAGAAAGAGAGGCGAAATCCAACAGCGTTTCAGCCAGATTCTGCGGGGCGAAGTCTTCCCTCGTGCGCCACTCACCCAAAAACTTGTCTAGCTCTTCGTCTCCCGCAGAAATAATGTCGGGTCCATAATCTCCCTGTTCGATGTTGGTTATTCGCCCATAATTTACAGGCCGATCAGGGTGCGTGAAATAAGCTTGAATGGTTGTCTTTTCCATTCCTCGCTTCAGCATAGCTTTGATCAATGAAATTTCTTGGTCGGAAATGCTTCTTCGTACTTTTTTCGCGTCGTTTCCAACCATTGCCTGGCCCGCCCGTCGATCAAAAATAAAATCTATCGGCAGGAGCACACGTTCTCCTACCAAGTGTCGCAAAAGATAGAAAAGGAGGCGCTGTGCTCTAGCACAACGCCGCGAAGTTTCTCAACTATGAAAGGAGATTTAATGTAGTCCCCGGCGGCCGGCTGCGCGGAGCGCAGTCGCCGGGGACCATCAATCAAGCCGCAGCTTTAATCGGCCAGCCGTTGATCGTCAGTGAACCATCACGCACCGACACAGTCACCGTATCGCCGTCCTTCACGCCGCCCGCGAGGATCTGCTCGGCGAGCGGGTCCTGCACGTTGCGCTGGATGACGCGCTTCAGAGGCCGCGCGCCGTACGCCGGATCGTAGCCGCGGTTCGCGAGCCACGCCTTCGCCTGGTCATCAAGCTCGATCGTGATCTTGCGATCCGCCAAGAGCTTCTGCAGACGCGCGATCTGGATATCGACGATCTTCGTCATGTCCGCGCGCTGCAAGCGGTGGAACAGGATGATGTCGTCGAGACGGTTCAGGAACTCCGGCCGGAAGCGCGAACGCACTTCGGCCATGACTTCCTCGCGCACGGCTTCCGTCTCCTCGCCTTCCTTCTGCTCGACGAGGTACTGCGCGCCGATATTCGACGTCAGCACGATCAACGTGTTCTTGAAGTCGACCGTGCGGCCCTGACCGTCGGTCAGGCGACCATCGTCCAAGACTTGCAGCAGGACGTTGAACACATCCGGATGCGCCTTCTCGATCTCATCGAACAGGATGATCTGATAAGGACGCCGCCGCACCGCTTCCGTCAGCACACCGCCTTCCTCGTAGCCGACATAGCCCGGAGGCGCGCCGATGAGACGGGCGACCGAGTGCTTCTCCATGAACTCCGACATGTCGATGCGCACGAGCGCCGTGTCGTCGTCGAAGAGATAGCCCGCGAGCGCCTTCGTCAGCTCGGTCTTGCCGACGCCGGTCGGGCCTAAGAACATGAACGAGCCGATCGGCCGGTTCGGGTCCTGCAGGCCGGCACGCGCGCGCCGAACGGCCGTCGAAACGGCGATGACCGCTTCCTTCTGACCGATGACGCGCTTGCCCAGCGCATCTTCCATCTTCAGAAGCTTGTCACGCTCGCCTTCGAGCATCTTGTCGACCGGCACACCCGTCCAGCGCGACACGACGGCCGCGATCTGATCCGGCGTGACGGCTTCTTCGACCAGCGCGCCCTTGCCTTCCTGCTTCTCGACGTCGGCGAGCTTCTTCTCAAGCTCGGGGATCTTGCCGTAGCGAAGCTCACCCGCACGCGCGAGGTCGCCCCGGCGCTGCGCCTGTTCCAACTCGTTGCGCAAGCTGTCGAGTTCTTCCTTGATCTTCTGCGCCGAGCCGAGCTTTTGCTTCTCGGCCTGCCAGCGCGCCGTCATCGCCTCGGATTTCTCCTGCAGATCGGCGATCGACTTCTCGAGCCGTGCGAGACGATCCTTCGATGCCGCGTCGGTTTCCTTTTTCAAGGCTTCGCGCTCGATCATCATCTGCATGAGATCGCGGTCGATGGCGTCAAGTTCTTCCGGCTTGGAATCGACCTGCATGCGCAGCCGCGATGCCGCCTCGTCGACAAGGTCGATGGCCTTGTCAGGCAGGAATCGGTCGGTGATGTAGCGGTTCGAAAGCGTCGCCGCCGAGACGAGCGCGCTATCGGTGATGCGCACGCCGTGATGCAGCTCGTACTTCTCTTTCAAGCCGCGCAGAATCGAGATCGTGTCTTCCACCGTCGGCTCCGAGACGAAGATCGGCTGGAAGCGGCGGGCGAGCGCGGCATCCTTCTCGATATGCTTGCGATATTCATCGAGCGTGGTCGCGCCGACGCAGTGCAATTCGCCGCGGGCCAGCGCCGGCTTCAGCAGGTTGCCAGCATCCATCGAGCCTTCGGTCTTGCCGGCACCGACGATGGTGTGCAGCTCGTCGATGAACAGGATGATATCGCCCTCGGCCTCGACCTCGGACAGCACGGCTTTCAAACGCTCCTCGAACTCGCCGCGATACTTCGCGCCCGCGATGAGCGCGCCCATGTCGAGCGATAGAAGCTTCTTGTGCTTCAGGCTTTCGGGCACGTCGCCCTTGACGATGCGCAGTGCAAGGCCTTCCGCAATCGCCGTCTTGCCGACGCCGGGTTCACCGATCAGCACGGGATTGTTCTTCGTGCGCCGCGACAGCACCTGAATGGTGCGGCGGATTTCTTCATCGCGGCCGATGACCGGATCGAGCTTGCCGCTGCCGGCGGCTTCCGTCAGATCGCGGGCATAGCGCTTCAGCGCGTCATACGCCTGCTCGGCGTTGGCGCTGTCGGCCGTGCGGCCTTTGCGAATGTCGTTGATAGCGGCGTTGATCTTGTCGGGCGTGACGCCCGCGTCGCGCAGGATCTTGCCTGCGTCGGTCGCCGTATCGAGCGCCAAGGCGACGAGCAGCCGTTCCGCGGTGACGAACTTATCGCTCGCCTTGTCGGCCAGCTTTTCGACGGCGTCGAACACGCGCGCTAGTTCGGATGAGACATAAACCTGTCCCGAACCGCCCGTGACCTTCGGCTTCTTGGCGAGGTTCGCCTCGACCGCGCGCAACGCCGCGCGCGAATCCCCGCCCGCCTTCTGGATCAGTCCGCTCGCCAGACCCTCCGGGTCATCGAGCAAAATTTTGAGAAGATGTTCGGGGGTGACTTGTTGGTTGTTTTCCCGGAGCGCCAGCGATTGGGCCGATTGGATAAAGCCCTTGGCGCGGTCCGTGTAGCGTTCGAAGTTCATGTCGCGTCCTCCAGCACATTCCTCACGTCCTTAAGGCCCGGAAAGAATGCCATGCGAATTGATTTTTATCATCCAAGCGCGGCCAAAGACCCGATGGCCGGCATCCCCGCGCACCCGTACGATGCTTCGGATATAGGATCGGGCGCCGCCCGAAAAAGAGGCATCGACCACAAAATCTGAGGGATATTCGCGACATGGCCACTTCCGGGACCGCTAAGATCGAAGCCCTTTATCGCTATCCGGTTAAAGGTTTGACGCCGGAACCGCTCGAAAGCGTCGAATTGCGCCCGATGCAGACCCTGCCCTTCGACCGGGCGTACGCCATCGAGAATGGCCCCGGCCCCTTCGACCCGGCAAACCCTCAGCACCTCCAGAAGATCCACTTCGTCATGCTGATGCGGAACGAAGAATTGGCGACCGTCCGCTCGCTATTCGACGACAGCACCGAGACCCTCGTAATCTCGAAAGGCGGTGCCGAGATCGCCCGCGGCGACCTCCGCACGGAAGCGGGCCGCGCCGCCATCGAAGACGCCATCACCCGCATCGTGACCTCGGGCCTGCGCGGACGCCCCAAGGTCGTCGTCAGCCCCGGCCACAGCTTTTCCGACGTCGCACCCAAATGCGTCCACCTCGTCAACCGCCAGAGCCTGACCGCACTCGAAGGCATGCTCGGCGCGCCCGTCGATGCCCGGCGCTTCCGCCCGAACCTCGTGCTCGACGGCTTGGAACCCTGGCAGGAACTCGACCTCGTCGGCAAAAAGTTGCGGACCGGCGGCATCACGCTCGAAGTCTTCAAGCGCACCGAGCGCTGCGCGGCGACCAACGTCGACCCCGAGACGGGCAGCCGCGATCTCAAAATCCCATCGTTTCTTTCGAAGACGCTCGGCCATACCGACTTTGGCGTCTACGCCCGAATTGTCGACGGCGGCCGCATTCGCGTCGGCGATACGCTTGAAGTAACGGATTGATGGGGCGCGGTCGCCGTAATGTTTGACGGAAGGCTGGGCGAGCTGGGGACCGAACTGCCCCAGGGCGACCTATTTTACCCCCTCATACCGAATCGGGAGCTAGCCTATGCTGGGCATTGGCTAACAGTTTACGCGGTGGAGGCGGCGGCCGTGAAGCTTGTCGATCAATTTCCGATTTTCGAACTCGGCGGCGCTTTGAAACATCTCTCTGATGTTTCGGAGCGCAATGCCAGCGACCCCTTCGTACAGCTTTTCGCTCTTTGGGCTGCAGATGCCGCGCTCTCCAAGGTTTTAAACGGTGACCAGACGCTATCGTTTTGCAGAGGCGCAGCACTCGACCTGCTACACGAGATGCAGCGACTTCAGGCCAATTTTGCCCCCTCCGCCGATGGCAAGCCTATGACCCCCTTACCGGCATGGGAGATGACCCGAACGAAATCGAAGATTGAGATCTTCGAGCATCAACTCAGCGCAGAGTTGAAAAGAACCGCAAGTTACGCAGTCCCACTGCGAGGTATATTCAACATCGAATTGCTCGCCGAGCACGCGGATCGACACATCCACGAGACCATTCGGCACCATCTCTCGGAGTTCGCCGTATCGGAGTATCGCGAAGCCGGAAGGTGTCTTGCGTTCGGCCTTTACTCGGCCTCGGGATTTCATTCGGCACGAGCGGTCGAAGACGTTCTGAGGGTTTACTACGAGCGCTTTATTGGGCCGCCGCCAGACAAGTCGATGGGCCTTCTAGCGAGCAACTTAAATGATCTTCTCAGCAAGGTGGACGCAAAGATCCGGCCACGAGAAAACACGGTACGTCACATCAGAGACGTAACCAATTTCGATCGTAATCCGCTCATGCATCGTAATGTTAAATTGGAAGAGATCGACGCTACGACGCTTTTCAACAGCGCGTTGGGAGTGATCGTCGAGATGGTGAAGGAACTGATTTCCTTAGACGATGAAGACTTGCAAGCGCCGCTACCCCTTCACGGTGCTGCGGCGATTGATTTGGGCCTCGCGCCATCTCCGCCCCGTCGGAGATTAGCTGCTGCCTCGCCGAAGCAGATCCCGGACATCTCGAAGTCGTCTACTTCGCCAAAGACGTGACGGCCGCTCAGCTTCTTAGCCCGTTTTGTCTACCCAATGCACCTTGGATTTATTGAAACCCGTTTGAAGCGCATTTGGGATGTGGCTGTCGCTCGCGCCAAACAAAAAAGAGCCTCGAAATCGAGGCTCTTTTCTAATTCGCTTTATTCGCTGTCTTCGTTCGCGGCTGGCGGCACGGCCGGAGCTTCGGCCGGCTCTTCGCGACGCGGCCGGCGAACCGGACGGCGCAGGAAGGCGGGCTGCTCCTGCTGGTCGATGGAAGCCGCAGCTTGCGGCGCTGAACGTTCTGGACGCTCGGAACGCTCGGCGCGTTCTGACCGCTCTGGCCGTTCCGCCCGCTCGGGACGTTCCCGTTCGGCAGCCGGAGCCGGTGCCGGAGACGTCGCGACCGACGGCTGGAAACTTCCGCCGTTCGCTGGCTCGCGCTCGACGCCGTTCGGAGCCCCACTCGGGGCCTGATAACGCTCGCGACGGCGGAAACCGCCTTCACCCTGATGCGATTCACCGTTGCCGTTATGCTGTGGGCGCCGATCCTCACGGAAGCGACCCTCGCCGCCTTGGCCGTTGCGCTGCTCATACCGGTCGCCGCGGTCGCCCCGGAAATCCTGCCGATCGCCGCGATCACCACGATCGTGGCGATTGTTGTTGAACCGCTCGTGGCGCGGCTGGCGATTGTCGTAACGGTTTTGGTTATCGAAATTGCGCTGCTGCTGCGGGAAAGGCGGCTGCACGTCCGGCTGGTTGCCCTGACCGGCGATAGCCTGCTGTTGGCCGCCGCCGAACTCGTCACCATCCTCATCGCCGAACTCGTCGCTGTCGGCGCCTTCAGGCCCGGCAAGCGAATGCGTCCGCGCGGCGCCGTTCCCCATCGGGTCCACGCCGCCCTGCTGCGCCATCTGCTCGCGATAGCCCAGGATGATGCGATTATAATGCTCGGCGTGCTGGAGATAGTTCTCTGCAAGCACCGGATCGCCCGACGACAGCGCATCGCGCGCCAGGCTGATGTACTTCTCGGCGATATGCGAGGGCGTACCGCGAATCTTCACGTCGGGCCCCGAGCTCTCGAAGCTGCGCATCAGAGGATTTTGCGATTTGCGGTTATTATTATTGTTGTTGTTTCGTCCGCGACCGCGACGGTTCTGTTGACCTTGCCTCATGGGCTCCCGTTCATGCTTGTTGGTATTGCCATCTGCGCACGCCAATTTCGCGGGGCGACGCCCTGGATCCTTCGATCCAATTCAAAAAAGCTGTCTCTTAACGTCACCACAGTCCTATGGATCGTGCCCCATGGATCCGATCAAGACGGATCACACCAAGGATCGCAGCCCAAGCTCTCGCCCCCACGGCCTCGGGCAAAATCGCAGTCATCCCAATCATCACGCCAGCAAAGATACTAGAGCCGCCTCAAAGGAGCTTGCCCAGCACATATGCCGAGAAGGATAAGCCCGACACTCGCCAATCAACGGACAGAGGGGTCCGCGAAAGTTTGTGCTGATGATCTGAGATGGGAAGGCCGGCTCGGTAACCGCTCTAGCGGTATATTGGCCAGGCACATCCGATCAAACTCTTCGGCCCGGATATTACCCCGGAAACGTAATTCCGCAAATAGAAATGATCGCTTGGGTTAGAGATGTATCTCCAGCGCAACAGCGCGCGTATGGCCACCCAAATCCTGACGTCGCCCAATGGGTTGCGCCCCGGATTTTGAGAAAAGGTCTTCAACCGCTTCGGCCTGTGTCGCGCCGATTTCCAGAACCATCAGGCAAGACGCCTGCAATTCCATGATATTCCGGGCGATATCACGGTAAACGCGAAGCCCGTCGTCGCCGCCATCGAGAGCCAATTCCGGATCGAAGTCCTTAACGTCCGGCTCGAGACCAGCGATCTCTTCTGTGGATATATAGGGCGGATTCGAAATCACAAGGTCGAACGGCCCCGAACAACCGTCGAGACCAGTTGTCGCAACAAACTGAATTCGATCCGCAACGCCGAGGGCTTCCGCATTCCGGCGGGCGACCGCCAGAGCGGCGGGGCTGATATCCGTTGCCAGCCCGCGCGCATTCGCCAGCTCGGTCAGCAGCGTGACGATCAAAATGCCGGAGCCCGTCCCGATGTCTGCGATCGACAGCGGCGCTTCCGCCAACCCACGGCCCTTGATCAGATCGAGCGCCAGCTCGACGACGACTTCGGTATCGGGTCGCGGATCGAGAACGTCCGGCGTCACGATGAAATCCCGCCCGTAAAAAGCCCGGCGTCCGAGAATGCGCGAGACCGGTTCATGCGCTGCCCGCCGGGCTGCTGCATCGCTGAGGAGGCTAGCGGCGTCCCCAAGCGGGCGCCCCGATCCCGACAGCAATTGAGCGCCATCGAGCCCGAGCAACCCTTGCATCAGAAAGCGCGCATCCCGCTGCGGCGTATCGAGCCCGGCCTCGATCAGCGTTCGCGTTAGGAAGCTCAACGCCTCGGCGAGGCTCATCTCCGGCCGGAAGCCGGACGCCGCCCCGTTATCGGTGCGCGCAGCCGGCATCGTCATGCTGCGCTCAATTCGGCGAGCATCGTCGCCTGATGATCGGTTATCAACGCATCGATCAGCTCGTCGAGCCCGTTGCCCGTCATCACTTCATCGAGATTGTAGAGCGTAAGGTTGATGCGATGGTCGGTAACCCGCCCCTGCGGAAAGTTGTAGGTCCGGATGCGCTGTGAGCGATCGCCCGATCCGACCTGCGATTTACGCGCGTCCGAGCGTTCGGTCGCCGCGCGCTCGCGCTCCATCTCGTAGATGCGCGATTTCAGAACCGCCATCGCAAGACGCCGGTTTTGATGCTGCGATTTTTCTGCGGAAACAACGACGATTCCGGTCGGAATATGCGTCATGCGCACGGCGCTGTCCGTTTTGTTGACGTGCTGGCCACCGGCGCCGCCAGCACGCATCGTATCGATGCGGATGTCTTCGGGTCGGATGTCGACGTCGAGTTCCTCGGCCTCCGGAAGCACCGCCACCGTAGCAGCCGATGTGTGGATACGACCGCTGGCTTCCGTCGCCGGAACGCGCTGCACGCGATGCACGCCGGACTCGAACTTCAAGCGCGCGAAAACGCCCGAGCCCGTGATCGACGCGATGATTTCCTTGTAGCCGCCAAGATCGTTTTCGGACGCCGAGATGATCTCGGTCTTCCAGCCGTGCAGATCGGCATAGCGCGTGTACATGCGGAAAAGATCGGCCGCGAACAGCGCCGCTTCATCACCACCCGTTCCGGCGCGGACTTCCAGGATGGCGCTCTTTTCGTCGGCCGCGTCCTTCGGCAGCAACGCGATGCGCAGCTGTTGCTCGAGCTCCGTGATCCGCTCGGCAAGCGACGCCC
This sequence comes from Hyphomicrobium sp. MC8b, assembly GCF_905067615.1. Classification (NCBI taxonomy): domain Bacteria; kingdom Pseudomonadati; phylum Pseudomonadota; class Alphaproteobacteria; order Hyphomicrobiales; family Hyphomicrobiaceae; genus Hyphomicrobium; species Hyphomicrobium sp. MC8b. The sequence goes on along the minus strand of NZ_LR898465.1, from coordinate 371,624 downwards.
GCTCCGCATAGGCGAGATCGACCATTTCCTTGTCGGCCGACGGATCGTTGATCATCTGTTCGAGATCGGCGCTCTCGGCCTCGGCTTTACGCAACGCATCGATCTGCGCGACGACCGGGCCGAGTTCGGAAAACTCTTTCGAGAGCTTCACGAATTCCGCCTGCGGAACGCCGTGGTTCATCAGATCCTGGATGGCCATATAGCGTTCGGATAGGCGGTCGAGTTTATCGCGCGGCAGAGCTGACATTGAGTCCGATGTTTTTATGAATAGGCGAGCCGCGAATAAAGCGGCCGAAAGAGGTGGCGACGGCGATTGAGCCCATCGCCACGCCTCAGGCACGGGTATCTACTACGAACCGCTGCCGATCTGCAATTTATCCGCCCGGCGCGTTTCCGGATCGTCAACTTCAATATAGCGCATGCCGTCCCGGATCGGCCCGTAGTGCTCCTGCATGTAGCCGCTGACCCACTGCACGGCCACGGAAAACGGCGCCGAAATCGTCGCAAATATCGACGAATGCATCATAAGCAGCAGTAGGCCGAGTGGCAGCGAAAGGGCATAAACGGCCCGCTGCGGACGTTCCCGGACCCGGTGCAGCGCTTCCTGCGGCAGACGCCGCGCCCCGCTGGCGATGACCGATCCGGCCCGTAACAGGTTCCGGCTCGAAACCGCGAGCCCTGACCGGGCGATATCCGGCTCCTCATCCGAAACGTGCACCGGCTGCTGCGGCCTTGGCCGAGGTGGAAAGCCACCATGGCTCTCGGGCATCGAACCCTGCTGAGGGATCGAGCTTTGCTGCGTCATTGACCCCTGTAGCGGCGAATACCCATGTGGCGGTTCGTACGGCTCGTGCCGACTGTGATCGTACGGCTGCTGAGGAGCCGCATATGCCTGCGGCTGAGCCGCCGGCTGTTGGAAAAACGGCTGCTGCTGAAAATGAGACGTCGGCTCGCGGAAATGCCCGTCTGGCGTGGGCGCGGGAAGCTGATTTGCAGTCGGCGCCGCGCGGACGGAAAGCTGCGTGAACAGTGTCCCGATGGCATTCAGAACCGGCCGTCCGTTGACGCCCGCCATCGACGTATAAGTCATGATGATGGCCGACGTTTCCTGCCACTGCGGCAGATACTCAACCTGCCCCGTCTCCAGCGCTTCGACAACTTCCGGTCGAACCGCGAGATAATGAGCTGCCTGCGGCACCGTCAGCCGCAGCGCCTGCCGCAAATCGATAAAAAATCGCGCAATTAGCGCTCGGCTTTCCGCCTGAGCCTGCACCGACGCCGTTGGCACTGGTGCTTCGAAACGGCTATGCCCCTGCCGCTCGTACTCATGACTTCCAACCGAAACGTTCCGCCCAACGCTTCGACGCATACCCTCTACCCGGCAAAACGCGCCGGTCCCCGATGTTAAGGATATTATCGGCTAAAAATCCTTATTTGTCAAAGCCTCCGTGCGTCGTTGGGGAGGAGCTGTTAACCGTCGAGCGCGACGTGCTCCGTTTCTGCGAACTGCTGCAAGGACATGCGCACGTCCTTCGCACCCTCTTTCAAAAGATCGTCGAGGAAAGCGGTCACCTTCGCTGCGTCGAGCGACAGTATCATCGACTTGATCGGGCCGATGGAGGCCGGCGCCATCGACAGCGACCGGAAACCGAGACCGATCAGCGTCAGGGCTTCGAGCGGGCTTCCTGCCATCTCGCCGCATAGCGTCACCGGCACGTTGTGTGTGCTGGCAGCCGTCATGAGCGACTTCAGCGCGCGGAGCGGTGCTGGCGCCAGCACATCGAAGCGACTCGCCACCCGCGCATTGGTGCGGTCTGCGGCAAACAGGAACTGCATCAGATCGTTCGAGCCGACCGACACGAAATCGACCCGCGACAGAAACGCATCGAGTTCGAACAGAAGTGCAGGCACTTCGAACATCGCCCCGACGAGAATGATCTGCGGCAGGGGATGGCCGTGCTCCGTCAGAAATGCTTTCTCACGCTCGATCAGCGCACGAATAGCCCCCAGCTCATACGTCGCCGAAACCATCGGGATCATCACCCGCAGCTCACGTCCCGCCGCAGCCTTGAGCAAGGCCCGGACCTGCAGCCGGAACAATTCCGGCCGGTCGAGCGCCATGCGGATCGCCCGCCATCCCATCGACGGATTTTCTTCCTTCGGCTGACGAAGGTAGGGAAGCACCTTGTCCCCGCCGATATCGAGCGTGCGAAAGACCACGGGCTTGCCGCGGGCTTCGTCCATCACCGACTTGTAGAGCTGCGTCTGCCGGTCGAGGCGCGGAAACGACTCCGACAGCATGAACTGCAATTCGGTGCGATAGAGCCCGATGCCGTCCGCACCGGCTTCGTCCAGATGCGGCAGGTCGACGAGCAGACCCGCATTCATCATCAGCGCAATCGGCACGCCATCCTTGGTGATCGCCGGGCGATCGCGCAGCGACTGATAGCGCTTCTGCCGGCGCGCCCGAAACCGAACTTTGTCGGAATAGGCCGAGATCACTTCGGCCGTCGGCCGCAGATGCACTTCACCCGCCACTGCATCGACGATCGCCGCATCGCCCGCCGACACGCGATCGACGATTCCCGCCGCCTGCCCGATTGCGGCAATGCCGAGCGCCTTCGCAACAACCGCCACATGGCTTTGGCTCGACCCGTCTTCGACGACGAGCCCTCTGAGCCTGCTGCGGTCGTAATCGAGCAGTTCTGCCGGTCCCATAGTTCGCGCAACAAGGATCGTATCGGGCGGCAGGCCGCCGTCATCTTCCGAACTCTTGAGCCGCCCCGCGAGCACGCGCAGCAGCCGGTCGGAAAGATCGTCGAGATCGCGCTGTCGTTCCCGCCAATAAGTATCGTGCTGGCGCAGCATGCGCGTGCGCATCGCATTCTGAACGCGTTCGACGGCCGCCTCAGCCGTCAGCCCGCCTTCGACGGCTTCGCGCAGTCGCCGGTGCCAGCCCTTGTCATGCGCGAACATGCGATAGGCTTCGAGCACATCGCGATGCTCGCCGATGTTCGACAAATGCTCGTGATCAAACATCTCGTCGATGTTCAACTGCAGCTTTTCGAGTGCGAGCGAGAGCCGCTCCAATTCGAGCGCCGGATTCTCCGCCATCAACTGCGTCACGACGATGCGGGGCTCGTGCAGCACCACATGACCGAGCGCGATACCGTCCGAGATGGGTTCGCCTTCGATGACGAGCGATTGCGAGCGCGAGGCTTCGATGGCTGCGACCGTCCCCGCCACGGCGCCCGAGACGAGATTTTCCGCGATCACCATCGCGGTCGCCTGCATCACCTCAACATCTTCGTCGGAATATTCACGCGGCGTCCGGTTCTGGATGACGAGCACGCCAAGCACCTGCCCCGACCGCGCGATCGGCACGGCGAGCAGGGAATGGTAGATCTCTTCGCCGGTTTCTGGCCGGTAAGAGAACGCCGGATGGCTCGACGCTTCCGGTTCGTTGACGGTCACGCCAAGCTCGGCCGCGCGTCCCACAAGCCCCTCGCCGCGCTTCAATCGCGTCGTATGCACCGCACTCGGATTGAGGCCTTCGGTCGCGAAAAGTTCGAGTGAGCCGTCTTGCCGCTTCAGATAGATCGAGCAAACCTCGGCAACCATGACGCCGGAAATCTGCCGCACGATACGATCGAGCTTTTCCTGGCCCTCGCCGCCATCGGCCATGATCTCGCGCAGATGGCGCATGATGACCCGAAGCGAGGTCTCGCTTGGTAAAGGTCTCGGATCGTCGCGCCGCACCATCTTGCCTTGCCCATTCGTCTCGCCGGCAAAACTCTCCGGCAAATGCACCTTAGTCACAAAGAGACGAGGCTGGTAAGAGCGCCCGGCCTCTAGTCGTTGTCGAGCCCGTAGGCCGAGTGCAACGCACGAACCGCAAGTTCGGCGTAGACTGCATCGATCAGAACGCTGACCTTGATCTCGGACGTCGAGATCGCGTGAATGTTGATGCCCTTTTCCGAGAGTGTCTTGAACATCTGCGCTGCAACACCCGCGTGGCTGCGCATGCCGACGCCGATGACCGAAATCTTCACGACGTCTGCCGAGCTTTTGACGTCGACGTGGCCGATGTCGGTCTTCGCCTGTTTCAAGACTTCAAGCGTGCGCGGCAGCTCGGCCGCCTGCACGGTAAACGTCATATCCGTATGCTTGCCGTCCGGCGTGATGTTCTGCACGATCATATCGACGTTGATATTCGCATCTGCGAGCGGCCCAAAGATGCGCGCGGCGATGCCCGGTTTGTCGTCGACATTCAGAAGCGTAACTTTCGCTTCGTCTTTCGCATAGGCGATGCCGCTTACGACCTGCTGTTCCACGATCTCATCCTCGTCGCATACGATGGTGCCGATATTCTCGATATTATCGGCTCTGAAGGGTTGCATGGCGTCCGGCGCTACGAAGCTCGACAGTACCCGAGTCTTGACCTTGTAGACCATTGCCAGCTCGACAGACCGCGTCTGCAGGACCTTCGAGCCGAGCGACGCCATTTCGAGCATCTCTTCGTAGGAAATTTTCGCAAGCCGTTTCGCTTTGGAAACGATGCGCGGGTCCGTTGTGTAAACGCCGTCAACGTCGGTGTAGATATCGCAAACGTCGGCTTCGAGCGCGACGGCGATCGCGACCGCACTCGTGTCAGAACCGCCCCGGCCGAGCGTTGCGATCCTGTTCCCGGTGGGCTCGATGCCCTGAAAGCCGGTGACGACGGCAATCTCGCCGCCTTCGATCCGCGATTTGATCTCGGCGCCTGGGATATCGAGAATTCGCGCCGCACCATGCGCCGTATCGGTCTTCACCGGAACCTGCCAGCCGGTCCACGACCGCGCGCGCAGGCCCATCGCCTGCAACGTGATGGCGAGAAGCCCCGCCGTCACCTGCTCGCCGGTGGCGACGACGGCATCGTATTCCCGCGCATCGTAAAGCGGAGAGGCTTCCTTGACCCAGGCAACGAGCTGGTTCGTCACCCCAGCCATGGCGGAGACGACGACTGCGACCTTGTTGCCGGCGTCGACCTCGCGCTTCACGTGACGTGCGACGTTCTGGATGCGCTCGATGTTGGCGACCGACGTGCCGCCAAATTTCATGACTACGGTCGCCATTCTCGAAGCGCTTCCCTTGGCCTGTGCATGCCCGCACGGCCCCTGGCATGGGTCTGACGAGCATTAAGATTTGGATTGAGTCCGGCGCTTATTAGCGGCTCGCGAGCCCCCCGGCAACAACCGAAAATTGACCCATCCGGGACAATAGCTTGACAAGATGACCGCCGGGTTGACGTGTATGGCGGAAGACGGAGACGACAATGACCGCAACGCAGCAATCCGACGCCGGTAAACGCACCCTCGATACCGAAGAGGTCGAGCGCTTTTCCCGCATGGCCACCGAATGGTGGGACCCACGTGGCAAATTCCGCCCCTTACACCAGATCGGGCCGCCGCGGCTGTCGTTCATCCGCGATAGCGCCGTCGAACGCTTCGGCCGCGATCCCAAGGCGCTCCGGCCCCTCACCGGCTTGACGGCAGTCGATATCGGCTGCGGCGGTGGCCTCGTCGCGGAACCTTTGGCACGCATGGGCGCAACCGTCACTGCCATCGACCCATCGGAAAAGAACATCGCCATCGCGAAATCGCACGCCGAAGGTCAGGGCATCGCCATCGACTATCGTGCCGTGCGCGTCGAAGACCTCGTCGCCGAAGGCCGCACGTTCGACATCGTCGCCTGCCTCGAAGTTGTAGAGCACGTGCCAGACCCGGCGAAATTCATCGGCGAATGCGTGAGCCTCGTCGCACCCGGCGGCCTCGGCGTGTTCTCGACGCTGAACCGCACGTTCAAGGCCTGGGCGCTCGCCATCGTCGGCGCCGAGTATGTGCTCGGCTGGCTACCGCGCGGAACCCACCAGTGGGACCGCTTTATCACCCCGGATGAGCTGGCTGGTTACGTCAAAGCCGCGGGGCTCGACGACGTCCGGTTCGAAGGCATCACCTATAATCCTCTGCAGGATTCTTGGTCGCGCAATCCGGACACGGACGTGAACTATCTGATGTCGGCACGGAAACCGAAACCATCGTGACGGCGTTCGCCCGCTCGGCGGCGCATTGAGAGGGGGAAGGTGCGATGTTTCCAATCGGGGACGATGACTCGCAGGTCCGCATTTCGCCCATCGTTACGACGGCGCTTATCGTCGTCAACGTGCTTTTCTTCCTGATCGAGCTGAACGGCGGCAACGAGTTCATTGAGCACTGGTCGTTCATCCCGAGCCGCTTCGCCGAAGATCCCGCGTCGAACTGGCCGACCATCTTCACCGCGATGTTCATGCACGGCGGCTGGATGCACCTGTTCGGCAACATGCTCTATCTCTACATCTTCGGCGACAACGTCGAAGAAAACTTCGGACATGTGAAGTATCTGGCGTTCTACCTGATCGCCGGTATCGCAGCGACATTCGCTCAATTCTATTTCAATCCGCACTCGAACATTCCCAACGTCGGCGCTTCAGGCGCAATAGCCGGTGTGCTTGGCGCTTACCTGCTTCTATTCCCGCAGGCTCGCGTCGATGTGCTTGTCGCGCGGGCCGTCATGTCGATGCCGGCGCTGATCGTGATCGGCTTCTGGTTCGTGCTTCAGCTCTTCAGCGGCGTCGGCTCCATTGCCCATACCGACGAAACCGCCGACGCTGGCGGCGTCGCTTACATGGCGCATGTCGGCGGCTTCGTTGCCGGTCTCGCGATTGCGCTGCTCTTCAGGGGCCGCGGCGGCCCGCCGAGAACCGCCTGAGCACCACCCCTAAAAAAGCAAAAAAGGGCCGGAACAGAGTTCCGACCCTCCTAAAAACTGTACCCAAAAGCGAGCTGTTAGATGCTCCGCGCCATCCGCTGACGCATCGGGCGTAGAACGGCGAGCGCGAGAATTGCCGCGAGAATGTTCATGCCGGCCGCCGTATAGAACACGGCATGCCAATTGCCCGTCGCCTGCGTCAGCAGACTGGAAAACGGCACGAGCAGCGACGCGGTGCCCTTGGCAGTATAGAGCAGGCCCGCATTCGTCGTTGCGAACTTCGAGCCGAAGGTGTCGCCGCACGTTGCCGGGAAAAGGCTGTAGATCTCACCCCACGCAAAGAACACCAGCCCTGTCAGCACCACGAACAGGATCGGATCGTGTCCCATGCGCGCCAGCGCCAGCAGGCCGACGCCCTCAATGCCGAACGCGATGAACATTGTCGTTTCGCGGCCGATCTTGTCCGACACCCAGCCGAAGAACGGACGCGTAATGCCGTTGAGAATGCGGTCGAGCGACAGCGCGAACGTGAGCGCGGGAAGCGTAATGCCGACGAGTGACACCGGAACATCCGCAACCTTGAAGTCCTTCGCGATGGGCGCAAGCTGCGCCGTCGCCATCAGCCCGCCCGCCGCCATCATCACGAACATCAAATACATGATCCAGAAGACCGGCGTCTTCAGCATCTCAGTCGGCGCGAACGACCGCTTGGCCGAAAGCAGCTCGACGCGCGCACCGAACTGGTCTTTTGACGGCGACCGCAATAGGAACGACACGAGAATGATGACGATGCCCTGCAGCAGCCCGAAATAAAGAAACGCCGCTTCGTATCCCTGCGATGCGATCACGATCGAGATTGGAATAATCGTCAGTGCCGAGCCCATGCCGAAGCCGGCTGCCGTCACACCGGCCGCCAAGCCGCGACGATCCGGAAACCACTTGAGCGCATTGCCGACGCACGTGCCGTAAACACAGCCTGCGCCGATACCCCCGATGGCCTGCGCGACATAGAGCATCGCCAGCGAGTCCGCCTGCGAGTTCAAAAGCCACGACAGACCGATCATGATGCCGCCAACCAGGACGAGCGGCCGCGGCCCGAGACGATCTTCAAGATAGCCTTCGAAGGGAATGAGCCACGTCTCGGTGAGAATGAAAATGGTGAACGCCCACTGGATCGCCGCCATCTCCCAACCGAACTTGGCGTGAAGCGGATTGACGAAGAGCGTCCAACCATATTGCAGGTTGGCGATCATCGTCATGCACAGCACCCCCAGCGCGAGCTGCACCCACCGTCCGGTGGTTGATGTCGCAATGCCAGAAGCCGGAGCGCGCGACTCCGTTTGAATAGTCATCCTTGGCAGTCCCCTCGGGCTTGTAATTCTTTTTCATTTCGCACTAAAAGCGCCGAAACATAAAACGTGAAAAATCACGTTCGACAAGTGCAGCATTAAAGCTAAGCGCCAACAAAGTTTTTTGCTGCACCGCCACACAGAAATCGAGGGACGAAGTTCGATGAAAATTTGCGTCGTCGGCGCAGGCGGAATCGGTGGCTTGCTTGCCGCGCGGCTTGCGCAATCGGGCGAAGACGTAACGGTGATCGCCCGCGGCCCGCACCTTGGGGCGATCCGCGCCAATGGCCTCAAACTGATCGAAGAGGACGGTAGCGAGAGCGTTTCTCGCGTTGCTGCGACCGATAAGATCGCGGACGTTTCCGAACAGGATCTTGTTGTCCTCGGGATGAAGGCACATCAGGTCGCAGCCGTCGTGCGCGATCTTCCCGCGATGTATGGTCGCGACACGGCCGTGCTCACTGCCCAGAACGGCATTCCGTGGTGGTACTTCATGCGCGTCAGCGGGCCGCACGAAAACCATCGCCTGGAAAGCGTCGATCCCGGCGGCGTGGTCGCAGATAATCTGCCTGCTGATCGTGTTCTTGGCAGTGTGGTATATCCCGCAGCCGAAATCGCCGAGCCGGGAGTAATTAAGCATATCGAAGGTAACCGGTTCTCGATTGCCGAAATCGATAATTCCAAAACCGAGCGCGTCACGCGCGTTTCGGAGGCGTTGCAGAAAGCCGGTTTCAAAGCCCCGGTCGTCTCCGACATTCGCGCCGAGATCTGGACGAAACTCTGGGGCAATCTGAGCTTCAATCCAATCAGCGCACTGACGCATGCGACGCTGGAAGATATCTGCAAATATCAACCGACCCGCGATGCCGCTGCCCGCATGATGAGGGAAGCCCAAGCCGTCGGCGAAGCACTCGGCATTCGTTTCCGCATCCCGCTCGAAAAACGCATTGCAGGCGCCGAAGCCGTCGGGCCACACAAGACGTCGATGCTGCAGGACATCGAAGCCGGTCGCGGCATCGAAGCCGACGCACTGATCGGCTCGGTGATCGAGCTCGGTCAGGTCGCAAACGTTCCGACGCCACAGATCGAAACGATCTATGCCTGCGTGAAATTGCTTTCCGCGACCTTATCGCGCGAAGGCGGACGATTGAGAGTTGAAAAGGCCTGACAACGCCGCCGACGGCACAGGCACCGGAGATATGAGAACGACGATGGCAATACCCACGACACTGCATGAGCTTCTGAATGCCGGAGACGGCCGAGCGCCGGCCATCCGGGCGTCCGGCATCGAAGCGCTGACCTACGCCGGCTTTCGCGACCTTGTGACGCGAACCATCGACAGCCTGAATGCACTTGGCATCGGCCGCGGCGACCGCGTTGCGATCGTGCTGCCGAACGGCCCCGAGATGGCGACATCCTTCGTTGCAACGGCATCGGCCGCGACGGCCGCGCCGCTCAATCCCTCCTACCGTCACGACGAGTTCGACTTCTACATGTCGGACATCAACACCAAGGCGCTCATCGTCGAGGAAGGCAGCACTTCACCCGCAGTCGCCGTTGCGAAAGAGCGCGGCATCATGCTCATCACGCTGAAGCCCGATCCTGCGAGCGGCGCCGGCGCATTCACGCTGTCGGCTGAAACGCCTGCCGAGAAACCAGCTCAGAGTGGCCCGGCGCAGAGCGACGACACCGCATTGATCTTGCATACGTCGGGCACGACGTCGCGTCCGAAGATCGTGCCTCTCAGCCATAAGAACGTTGCGGCCTCCGCTGGCAATATCGCCACCGCATTGCAGCTTTCGGCCGGTGACCGCGCCTTGAACATCATGCCGCTGTTTCACATCCACGGTCTGATTGCGGGCGTGCTGGCCCCGCTGTCGCGAGGTGGCTCGATCTTCTGCACGCCGGGCTTCAATGCGCTGAAGTTCTTCCACGCCATGGAAGAGGCGGCGCCGACCTGGTATACCGGCGTCCCGACCATGCATCAGGCAATCCTCTCGCGCGCCAGCCACAACGCCGAGACGATCGCGCGCCACAAGCTGCGCTTCATCCGCTCCTCGTCATCGTCGCTCCCGCCGCAGGTCCTGAGCGAACTCGAAGCGACCTTCGGTGCCCCCGTCGTCGAAGCCTACGGCATGACGGAAGCCTCGCATCAGATGGCGTCGAACCCCATCGGCACCGCCCGCAAGCCCGGCACGGTCGGCCTGGCCGCCGGACCCGAGGTCGCCATCATGGATACCGAAGGCAATCTCTTGCAGCCCGGCGAAGTCGGCGAAATCGTCATTCGCGGCGACAACGTCACGAGCGGTTACGAAAACAACGCCAAGGCCAACCGCGAAGCCTTCACCAACGGCTGGTTCCGCACCGGCGACCAGGGCACCATCGACGCCGACGGCTACATCACGATCACCGGCCGTCTGAAGGAGATCATCAATCGCGGCGGCGAGAAGGTCTCCCCGCGCGAAGTCGATGAAGTCCTGATGGATCATCCCGCCGTTTTGCAGGTCGTGACGTTTGCGGTCCCGCACGACAAGCTCGGCGAAGATGTCGCCGCCGCCGTCGTGCTGCGCGAAGGCCAGGAAGCGACCGAGCGCGAGCTTCGCGACTTCGCGAACGAGCACCTCGCCCACTACAAGGTGCCACGCAAGATCCTGCTGCTGCCGGAGATCCCGAAGGGGGCGACAGGCAAGCTGCAGCGTATCGGCCTGGCCCAGAAGCTTGGCCTCGCCTGATGCCGCGCTAGGCCGATGAAGATAAAGAAAAACGCCCGGCATCACCGGGCGTTTTTTATTGTCCGAAGCTGAAGCGGCAGGCGCTTAGCGATCGCCCGACTCGAGCTGGCGGCTCATCGCGAGCGCCATCAGCGTGCAGACCGCACCGGAGAGCAGATAGCCGCCTGCCGCCATCAGGCCGAAGTGGCTCGACAGCCAAAGCGCAACGAACGGCGCGAACCCAGCGCCGACCAGCCACGCCAAGTCGGTCGTCAACGCCGAGCCGGTATAGCGGTAGATCTTGGCGAAGTTCGAGGCGACGGCGCCCGACGCCTGTCCGAACGACAGACCGAGCAGCGTGAAGCCCAGCACCATGAACACGATCTCGCCGACGTCACCGCCGTTGAGGAGCTGCGGAGCGAAACCGCTGAACACCGCGATTACCGCCGCCGTGGCCGAGAGCAGGTTGCGACGGCCGACCCGGTCCGCAACGAACCCTGACGCCACGATCGCGAACAGACCGACGATGGCGCCGATGATCTCGATGATGAGGAAGCGCGACGGGCTCTGGGTCGTAAAGAGGAATACCCACGACAGCGGGAACACCGTCACCATGTGAAACAGCGCGAAGCTCGCCAGCGGCGCAAAGGCGCCGATGATAACATGGCGGCCTTCCTTCTGCAGCGTCTCGCCGATCGGCATCGGCTCAAGCTCCTGCTGCTCGAAGTGCTCGATGTATTCCGGTGTATCGACCATGCGCAGACGCGCAAACAGCGCCACGACGTTGATCGCGAAGGCAACGAAGAACGGGTAGCGCCAGCCCCAATCCAGGAAATCTTCGCTCGACAGGTTGGCTGCGAAGTAAGCGAACAGCGCGGCCGCGACCATCAGGCCGAGCGGCGCGCCAAGCTGCGGGATCATGGCGTACCAGCCGCGACGATTCTCCGGCGCGTTCATCGCCAGCAGCGACGGCAGACCATCCCATTCGCCGCCGAGCGCCAAGCCCTGGCCGATGCGGAAGATCGCCAGCAGAACGGCAGACGCCAGACCGATCTGTTCATAACCTGGCAAAAAGGCAATCGCGACCGTACAGGTTCCGAGCAGGAACAGCGTGATCGTCAGCTTCACCGCGCGCCCGTAGTTGCGGTCGAGAGCCATGAACATGACCGTACCGACCGGACGGGCAATGAACGCCAGCGCGAAGATCGCGAACGAATAGAGCGTTCCGGTCAGGGCATCGAGATGCGGAAAGATAAGCTTCGGAAAAACGATGACCGATGCGATGGCATAAACGAAAAAGTCGAAAAATTCCGAAGTTCGGCCAATGATGACGCCAATGGCGATTTCGCCCGGGCTGACATCGCCGTGCCCACCATCCGCAGATGCTGTGTTCCGCTCGAACGTGGCTGTGGCTCCACTCATCGGCCGCTCATGCTCCTTGAACCATGCTCTGGCTCTGCGCGCAAAAATATTCGCGAGCCACTCAACGTAGCTTCTGTCCCGGGTTCCCGCGCGAGGGCATTAGGCAAATTGTCCAATGTGCCAATGACGCAGAAAACGGCTTTTCAAAGCTTTTGCCTTGATCCTCGGGGTTTTGCCAAGCCACTTCGGGCGCCTGAGGACGCTATAACGTGTGTTTTAGAGGGGAGCGGAGGCCGGTCGAGCGCATCCCTACCCCCGAGAGGCCGTCAGGATTGAACGCTCAAGACTGCGAACCGGATGCGGGCTTGGTCGCGCCAGTGCCGCGACCCGCGAACCAGCGATGGCGCGGATGCCGCAGCTTGTGAATCCACAGACGCAAGCGAGCCCCTAACGAGGGTGTGATCTCGATCAGGATGCGACGGCGCTTGTTGTAAGCATCTGCGAATGACATGACCCCTCCGAAAATTTCGGATTTGAGCATAGCCCTCGCGCCGTTAAACCAGGGTTCCCCAGATGGCCGGAATTTTATGCATTGGGCACACCGCACCGCCCCGATGTTGCATCAGCAGCCGTGAAGCGAGGCCCAGCGTCCCCGCGCTCTACTTGTTCGTATTGTTGTGCTTAGGAGCCTGCGGTTCTGGCGGAGGAAGCGCCTCATATCCGCCCGCGCCACCATCGCCGCCTTCGCCGCCATCCTTCAAATCGCGGTGGTGCGCGTTGCCCCGTTCGATCGGAACGACGGGGGCGGACTCATAGGCCTTCTCGGCCTTTTCCTGAATGCGAATGCTTTCCGGAACGGAATCGGCAAACGCGAGGCTCCCGATCCCCGGGATTGCCGATGCGCCAACCGTCAGCAGCAGGCAACCGCGGCGAAGTTTGCGATAACGCTGCATCTTATGCTCCTTGGCCTTTTGCGGCCCCTTTCGCCCTGCGCCAAAAATAAACGTGTTACCCCAACTTTTCACCCAAATTCCCCAACGGATCGGTCACTTTCATACGTTATTTTGGATGACGAACGATCATGTACTCTTTGATTTTGCGCAATTTACCGTTCGTGAACCAGCGAATAAGGTTCTGCAATCGTATCGCTGAAAAATCGGCTAAAGTTTCTTTCATTCTCGCCTTAAATCTATTTCGAATTTGATCCGCCCAATGGCAACTCCCGATCCTTCCGACAACCGCGGCCGGCCTCCAGCCAACTCACCCGTCATGCTGACGGTCCTGTGCGCTATTCTGGTTGCAATAGCGACCTGGACGATCTTTTTGGTCCGCTAAGGGTTGTATCCAAGAAGGCCCAACGCACCCGTGTCGGCCGGACGGCTGCTTGCAGCCGGCCCCCGGCACCCTATGTCTCAGGCAGGCTATGTCTCAGGCGGGATAGACGCGGTCTCGTGGCTAAACGGTAGGAGCGTCACAATGAGAACGGGAATATTGGCGGCAGCCCTGGTTCTGGGAAGCGCCGTCCAGGCTCACGCGCAGCAAAGCGTCAGTCCGGCGCCGACGGGTGGAACTGAATCGATCATTCGAACCCCATCGAGCAGCAATAATGGCAGCAGCTACGGGACATCCGGAAATGTCGGCGCGCCGACATCGATGTATCCGCAGCGACTGCAGAATTATAACAACCCCGCTGCGAGCTATGGCCGGTTCGGAAATCCCGTCACCGGCAATACCCGCATGCGGAGCAATCGCCGTTAGGCGGATTGCCAATTGGCACTCCTCGATTTCCGATTGGCACGATAAACGCGTCCGGCATACGCGGTTGGGCGTCTTGTCTACTTCGCAACACGCATCGGCTTTTCTAATTGACAGTCCACAGCGGACTGCTCGTCATCGCTTATGGCGCTTGTCCTCCAGACATATGCGCCCGTCAGACCGTTGCTGAAGAACCCGTATTAAGTCACCGTCGCATCCGTTCTTTCTATTCGGCGACGAATGGCTCAACATAGGCAAGGCGATCGGTTCGGCATCGCGTCGAATGCGGGGTCGTGTCACGACGAGATGCCGAGGCGCAAATGATAACGACCGTATCCGCTTTGAGTGCGTTTGAGCTCGCCCGCATCCAGTTTGGGTTCACCGTCTCCTTCCACATTATCTTTCCCGCCATCACCATTGGCCTCGGAACGTATCTCGTCGTCCTCGAAGGGATGTGGCTGCTAACGAAGGATGCGACCTACCGCGATCTCTATCATTTCTGGTCGAAGGTCTTCGCTATCAACTTCGGCATGGGCGTCGTCTCCGGCCTCGTCATGGCCTACCAGTTCGGCACCAACTGGAGCGGCTTCACGGCTTTCGCAGGCGGCGTCACCGGCCCGCTTCTGACGTACGAAGTTCTGACGGCCTTTTTCCTCGAAGCCGGCTTTCTTGGTGTCATGCTGTTCGGCTGGAATAAGGTCGGTCCCGGCCTCCACTTCTTCGCGACGATCATGGTGTCGCTCGGAACGCTGCTGTCGGCCGCTTGGATTCTGGCGTCCAATAGCTGGATGCAGACGCCCGCAGGCTTCGAGGTCATCGACGGCCGCGTCGTTCCCGTCGATTGGCTGAAAGTTATTTTCAATCCGTCGTTCCCTTATCGCCTCGCGCATATGGTTGTTGCATCCGAGCTGGCCGTTGGCTTGTTCGTCGGCGCTTCCGCCGCGTGGCACCTGCTTAAGGGCCGTTCATCGCCCGCGATCCGCACCATGTTCTCGATGGCGATGTGGCTGATCCTGATTCTTGCGCCGATCCAGATTCTCGTCGGCGATCAGCACGGCCTGAACACACTGAAATACCAGCCCGCCAAGATCGCGGCCATCGAAGGCCACTGGCAAAACGAGCCGGGTCAAAGCGTCCCGCTCATTCTTTTCGGCTGGCCCGACATGAAGGCCGAGACGACGCGCTATGCGCTTGAAATTCCCGAACTCGGCTCGCTCGTGCTGACGCACAGTCTCACGGGCCACATTCCAGGCCTTAAGGAATTCCCGCCGCAAGATCGTCCGAACTCCACGATTATCTTCTGGACGTTCCGCATCATGGTCGGGCTCGGCTTGCTCATGGTGGCACTCGGCTTCTGGAGCCTGTGGCTGCGCTGGAAGGAACGGCTCTATTCGTCGGACTACCTCCTCCGCTTCGCGTTGCTGATGGGTCCGGCGGGGCTGATTGCCATTCTCGCCGGTTGGCTGACGACGGAGATCGGCCGCCAGCCCTGGGTCGTCTATGGGCAATTGCGGACCGCCGACGCCGTCTCAAACCATTCGGTCCTTGCGCTGTCGATCACGCTCTGCGCTTTCGTCGTTGTCTATTTCGCGGTGTTCGGCACAGGCGTCGGCTACATGCTGAAGGTCGTCGATCAAGGCCCCGACGAAAGCGGCGGACCACAACCCGATGCGGACAAAGATCCGCACCTGCGTCCTGCGCGCCCGCTCTCTGCGGTCGAAGACAAAATCGACAATCCGGCCATTTGAGGAGACGCGAACCATGGATATCGGTATCGACCTCCCGCTTCTCTGGGCCGTGATCATCGGCTTCGGCTTGATGATGTACGTCATCATGGACGGCTTCGACCTCGGGATCGGCATTCTCTTTCCCTTCGTCAAAGACCGCACCGACCGCGATACGATGGTGAATACCGTCGCGCCGGTCTGGGACGGCAACGAGACGTGGCTAGTGCTTGGCGGCGCCGGTCTTCTTGCGGCCTTCCCGATCGCCTATTCCATCGTTCTCTCTGCCATGTATTTGCCGATCATCGCCATGCTGCTCGGACTGATCCTGCGCGGCGTCGCATTCGAATTCCGCTTCAAAGCCGACGAGGCACACAAACCGGTCTGGGATAAGGCGTTCGCCGGCGGATCGTACATGGCCACATTCTCGCAAGGCGTCGTGCTTGGCTCGTTCATCAACGGCTTCCAGGTCGAAAATCACGTCTATTCGGGCGGTGCCTTTGACTGGCTGACGCCCTTCGCAATTTTTTCCGGACTGGGCTTGATCGTCGCCTACGCGCTGCTTGGCGCGACGTGGCTGATCCTGAAGACCGAGGGCGCTTTGCTCGAACGCATGCGCGAACTGGCAAAGCCGATCGTCTTGGCCTTGCTCGCGACCATCGCCATCGTCAGCTTATGGACGCCGCTGAGCCACCCTGAGATTGCCACGCGTTGGTTCTCCTTCCCCAACATCGTGTTTTTCTCGCCGGTGCCGATCCTCGTTGTCATCGCGGCAGTGGCGTTGCTGTGGGCCATCGCACGCGACACGCACGCAATGCCGTTCCTGCTCGCGTTGGGTCTCGTTTTTCTGGGCTACAGCGGGCTCGTCATCAGCCTGTGGCCGAACATCGTGCCGCCGTCGATCTCGATCTGGGACGCAGCCTCGCCGCCGCAAAGCTTAGGCTTCACGCTCGTCGGCGCGTTGTTCACGATCCCGTTCATTCTCTTCTACACCGCGTGGGCCTACCACGTGTTCCGTGGCAAGGTGAAAGCGGGAGAGGGGTATCACTGATGCCGGGCAACGCCGAAACGAAGCCCCCATCCTTGGCGCGTCGCGTCGGCTGGCTCGTGCTGATTTGGACGTTGAGCGTGCTGGCGCTCGGCGCGTTCGCCGGCCTGATGCGCCTTCTCATGACGCAAGCTGGCCTGACCGTCTGAACTGTCCGTCTGGACCCACAAGCCCGCGAAACTTTAGTCTTCCGCAGACGGCTAAGTCGCAGGATGCGCCAGATAGGCGAAGTCGGTCGTAACCCGCTCGTAAATCCCGCGCTTGAACGGCACGATCAGTTCGGGAAGGGTTTCCATCGGCGCCCAGCGCCACATATCGAACTCAGCTTTGGTTTCCGCCTTCGCCGCAATGTCGATATCGCTGTCCTCACCGAGGAAGCGCATCGCAAACCATTTCTGCCGCTGGCCGCGATAACGGCCCTTCAGCGCCACGCCGAGAAGGTGAGGCGGCAGTTCATACGACAGCCATTCCGGATGCTCGGCCAGCATCTCGACATGCGTCACGCCAGTTTCTTCGCGAAGCTCCCTCAACGCGGCGATCCGCGGCGCTTCGAACTTCTCGATTCCGCCCTGCGGCATCTGCCAGATATGCGCTTGGCCGTCGCCGGCCCACTTCGGACGCCGCCGGCCAACCCAGACGAGACCGTCGCGATTGATGAGCATGATGCCGACGCCGGTCCGGAAAGGCAGAGCATTCGGAGACAAGCTGGCTGGTGTCGGCAACACTGTCATTCCTGGTTGCAACCCTCGCATTTGTGAGTTGATTGATAGCGCATCCTGATTCTGCAGAAAAACGTAGCAGCCGTATGACATTAGACTGTCATATAAACAGGAAGCGAGGACAAGTCGCTTTTTTAATCAGAATCTGAAGCAAAAATGCAGCGTTAGGGCGACGCTAGCCACGCGTCGGGCGCGCTAACGGCGCGAACTCCATCAGAACCTCGCGATAGACCGCGCGCTTGAATGGAACGATAAGGTCGAGAAGGTCATGCGCGCTAGTCCAACGCCATTCCACGAACTCAGGTTCCAGCCCTTCGCCGGGCGTGATGTTGATTTCGCTGTCCGTTCCCAGGAAGCGATAGGCAAACCACATCTGCTTCTGCCCGCGATAGCGACCGCCCCAGGCGACGCCGATCAATTCAGGCGGCAAGTCGTAAGTGACCCAGCGCGATAGCTCCCCGATTTGTTCGACGGAAACCATCGCCGTTTCCTCAAACAGTTCGCGCCTCGCTGCTTTGGCGGGCTCTTCGCCAGCATCGATGCCGCCCTGCGGCATCTGCCACCAGGTCCCGCGCCCTTCCGCATCGCCCGGAATGTCGGCGCGACGGCCTACCCAAACCAGCCCTTCGGCGTTGATGACCATCTGCCCCACGCACGGCCGATAAGGCAGATCCTCGGGATTGATATGCGGTTTCCCTGACTTACTCATGTGCGATTGCCTCGTCCCTTGTTCCGGCCGCTCCATAACACAAAGGGCGCCGTTTCCAGCGCCCTTTGAATGCCTTGAGTTCAGACGGTGGCCTTAGTTCGGCGTCACCTTCTTGTCGTCGTCGGACGACGGTGCGGCCGGGGCCTTCTTGTCGTCAGCGTCGGTCGACGGCTTGGCGGCCGGCGTGTCCGAAGGAGACGGCGCCGCGCTGGACGTCTCCGGTCCCTTCGCCTTGCCGTCGAGGAACGAGATTGCGTACTGCAACTGCGTATCCTTCGCCGCGTCCTTGTTCACGTAGGACGGCGAGCCCGAGGGTTCCGCCAGATCGTCGTCTTTCGTCTGGTCCGGATTGCTCGGGTTCTTCAGATGGCCGCGAAGGCTCGCTTCACCGCGCGGCTTTTCAGCAGCGATCTTGTCCTTCAGGTCATCAGGCACAGCCTCGGCGACGTTGATATCCGGATCGATGCCCTTAGCCTGGATCGACCGGTTCGACGGCGTGTAGTAGCGCGCCGTCGTCAGACGGATTGCACCGTTGGCGCCAAGCGGAATGATCGTCTGCACCGAACCCTTGCCGAACGAGCGGGTGCCGATGACCGTCGCACGCTTGTGATCCTGCAAAGCACCAGCAACGATTTCAGACGCCGAAGCCGAACCGCCGTTGATCAGCACGACGATCTTCTTGCCGTCGCTGATATCGCCGGGACGCGCGTTCGCACGCTGCGTCTCTTCGTTGTTGCGGCCCTTGGTCAGCACGATCGCGCCCTGCTCCAGGAAGTCGTCGGACACCGCGATCGCCTGATCGAGAAGACCGCCCGGATTGTTGCGCAGGTCGATGATGTAGCCCTTGATGTTCGGACCAATTTCCTTGTCGAGCGTCTCGACGGCCTTCACGAGATTGGCGTGCGTCTGCTCGTTGAAGGTCGAGATCTTGATGTAGCCGACATCGCCTTCGACATGCGACTTAACCGGGTTGATGCGGATCACGTCGCGGACGACCTTGACGTCGAACGGCTCATCTTTGCCCTTGCGGACGATCGTCAGCGTAATGGGCGTATTGACCGGACCGCGCATCTTCTCGACTGCCTGCTCGAGCGTCAGGCCCGAGATGGCTTCGTTGTCGAGATGCGTGATGAGGTCGTTGGCCATCAGGCCGGCCTTGGATGCAGGCGTATCGTCGATCGGCGAAACGACTTTGATAACGCCGTTCTCCATCGTCACTTCGATGCCGAGACCACCGAACTCGCCGCGCGTCTGGACTTGCATATCCCGGAAATTCTTCGGGCTCATATAAGACGAGTGCGGATCGAGCGACGACAGCATGCCGTTGATCGCCGATTCGATAAGCTGCGTATCGTCGGGCTTGTCGACGTAATCGGAGCGAACGCGCTCAAGAACGTCGCCGAAAAGATCGAGCTGCTTATAGAGTTCGGAATTCTGCGATGACGTCGCCGAGTACGTCTGGGTGACATTCAGGAGCGTTGTCGCTCCGGCCAAACCCGTCATCAGCAGGAATGTCCAGAATGCATAGTCTGTCTTGCGCATTAGCCTTGTACCTTCTGCTGACCTGATGCCCACCAGGGATCGGGATCGATAGGACGTCCATCTTTACGAAGTTCAACGTATAATACGGGTCCGCTTACTGGTGTCGCGGACGACGAATTCTTTTGACCACCACTCATTGTACCGACGGGCTCTGCGGTCAGTACGAACTGTCCCGGCTGAACATCGATCTGCGATAGGCCCGCGAGCAGAACATGATAGCCGTCGCCTGCATTAATGATCAAGAGTTGCCCATAGCTGCGAAATTCGCCAGCGTAGACAACCCAGCCATCGCATGGCGACGTAACTTGGGCGGAATACCGCGTCTCGATGACAATCCCCTTGGATTGTCCGCCAAATTGCGTTTTCTCGCCGAATCCAAGGGCCCGCCGCCCCTGGGCCGGTAACGGCAGTTTGCCGCGCGCATCCGAAAACGGGATGGCCGGTTTGATGCGGCCCGGGCTACCGGGAATGAGCGACGCTCCCCCCGGCTCAAGCTCAACCATCGCAACCTTCTGGCCGTTGGGGGCAGTGGCGGCAGACGCCGGCTGCGTGCCTTGAGCCACAACCTTCGACGCCGCGGCGGCCGTTGCCGCTTTCGCTGCTGTTGCAGGCGGAGGCGCAGGCTGCACCGACGGCGTCGCCTCGGCGACCTTGGCAGTTTTGACCGCAGCGTCGTCGGCCGGTGGCGGCTTGATGATCTGCGGTCCCGATGCCGGAGCAGCCAACGCCACCTGCTGGCCCTGCGACCGCTGACGCGCTTTCAGCTCTTCATCGTACGTGCCGAGTCCGGTCTTTTCAGAAACGGCCGTGTCGAGCTTGTTGATGAGATCGGAAAGGCTTGTGACACTCTTGGAAATGTCCGAGGTCGCGGTGCGCACCGACGCAAGCTGCGATTTCCGGTCCTGCAACGTCAGCTTCTTGGCTTCCATCAAACTCGCGAGCCGAGTGCGAGCTTCATTGAGCCGGTCCGTCTCGGCCTGAAGTCGCGCGCCTTCGGTGCGAATGTTGCCCATTACGCGCTGCAGATCGGCGAGCTGCGTCCCAAGCGCCACCGCCTGATCTCTGAGCCCCGGAAACGCCGACGACAACAGCATGGCGCTGCGAACCATCTTGAGCGCATCCTCGCGTCGCGTCACGAGAACCGGCGGCGGGTTGCGCCCCATGCGTTGAAGCGCACTGAGCAGCGCCGCGATCTCGACATGCCGCTGCGCCAGCGAGCCGCGAACGATCCGCTCCTGCTCTTCGAGTTCCGACAACCGGCCTTCGATCGCGGTCATCTTGCCTTCGCTGCGCTGAATGAGAGCAGCCGTATCGATAAGCCGGCCATTCAACTGCTCGCGTTCCGCATCGAGCTGCGCGACGTCCGATTGGATCGTCAGCTCCTTGGCCGCGTTAACGTCGAGCTCGTGCTTCTTTTCCTGCAGGACGCGCTTAGCCGTCTCGGCATCGGTCGGCAGCGGATCCTCGGCGAACAGCGGCGACGGCAGCAGCGCGAACGACAGCGCCAGCACGCCGGCAAAACCCACGCGTCCGCTCACGTCGCCGATGCGAGGCCGAAACGTCCGCAACGCAGGTTGGTTCTTTGACACGAGGCCTCAGGTTGATGGGCGCATAGGACCGGTAAGGACGGATCTCGCCCGCCTTGAAACCGGTTGTGCGAATGATGCGGCTGAAAAATTAAGGGATTTGCAGCGGAGAGCAAATTTCAAATGCGTAATGCTATGCGGACGGACAGTCTTCGACGCCTTGGCCACTTGCAGATTGCCCTGCCCCTCCGGAAGGCTTAAGCACATCGTTCGATTTCGCTGCGGACAGGCTGAATGCAATATTTTCTCTATCATGCCACTACGGTTGCCGTTTTTGCCGTTCTGATCGTCCTGCTCTTGGGCTTGTGGAACATGATGCGCGGCAGCAGCCCCAACCTGAGCCAGAAGCTGATGCGATGGCGCGTCGGGCTCCAGTTCGTCGCGATTCTCATTATTCTTGCCTACGTCATTGTGACCCACTAATGGCCGAAGTGCCCTTCGGGGCGTCACCGCCGATTTTTGGCGAAACAAGATAAACCGGATTTGAGACGATGGTCGTACTCAATCGCATCTATACCAAGACCGGCGATGCCGGCACGACGGCACTAGGAACGGGCGAGCGCGTCCCGAAAACGTCCCCGAGAATAGCGGCTTACGGCACCGTGGACGAAACAAACGCGGCCGTCGGCGTCGCTCGTACCCACCTCGCCGGGAGCGAACCTGACGTCGACGCCATGCTCCTTCGCATCCAGAACGACCTGTTCGATCTCGGCGCCGATCTCTGCGTTCCTGACAAGGGTGAAAAGCTGGCATACGAGCCGCTTCGTGTTGCCGATGCCCAGGTGACGCGCCTCGAAGCCGAGATCGATCAGATGAATGCCGAGCTGACGCCTCTGCGCTCCTTCATTCTTCCCGGTGGCACGCCCGTAGGCGCCGCCTTGCACGTAGCGCGCACCGTCTCGCGCCGCGCCGAGCGGATGATGGTCGAACTGGCCGCCGTGCCCGGCGAAGCGGTCAGCGCGCCGGCCCTGAAATACATCAACCGTCTTTCCGACTTCCTCTTTGTCGCAAGCCGCTACGTCAACGACCGCGGCAAGGGCGATATCCTGTGGGTTCCGGGGAAAAATCGCTGACGCCAAAGCCCTGCACGCATGGGCAAATCGGCACAATCCCAAGCTTCGCAATATTCTAA
This sequence comes from Hyphomicrobium sp. MC8b, assembly GCF_905067615.1. Taxonomy (NCBI): domain Bacteria; kingdom Pseudomonadati; phylum Pseudomonadota; class Alphaproteobacteria; order Hyphomicrobiales; family Hyphomicrobiaceae; genus Hyphomicrobium; species Hyphomicrobium sp. MC8b. The sequence continues at coordinate 349,201 of NZ_LR898465.1, read as the reverse complement.
GAGATGACGCCCGCCATTAGGCGAAAGACTTATCCAAGGCTGGCCTTGTTAACCTCCGCCGCGACGCAAGCGACGATTGACTTGAACCCAACCCAACCTTAGCTTTCGCTCTTCGCAGTTGCGAAAATCGCGCTTTTTTGCTGGAACTTGAACCCCGCGGGCGCGTCCCGCTCGACCCGCGAGCGGAAATGCACTGTGGAGAAACCCGCGTTCGTCCGAAGCGCGGGAAACAACAAACAGGGGAGCGCCAGAGGATCTGGCGGAAGGCATGAAGATCGTAGTGCCGGTCAAACGCGTCGTTGACTACAACGTTAAAATTCGCGTCAAGCCGGACGGCTCTGGAATCGACCTGGCGAACGTCAAGATGTCGATGAACCCGTTCGATGAAATCGCCGTCGAAGAGGCTGTGCGCCTTAAGGAAAAAAGCGGCGCCAAAGAGGTCGTTGCCGTCTCGATCGGATCGGCCAAATCTCAGGAAACGCTGCGCACCGCGCTTGCCATCGGCGCCGACCGCGCCATTCTGATCGAAACGCCTGAAGGCGCCGTCGTCGAACCGCTCGCCGTCGCCAAGCTGTTGAAAGCGCTGGTCGAAGCCGAAAAGCCCGATCTCGTCATCCTGGGCAAGCAGGCGATTGACGACGACAGCAATCAGACGGGCCAGATGCTCGCAAGCTTGCTCGACTGGCCGCAAGGCACGTTTGCCTCGAAAGTCGTGCCGGAAGCAGGCTCCATCACTGTCACGCGCGAAGTCGATGGCGGCTTGGAAACGATCAAGCTCAACCTGCCGGCGATCGTCACGACTGATCTGCGGCTCAACGAGCCGCGTTATCCGTCGCTGCCGAATATCATGAAGGCCAAGAAGAAGCCGCTCGATGTCAAGAAGCCGGAAGACTTCGGCGTCGACATCGCACCGCGGCTCAAAGTTTTGAAGACTGCCGAACCGGCGACGCGCAAAGCAGGCGTCAAGGTCGGCAGCGTTGCAGAGCTGGTCGAGAAGCTGAAAAGCGAAGCGGGAGTTCTCTAATCATGACGACACTTCTCCTCGCCGAACTTTCCGGCAAGACACTCGCACCTGCCACTGCCAAAGCGCTTTCCGCGGCGAAGGACCTTGGCGGAGACGTCCACATCCTGGTTGCTGGCTCCGACGTTGGTAGCGCCGCCGAGACCGCAACCAAGCTCGCAGGCGTTTCGAAGGTTCTCGTCGCGGACGCCCCTCAGCTCGCCAATGGATTGGCGGAAGAGGTGGCCGCGGTCATCCTGTCGATTGCGAAGGATTATTCCGCCATCGTCGCCGCCGCGACGGCGTTCGGCAAAAACGTTTTGCCGCGCGTCGCAGCCAAACTCGACGTGATGCAGATCTCCGACATCACCAAGGTCGTCTCGCCCGACACGTTCGAGCGTCCGATCTATGCCGGCAACGCCATCCAGACCGTGCAGTCGGCCGAACCGGTGAAAGTCATCACCGTCCGCACCGCTGCGTTCGCGGCCGCGCCCGAAAGTGGCTCTGCCGCCGTCGAGACGATTTCGGCCCCGGCTGCCGTGGGCATCTCGACCTTCGAGAAGGCCGAGTTGTCGAAGTCGGATCGCCCGGAGTTGACGTCCGCCAAGATCATTATTTCCGGCGGCCGCGGCATGGGCAACGGCGAGAACTTCACGAAGTATATCGAGCCGATTGCCGATAAGCTCGGCGCCGCGATGGGTGCTTCGCGTGCTGCCGTCGATGCCGGTTTCGTGCCGAACGATTGGCAGGTCGGCCAGACCGGCAAGGTTGTCGCTCCCGATCTCTATATCGCGGTCGGCATCTCCGGCGCCATCCAGCATCTCGCCGGCATGAAAGACTCCAAAGTCATCGTTGCGATCAACAAGGACGGCGATGCGCCGATCTTCCAGGTCGCCGACTACGGGCTCGTCGCGGACCTGTTCCAGGCGCTGCCCGAGCTTGATGCCGAACTGCAGAAAGCCAAGGCCTGAGATAAACGCGCTAGACAACATCGAAACCCGCGAGGACCCGACTTCATGTCGCAAGCTCAGAAGCTGATGGAAAAAGGCAAGGTCAGCGTCCAGCCTGCCCGGACGATCAGCAAGGTCGGCGTCATCGGCGCTGGCCAGATGGGCAGCGGCATCGCCCACGTCGTGGCCCTCTCGGGGTATTCGGTCGCGATCAACGACCTCAAGAAAGAGTCCTACGACAAGGGCATTGAGGTCGTCACAAAGAACATGGCGCGCCAGGTCTCCAAGGGCCTTATCAGCGAGGAAGCCCGCGATCAGGCGCTTGAACGCATCTCGTTTGCGCCGACGCTCGAAGCCTTCGGCGACTGCGATCTCGTCATCGAAGCGGCCACCGAAGACGAAAGCCTGAAACACAAGATCTTCGCCGCGCTCTGTCCGCACCTGAAGCCGACGGCGATGCTGGCGTCCAACACGTCATCGATTTCGATTACGCGTCTGGCGTCCGGCACCGACCGCCCGGAAGACTTCATCGGCATGCACTTCATGAACCCAGTGCCGCTGATGGAACTCGTCGAATTGATCCGCGGCATCGCGACGGAAGACGAGACGTTTGCTACAGCCAAGACCTTCGTCGAAAGCCTCGGCAAGAAGACGGCCGTATCGGAAGATTTTCCGGCCTTCATCGTCAACCGCATTCTGCTGCCGATGATCAACGAGGCCGTCTACACGCTGTATGAAGGCGTGGGCACCGTCGAAGCCATCGACAAGGCGATGAAGCTTGGCGCCCACCATCCAATGGGCCCGCTCGAACTCGCCGACTTTATCGGCCTCGACACCTGCCTGAGCGTCATGCAGGTGCTTTATGAAGGCCTGTCGGATTCGAAATACCGCCCCTGCCCGCTTCTCGTGAAATACGTTGAAGCCGGCTGGCTCGGTCGCAAGACCAAGCGCGGCTTCTACGATTACCGCGGCGAGAAGCCCGTCCCGACGCGCTAAAACATCAACTTCCGAAAAGCCCGCTGACCGCGCCAGCAACGCCGCCGCGTTCGATCAGCGCCCCCAGCCCCGGATAGACGACCAGCCACGACAGCGCCGCGATCGAAATCGTAACGGCAATCGCGATCGGCCATGCCATCCCCCAGAACCGCCGATGGCTTTCGGTGACGAACACCAGGATGGCAATCAGCGTCAGCACCGCCAACCCTTGCCATAGCGTTCCGAGATCGACGGCAGTTCCATTTTTCAGCAAGCCGACTGCGAGCAAAAAGAAAAAGATCGCGACAAGGCTCGACATCAGCGCGCCATAGCTGACGCTCAAAACGCAAAGCTTCACATATGACATCGGCGACCGTTTCCGCGTCCCGAGCCACCGGCAAACGTAATATTGGATCGGCGTCAGGATCGCCATGCCGACGTATTGCACGATCTCGTTCGTGATGACCGCCGAACTGTTCGCCGTGTTGGGCACATGAAACAGCGCCGCAAAGGCGCGCGGCAGCAACACATAGATGAGGGTCATCTGCGCACCGACCGTGGCCGTCAGAAAACCCCACTGCGAGCGATAGGTCGGATCGTCCGTCAACCGGATGATGGTATCGACAGGATGGCGCAGAAACGACAGCCCGACGGAGAGAATACCGTTGCGGCCATGCGAGCTGAAAAATTCCGACGACAGGCTGCCCCAGCCTTCGGAGCTTGGCGCCGGCGCTGACGCCGCGGCCGCTTGGGTCCCGCAGGAAGTGCAGAATTTTCCTTGCAGTGCCGTCCCGCAGTTGGCGCAAAAACGCGCGCTTGCCATTCCCGCCTCGGTCATGATCGTGCCCCCACGCACCGCTCAGGTCCGGCGCACCTTTAGCATGGCGGCCCGACGCCAGAAACTGGCGCCTGCGGACATTCCACGCTATGCAGCGCCAACGCCGTTGGGATGGAATAAAAACATGGTTCATACGAAGCGCGTCGCTTTGGTGACGGGCGCAGGCTCCGGCATCGGCCGCGCAGTGGCCCTGAAACTTCAGGCCAACGGCTTTGACGTCTCGCTGCTCGGCCGTCGCGTCGATGAACTACAAAAAACGGCGGACGCCGCAACGCAGGACGGCGGCAAATGCCTCATCGCGCCTGCTGACGTCGCGGATGAAACGGGGGTCGCAAAAGCCTTCAACGCAACCCGCGAAACGTTCGGCCGCCTCGATCTTCTCTTCAACAACGCCGGCACCTTCACGCAAGGCGTTCCGATCGACGAACTGCCGCTCAGCGAATGGAAACGCGTTGTCGATGTAAATTTGACGGGATGTTTCCTCTGCGCCCGCGAAGCCGTTCGCATTATGAAGGCGCAAGATCCCAAAGGCGGCCGCATCATCAACAACGGCTCGATTTCGGCTCAAGTCCCGAGGCCGTTTTCGGTGGCGTACACGGCAACGAAGCATGCCATCACTGGGCTGACGAAGTCTCTTTCTCTCGATGGCCGCGCCGACAACATCGCCTGCTCGCAAATCGATATCGGCAACGCCGCAACTGACCTGACATCAAAGATGGGCAGCGGCATTTTGCAAGCAAACGGCTCGACCATGGTCGAACCGCGCATGGACGTTTCGCATGTGGCGGATGCCGTGCTCTACATCGCCAACCTGCCCCTCGACGCCAATGTTCAATCTATGACGCTGATGGCGACCACGATGCCCTTCATCGGCCGGGGTTGATATAAAATCCAAACTATCCGCTTCTGCTTCAGCGAGAGAGCTTCGGCTTCGCTTCCGTCGTCAAAAAACCCGTCAAATCCCGCGTCAGGTAATGCACGTGCTCGGGAAGCTCGCGCCACTCGCGCACTTTCAATTGCGCCGGATGGTCGATGTAGTCGGAATGAACGAGCACCGTCGTCATGCCGAGGCTCGACGCCGGTTCCAGATTGTGCGGCATGTCTTCAAACATCGCCGCACGCGCGCCGGAAACGGCGTGAAGCTTCAGCATTCTGTCGAACGCTTCGCGCTCCGGCTTCGGAACATAATCCAGCGCCGCGATATCGCAGATATCCTCAAACAGATGCAGCACGCCGAGCTTCTGCGCCACGTTCTCGGCATGCCGCCGTGAGCCGTTGGTGAAAATCAACCGCCGCCCCGGCAGCGCGGCGATCGCCACGGCAAGATCGGGCAACTCCGGCACCACCGACAAATCGATGTCGTGCACGTATTCGAGAAACGGTCCTGGCTGTAGTTTATGCACCTTCATCAGGCCCGCGAGCGTCGTGCCGAATTGCCGGTAATACGCCTTCTGCAAATGCCGGGCGTGTTCACGCGGCACACCCAGCGTTTTCGCGATAAAGGCGCTCATGCGCTGATCGACTTGCGCGAACAGATCGCACGACGCCGGATAGAGCGTGTTGTCGAGATCGAAGATCCACGTCTCGACGTGATCGAAACCAGGTCGCGTCATGGCTGCAGCCGGCAAGCCTGCCTGTCCTGCCGGAGCTGCCATTAGCTGCGGCCCTTCTTGCGCTCGGCCCGTTTGACGAGGGTGCCGACGCCATGCTCGGTGAAGAGTTCGAGCAGCACGCAATGCGGCACCCGCCCGTCGATCACGACGACGCCCTCGACTCCTGCTTCGACGACTTCGATGCAGCCCTCGATCTTCGGGATCATGCCGCCCGAGATCGCGCCTTTCTTGATCATCGCTTTCGCTTCGTCGATCGTTAGACTCGGAATGAGCTGCTTGTTCTCGTCGAGGACACCCGTGACGTCGGTCAGCAGCAAGAGGCGCTTGGCTTGCATGCGCGCCGCAAGCGCCGAAGCGAACGTATCGGCGTTGACGTTCAGCGTCTCGCCTTCGCGGCTGATCGCAACCGGCGCGATGACCGGAATGAGATCGGACTTCGAAATCACTTCAACGATATGCGGATTAACTTCCAGCGGATCACCGACGTACCCGATATCGACATGCTTCATGATGTTCGACTGCGGATCGGGCATCTCCGTGATCTTTTTCGCGATCATCAGATTGGCATCTTTGCCCGAGATGCCGACGGCCTTGCCGCCCTGCCGGTTGATCGCCGACACGATCTCTTTGTTGATCTTGCCCGCGAGCACCATCTCGACGACTTCGACGGTCGGCTTGTCGGTTACCCGTAGCCCGTGGACGAAATCGGATTTGATCGCGAGCTTCTGCAGCATATTGCCGATCTGCGGCCCGCCGCCGTGCACGACGATCGGGTTGATGCCCGATTGCTTCAGATAGACGATATCCTGCGCGAACGCCTTGAACAGCGCCTCATCGCCCATGGCGTTACCGCCGAATTTGATGACGACGTTCTTTTCGTCATAATCAATGAGGTGCGGAATCGCTTCCGCGAGAATGCGCGCCTGCTGATGCGCTGTCAGCGGACTTTCGGCCGACGAAGCGGCTTGAGTTGCGGCAACTTTTTCCGAGAGAGGTTTCGCTGACGTCACGAGTTTCCCCCTATGGCCAAAATGCACCGCCTGGCGGGGAGCCGGGCGCGTTGTCGCGGTCTTATAGCGGCTCGGTGGCGGGTCTCAATGGATTTCCAGGCGTTGCTGCCCTGCGGGCGGTCCTGACGCAGGTAAACGCCCGCCATCTGGGGACGAAAACCATTCTCGGCCTGCCAACGCGCGTGCCATTGCTATAACCTTGCCATCAGCGTGTGTTTTCGACACGCTATCGCAACGAGTCTTGGCCAGTCTGCCCGTCTTGGCCTTCGTTTCAGGAGATGTCGTGGGCGTGACGGCACCAGATATTACCCAAATCCCGATGTCGTCTGAACTGGCGGCAACGCTGGCGCGCGGCGCCGAGTTTGCCGGCGCGACGGGGGCGTCAGAGGTGTCGCTTGAGCATTTGCTCGCGGCCCTTTGTGACGATCCCGATGCCGTTGCGGTGCTCGACGCGAGCCATATCAGCGGTGAACGGATCAAAGGCGACGTCATTTCCCGCGTGCTCGAAGGCACTCCGAGCGGCGCTCCGCCGCAGGATTCGCTCGGCGTCTCGGCCGAGGTTCGCCGCATTCTCGAAGCCGCGGCGGCCGCCGCGCGTGGCAGCCGCAGGCGTGACATCAACGGCGCCATCGTGCTCGCAGCCATCGTCGGCGATGCCCGAAGCGTCGCCGCTGAAATCCTCGAAGCGCACGGCTTGACCTTCGAAAACGCCATTCGTGCGCTTCAAGCTGCGCTCAATCCGCCGCGTGAAGCACCGGCGCCGCCACAACAGCCCCAGCCGCCCGTCGCCGACGACGTCCTGGCCCGCGCCCGCGAACGCGTGCAGTCGCGCTCCGCGCCGTCTCTGCGCGACATCATGAAGGACATGCCGCGGCATCCGTTATCCGAGCGCTCCGATCCGCTGCCCGTCGCTCCGCCGTCGGCGCACGATCCCTCTCCGCAAGCGGCGTTTCCGGAGCAGTCCCAACACCCAGATCCCATCCCAGCGCCGCCATTTCCTCAGACCCCCGCATTCGACGGGCCATTTGGCCGGGAAGCGTCCAGCGGGGAGCAGGGCGAGCCGATCGGTCCGCCGGCACCGCATTCGTTCGACGCCGGCCCCGGTGCAGAGCCGCACCAAGCCGAACCTTTAAGGCCGTCTCCGGCTGCAGCCGAGCCTGCGCCCATGCCGTCGCGGCCGTTTTCCGCACCGTCACCCGCCTCTCAGGAACCGCGTCTGCCGACCGGCGTCAGCGAGCCGAGGCCAGAACCGCGGCATGAACCATCGTTCGGGGGGCCCACTCCTGCCTCGGATCATGGCCCCGGCCAGGGTGCGGGACCACGCCCGGGTCCCGGCATGACGCCGTCCGGGCCAGGCCAAATTACTGCCCCGGCGCCGTATCCGCGCGAGCCATCCCTACCGCTGCCCTCACGGCAACAACCTGGTTCCGGTGCGCCGCCGCAGGGCCCACAAGCTTTTCCGTCGCCCTATCAGCCGGCCGGAGGCCAGCAATCGGCAACTCCTGGACCGACTGGAAATCCAGGCGCCGCCCCTCCACACCAGCGCGGCATGTTCGATCTGCCGCCGCGCCCACAGCCCTCGTCCGTCCAGCCGCCGCCCATTCCAGCGCCGGGCTTAGGTGGTCCGGCATCGGGCCGGACGCGTCCGGAAGGACCAGCCCCAATGCAAGGCGGATCGCCGCAATTCGGGCCGCCCGGACCGAGCCTGTCGCCAACAGGCCCGATGGGCGCGCATCCAATGAGCGCTCCGGGCGCCGCGCCTGCACCCATCCAGGGTCAGCGACCGAATCTCGGGCAGGACACAGTCTTTCGTCCCGGCGCACCGATCGGCGCGCCTACAGCGCCGCAGTCGCCGGCACCGCCGCAAGCCCAGCGCCGCGCTCCCGCACCGAAGCGTGGCAAAGGCGCGAACGTCGAAACCGGTCAGCTTGCTGAAAACATTCCGCGCTCGATGCGCGTCGGCAAAACCGTTCGCGCCGAGATCCGCATCGCGAAATCGTCCGTGAAGGCGCTGACGGAAGGTCTCGACGGCGGCGGTCAGGTCTGGCAGCACACCGTCGCCGTGACGAAGGCGATGTCGGTCCGCATCCGCGCGCCCGATGGCGGCTTCTATATCGAATCGACCTCGCCTGAGACGCAGTGGATCGAGAGCAATCTCGGCTATTCGAGCGATGATTTCGCGAGTTGGCGCTTCAACATCACGCCGCAGTATCGCGGCTGGTCGGATCTCCAGATCATCGTCTCGGCACGCTCGATCGGCGCTGACGGCGTTGCCGCTGAAACGGCGCTTCCCGATCAGATCGTCGAAGTGAAAGTTCGCGCCAACATCGGCCGCACCGTCGTTCGCATTTTCAGCTGGACGGTCGCAGCCGTGATCGGCGGCGCGCTCGCGACGTTCGGCGAGTCAGGCATGGCGATCGTGACGACGTTAATGAAGAAGTTCGGCCACTGAGCCTTAGCTGCCGTGGGATGCAAGCAGCTGCGCGATCGTTCCGCGCAGCTCTTCGAAGCCCAGGGCTTTTTCCGACGACGTCAGAATGAGCTGAGGAAACGCCGCCGGGTGTTTCGCGAGCGCCTTCTGCGTCCGCTCGGCGACTTTTTCGAGATCGGTCTTGCTGATCTTGTCGACCTTCGTCAGCACCACCTGATAGGACACCGCGGCGCCATCGAGCAGCGCCATGATCTCATCATCGACCGGCTTCAGCCCGTGCCGCGCATCGACCAGCAGGAACACGCGCAGAAGCGTCCGCCGCCCAGCGAGATAGGCGCGCAGCACCTTATTCCACGCCGCAACCTTGTCCTTTGGCGCTTCCGCGAAGCCATAGCCCGGCATATCGACGAGATAGAGCTCGTCATTGGGCTCGGTGAAAAAGTTGAGGTCCTGCGTGCGGCCCGGGGTGTTCGAGGCGCGCGCCAATCGAAGCTGTCCGACAAGCGCATTAATCAAGCTCGACTTGCCGACATTCGACCGGCCTGCGAACGCGATTTCCGGGCGGTCGTCGGGCGGGAGATGATCGAGATCGGGCGTGCCGCGCGAGAACGTCCACGCGCGCGTGAAAAGCCGCCGTCCATTCTCGATCTCATCTGCCGATAGGGTATCTGTTTCAGCCATGACCAGGCTCCAATTGCAAAGGCCCGGAACGAGCCGGGCCTTTGAGAAAAGCTACTTGCCGGAGCCGCCGGTACCACTGCCGCTCGCCCCGAATAGTCGTAACAATGGTGCGAACGCGCGCTTAAGATTCCCGAACAAATGAATCTCCGCGCCGCTCCTCTTGTTGATCAGGAGCTGCTGGCAGATCGACAGCGTGTTGCTCCACGCCCAGTAAATCACCAGACCGGCCGGGAAACTTGCCAGCAGGAAGGTGAACATCACCGGCATGAACTGGAAGATCTGCTGCTGGATCGGATCGGGCTGCGGCGGGTTGAGCTGCATCTGAACCCACATCGTGATGCCCATGACGAGCGGCCACGCACCAATGTGCAGGAACGTCGGCACATCATATGGCAGCAGACCGAAGAGGTTGAACACGGTCGTCGGATCCGGCGCCGACAGATCGTGAATCCACCCGAAGAACGGCGCGTGACGCATGTCGATGGTGACGAACAGCACCTTATAGAGCGCGAAGAACACCGGGATCTGCAAGAGGATCGGCCAGCATCCCGCCAGCGGATTGATCTTCTGCGTGCGGTAGAGATCGAAGATCTCTTTCTGCTGACGCTGCGTATCGTCTTTATACTGCTCTTTGATCCGCTGCATTTCCGGCTGCATCTTCTTCATGCGCGCCATGCTCTCGTACTGCTTGCTCGCGAGCGGATAGAACGCCGCCTTCACGATCACGGTCAGCACGAGAATGGTGATGCCGAAGTTGTGCACCACACCGTTGATCATCTCCATCAGGCTGAAGAGCGGCCGCGTGATGAAATAGAACCAGCCCCAGTCGATCAGCCGGTCGAAGCGCAGAATGTTGAGCGCCTTTTCGTACCCGTCGATCAGCGACACTTGTTTGGCGCCGGCAAAAAGATGGCCTTCGACGCCCTTGCGCTCGCCGGGCGGAACCGTTACCGCGCCGAGCAGATAGTCGGTCTGGAAAGCATCGCGGCCTGCCGGATCGCGCGCCGGAAGCGCTGAATACATGGCGCGATAGGGCGCCGTTTGATTGGGAACGAGCGCCGTCGCCCAATACTTGTCGGTGATGCCGAGCCAACCACCGACGACGTTTTCGAACGTGCGCGGCACGCCTTCCTTGACGGCGTTGGCGTAGGTGTCCTCGATCAGGCCGTGATCGCCCGAAACGCCAACGAGACCTTCATGCAGAACATAATAAGCGTGATCGGGCGGATGGCCGCTACGATGCACGCGCGCATACGGCAGCAGCGATATATCGCTGCTCGTCTTGTTCTCGACCTCGTCGACGATCTTGAACATGTAGTCTTTGTCGAGCGAAATCATGCGATGGAAGATGACGCCCTGGCCGTTGTCCCATTCGAGGGTAACGGGCGTCTCCGGCGTCAGCTTCGCGCCGCTTTCGACTTTCCAGACGGTATCGCGATCCGGCACCCTGATCGTCGAACCGACCTGCGGCACCCAGCCGAACTCCGCAAAATAGGGATCGAACGACCCCGCAGGCGACAGCAGCGTTACCATCGGGCTGTTGGGATCGACCGTCTCGTGATATTTCCGGAGCACGAGGTCATCGATGCGGCCGGTCTTGAGATCGATCGAGCCTTCAAGCGACGGCGTCGAGATCGGTACGCGCGGCGTTTCCTTCAAAATTTCTTCGCGTGATTTAACCGGCAGACCAGTCGTCGGCTGGCCGCTCGCCGGTACGCTCGCAGACGGTCCCGCGATCGGAGCGTTCGCAACGTTCGGCGGACTTTCCGATGTCGCCGTGCCCTTGTTCTGCGCGTCGAGCTGCTTGTTATAAGCCTGCTTCGCCTGCTCGTGCTTGATCTGCGGTGCTGCAAAAAAATACTGCCAACCGATCAACACAAGGATCGACAGCACTACGGCGATGATCAGGTTGTTCTGGTCTTTTGGATCGCTAGGCGTGCTCATCAAATCCTCGAACTGGAGCGGGCTTCTTCAGGCCTTTTGTTGCCCGGAAGCGATGGAGGAAACTGGTCATAAAGGGAAGAAGACACCCAGTCACGCTGACCCTTTTTTGTCAGTTCGGTCGGCGTGGCGCGACTTAACACTGTGCAATGCGGCGAGCGCCCGATTGACGTCGCCGAGCAGCAGATCGAACGGCCGGTCAAGCGCGGCATGCCGAGCGACCACGACATAATCGCAGGCGCCCAGGCTCTTCGCCTTGGTTTCAGCGGCGAATGCCGCTTTGAGACGCCTGCGGATACGGTTCCGCGTAACGGCATTACCGATTTTCTTGGTGATCGTGAAACCGAAGCGCGGCCCCGCAGAATCGACAAAGCCGCCGCCACGCGGGGTGGCAGCGGAGCGTTCGCGCATTTCGATCAGGAATGCCGGCGTGGATTGACGCCGACCGCCGCGGACAGCGAGAAATTCGGATCGCGCCTTGAGCGTTGGCAAAATAGGAATGACAGCCTCCAGAGCCGCAAGACGCGGGCAGCGGGGCCTAGGCGTTAGACCCGATTAGGCCGAAAGACGCTTGCGGCCCTTCGCGCGACGGCGTGCCAGAACCTTCTGACCGCCGGCCGTCAGCATGCGTTTGCGAAATCCGTGGCGGCGCTTGCGGACAAGGCGGCTCGGTTGATATGTGCGCTTCACGGAAGTCTCCGTCCAAGTCTCTCAAAGCCACCGGTCCAGGCGCTTACCGCGCCGGCCCAAGCAGCATAATTGCTATTATTTTTCCGATGTTTACAAAAACGCGCCGCCTGGGCAAAAACCCCAGCCGATTGCGCATGTCTCCGGAATTCGGGCTCTTATAGTGGGGCTGCGCGGGCAAGTCAACGCAGGCCGTGCGCGCGCCAACGATAGAAAACGCCGCCCGCTTGCATTTGCACATCGTCGAAATTGGCCGACATCTGCTCGTATCCCCCCATTTCCGGCAGGGGATAGGCCCGATCTCCAGCGTGAAAAGTCGCGCCGCCGTATTAATCTAATCGCTATGGCCCCGCGATGACCGGATACCTTTCTCCATGCCCAAGGATACTGTCGAACCCCATCCCGAGACGCACACCGTCAATGCTGACTTCTGCGTCATCGGCGCTGGCGCGGGTGGCGTCGCCGTCGCGACGACGGCAGCTGCGTTCGGACAGCGTGTCGTGCTCATTGAAAAACACAAGATGGGCGGAGATGGCCTCAACTACGGCAGCATTCCCGCCAACGCTCTTTTGGCCGCCGCCAAGCGCGCCCAAGATATGCGGACCGCATCGCCCTTCGGTATTCGCGGTGTCGAACCGCTGATCGATCATGCGGCAGTAAACCGCTACGTCACCGACGTCATCGCCCGCATTGCGCCGAACACGACGGTCGAGCGCTTCGGCGGCATGGGCATCCAGGTGATTTCCGCCGCCGCCAAATTCCTGAACCCGACCACAGTTGCCGCCGGCGAATATCGCATCTCCGCGCGCCGCTTCGTCATCGCAACGGGGTCTTCGCCAATCATCCCGCTAATTCCGGGCTTGGCCGACGTTCCCTATTTCACCAACGAGACGATCTTCGATAACAACGCGCCCATTCCGCATCTCATCGTCATAGGCGCCGGGACGACAGGCATCGAACTGGCGCAGGCCCATCGGCGCCTCGGCTCCCGCGTCACCGTCATCGACGCTGCCCACGCGCTTGGCGATGAAGATTCTGAATTGGCCGTCGTGTTGCTGACGCAGCTTGCCGCGGAAGGCATCGTATTCCTCGAAGGCGTCCGCATCACGCGCGTCTCCGGCACGGTCGGCAATGTCGCCGTCGAGATCGCAGGCAACGAAAGCGAAACGGAACGGATCGAAGGCTCAGCCATTCTCGTCGCCGCAGGCCGCAAAGCCAACGTCGCCGACCTCGGCCTCGACAACGCCCGCATCAAAGTCGCCGGCAACGCGATCAAAGTTAACGAAAGCTTGATGACCACAAACAAGCGCGTCTATGCCATAGGCGATGCCGCAGGCGGCCTTCGCTTCGCACACGTTGCCGCCGAGCAGGCCGACGTCGTACTTCGCCGCTCCCTGTTTCGTCAGTCGGCAAAAACGGTTGGCCGTTCCGCGCCGCGCGTCGTCTTCACCGAACCGCAATTCGCGTGCGTCGGCTTGAGCGAGGCGGAGGCCAGCACTAAATACGGCCGCGTCAATGTTCTGCGCTGGCCCTATCACGAAAATGACCGCGCTCAGATCGAGCGTAAGACAGAGGGCCACATTAAAGTCATCACGACGAAGCGCGGCCAAATTCTCGGCGCGGCCGTCGTCGGCGCCGAAGCCGGAGAAATCATTCAGATGTGGTCGCTCGCCATTTCCCAGCGCCTCAACATCAAAGCGATGACGCAATGGATCTCGCCCTATCCGACGTTTTCCGAGATCAGCAAAAAAGCGGCGATCCGTTACTTTGCAACAGTGCCGAGTAACCCCTTTTTGCGTAAAGTCATCGCGTTGCTCGCGAAGCTCGGTTAATGATCTCCGCGTAGGAGATGCTCGGTCCAGTGCAGCGCGCAATTTTCAACGGCGACGATAAAAACAACAAGGACGCCAAGGGAGCGGCTTCCGTCTTCATGGCGCCGTGGCGTGCCGTGGCGCGCTTCTGGGAAAGCCGTGGCCTCCCGACCAAACTCATTCTGCTGACGGCCATCTTCGTTTTGGTCGCCGAAGCCCTGATCTTCTTGCCATCGATATCGAGCTATCGCGTGACCTGGCTGCAGGAACGCCTGACGGCCGCCCAGCTTGCAGCACTGGCATCGGATGCGTTCCCAGGAGGTCAAATCCCTTCGGCTCTGCGCGCCGACCTTCTCCGAACTGCACAAGTGAAGGCGATCGCCTCGCGCACCGTCAACGAACGCCGTCTTGTCTATCCGCCCGACGGCGACCTTTCGATCGACTACGTTTATTACCTGCCGCCCGAATCCAATTCCTTCTGGCAAAGCCTGTCGACGCACATCGAGCAGGCGCGCGACGCCGTGACGACCCTGCTATCGAACGATCGCACCATCCGCGTCATCGGCCACAGCGGCCCCGACAACAATAGCCTGATCGAGATCGTCATTCCCGAAGCGCCGCTGAAAGCCGCGATGATCCGCTACGGCATGAACATCCTGTGGCTCTCGATTATCCTTTCGCTGCTGACGGCCGTCGTCGTCTATTTCGCGCTGAGCCGCCTGTTCGTGAAGCCGCTGACGCAGATCACGACCAACATGCTGCACTTTTCGGAGAACCCCGAAGACCAAAGCCGCATCATGCCCGACACCGGCCGCCGCGATGAAATCGGGGTTGCCGAGCGCGAACTCGCAAGCATGCAGCGCCAGCTTTCGAGCTTGCTCGTACAAAAGAACCGCCTCGCGCAACTCGGCATGGCCGTCTCGAAGATCAACCACGATCTCCGCAATATGCTGGCAAACGCGCAGCTGATCTCCGATCGCCTCGTCGCCATTCCCGATCCGACCGTGCAGCGCTTCGTGCCGAAGCTGATCGCCTCGCTCGACCGCGCCATTCAGTTCTGCAATTCGTCGCTCAAGTTCGGCGGCGTATCGGAGGCCGCGCCCCGGCGCGAACTGATGCCGCTGAAACCGCTCATCGACGAGGTAGCCGACAGCCAGGGTCTGCCGCGGGAAGGCACCGTCGCTTTCACGACCGACATCGACCCTGCACTCCTGATTGATGCGGACCACGAGCACCTGTTCCGCGTCCTCTCGAACCTCATCCGCAACGCTGTGCAGGCCATCGAGAGTATCGATGGCAAAACGGATGGCGAGGTGCGCGTCATCGCCCACCGCGAGAGCCGCAAGGTCATTATCGATGTGATGGATAACGGCGCAGGCGTGCCGCAGAAGGCACGCGAGAACCTTTTCAAGGCCTTTCAGGCTTCGACGAAGAAGGGCGGCACCGGCCTCGGGCTCGCCATCGCGGCGGAGCTTGTACAGGCCCACGGCGGCAGCCTGACGCTCGTCGACAGCGAAATCGGCGCCCGCTTTCGCATCGAGTTGCCGGACCGACCTGTTGACTGAGCAAGCCGGAGATCAGCCTTTCACGCGCGAGCGCGGCGAGACGTCACGATGCTTGTGAAAGAGGGGTCTTGCGCTCGCCGCCGTGAGCCACTAGAGAGGGTTCCTTCGTTGCCCGGCCTTACGGCCGGATGGGCATCCGGCCCCAATCGCAACGAAAAAAGCGCCCGTAGCTCAGCTGGATAGAGCACCAGACTACGAATCTGGGGGTCAGAGGTTCGAATCCTTTCGGGCGCGCCATTCCTGAACAAAAGAGAGAACTCCGAGCGCGGTTTTATCAAGACCGTTGGATGCGGCCCGTGCCAGAAGGGCCTTAGAGCCCGAGATGCGGATTTCCTTATCTCCGACACTGACCTCTTGCATGGTGAGTCGAACGTATGCCTGCCTGAAGTCCGGCGGCCCGTTTTGGAGCTTATCACTCAGCAAAGCCGCAAAGGCCGCGATCTTGTCTGGAGTGATAGCCGGCTCGCCGTTCGCCAGGCGCTTTTGCAGATCGGCAACCTCCGCTCCCAGCTCGTCGCGTCGAACTTTGAGGCCGACGAGCCTCTCTCTGAGACTACCATCCTCGGCATCCATGACGCCCTGCTCGACGAGTGTCAGAAGCCGGGCAATTCCAGCTTCGGCGTCCTTATACGCCTGCCGAAGTCTGCTTAGCCGCTCCTTGATGTCAGCGGACCTGCTGTTTGCCGATTTGAGATAGGCCTTCAGCAGATCGCTCAATCGATCTGAGTGCAGAACACGAGCGCTAACCTCGTCGATGACGATCTGATCGAGCCGGTCCATCGGCATGCGCAGGCCCCGGCATGCCGTCGCTCCCTCTTTGAGTTTCCGCGAACAGGCGTAGTAGCGGTAGAGACCGCCCTTGCCGGTGTTCTGAATTAAAGCGGCCCCGCAATGTCCGCACCGGGCGACGCCAGCCAATAGCGTCGGACCATTGACGATCCGAGGCGCAACGCGCTTCGGGTTTCGACTTTGCAATAGGGCCTGTACGGCGTTGAAAGTCTGTTCGTCGACGATCGCCGGAACCTGAACTTGGACCCATTGAGAGGGCGGACGTGGCCGTCCGTTGCGGCTATCGAAGCGATTGAACTGATGCCGACCGCAGTAGGTTGACGATGTCAGGAGATCGTGGACGCCTCCAGTCGAGAAGCGCCGGCCGCGGCGAGTGATGCCGCGCTCATTGAGATAGGTCGCAATTGCCTTGACCCCCATCGGTCGGCCTTCTGTCCCCATCGCGAGGTTGAAGATCAACCGCATGATACGCGCCTCGTCGTCGCGTAGGACGAGCACTTTCTTATCTTTTGTACCCCGGCGCTCCTGTATTTCTGTGGCATAGCCGTACGGCGGCTGCGAGCCGTTCCAGAAACCTTGTCTGGCGTTTTCCAACATCGCGCGATGCACATGTTTTGCGTTCTCGCGGGACTGATGCTCGTCGAAGACGTTTAGGACCTTGCGGATGAACTCGCCGCTTGCATCCTGCCCAATGTCCTGCGTGATCGAAACGAGTCCGACGCCGGCCTTACGCAACTGCCGGACATAAAGCTCCGAGTGAAGCGCGTCGCGGCTGAAGCGACTTAGTGAATGAACTACGACGAAATCGTAAGGCCGCTCGATCCGAGTCGCCTTGTAGATCATTTCCTGGAAAACCGGTCTGTCGTCATCCAGCGCAGACGCTCCAGGCTCTGAGAAGACTTCGACGACCTGCCAGCCACGCTGGTCGCAATATGCCCGGCACTGGGCAATCTGATCCGGAAGCGAAAGATCGCGTTCGGCCTGTCTACTTGTCGATACCCGAACATAAATTGCGGCGGTTGTCATCGTGGGTTCTGTTTATCTTGGTCGAACAGGATAGCGTCGATCTCTTTTGCTAGAAATGCCCGGAGTAAAGCTATCTCGTCTCGAGTTGGAACAAGCGTCTGTGGCAAATCTGATGAAATAGTGTAGCCTTCGAAGACCGTCTTTGTCGTCGCGCTTTCAGAGGCAGTTGGAGAAACCTCATCGGATGTCTGGTTCCGATCGGCATCTGCTAACTCGAGATTGTGAGGTGTCTGTTCCACCTCTCAGTCTCTAGGGATAAAATCGATTGTCGACTACTGTGTAGGCAAGCAGTGGTATCGTTTGCGACCCACCCGGAAGCTAGAAAAGCAATCAGAGCAGTGCGAAGTGGCAATCATGCTTGAAGATAAGTTCTTGACCAAGGAGCACCTGGACGCTTCCCTCGATTCGAAAA
This sequence comes from Hyphomicrobium sp. MC8b, assembly GCF_905067615.1. Lineage (NCBI taxonomy): Bacteria > Pseudomonadati > Pseudomonadota > Alphaproteobacteria > Hyphomicrobiales > Hyphomicrobiaceae > Hyphomicrobium > Hyphomicrobium sp. MC8b. The sequence continues at coordinate 331,472 of NZ_LR898465.1, read as the reverse complement.
TCGCGGAGCTAACAACATCCATTTATCGAGCGCTGATACTCCAAACGGTCGCAATCGTCGGATTGTTCGCCGCAATATACAAATTTTGTTGCTGACCCGCCGGCCACCTCAATTGCCGCGCTAGAAACTATGGAGTTGGAACTTAAGCTCATGAGGCTCACAGGTCACGAGCTTCCGACCTTTATTAAACCGCTTCGAAGTGCGTCTTCGACGTCAGGAATGGCCCATCGCTCATTGTCCTCAAGGGCCTGATCTACCGCTTCGATAAAATCTTCGCTAGCTTCGTGCTTGTTTAGAAAGCGTCGTACTTTCATCAACAATTGACGTTGGCGGATACACATTTGTGCCTCGTCAATATCCTGCAGGCTAAAGTGCTTCGCTTTTTTCATTGCTGTGCCCTACTGTAATTTGCGGATGAGGTTTCGCGCCGAACGCAATAAGCGGCCGCGGTCTACATATCTTCGGGCATCTATACCCAACTGCTTTATCTCTCCGACGTCGTGCAGCGAAAGACAGTTGTCGTCGCTTTTAAGAAACCTCAAACAAATGGTTCCGGGAAATAGAAGCGAGTTCGTCCGCCCTCGTGGCCAAGCATAGCCAAGCTCGGACGCGATATCGGCGGTCAGTTCCCTCCAGACCGCAAGAGGCGCTTGTCGGTATTTTGGCTTTAGGCAAACCTCGACAGCAATATCAACATCCCCGCAATCGTTGGCTTTGGGATCGGCAGCACTTCCGAACAAAATCAGTTTCGAAATCCAAAAAACGAACCGATCGTCGTCCCTCATCTGTTCGACGCGCCCCAGTGCGCGGGCAAATCGTACCATCGCCTCGTCGCGGCTAATAGGTTTGAGGAACCGGGCGGAGCTTAATTGCAAAGCTTTGGAGGAAAGGACAAAATATCCGTCGACGCGCTCCAAGTAACCCGAACCCAGCAACCGAGTGACAAGCGCTTTCGGATCATCCGAGATTCTACCAAATTTTTTCTCGTACCACGACAGATCAGCCCGACTCTCCGTCAACTGCCGGAGCGCGTCACGCAAAACTTTGGCAGGAACGCCCTCTATAATCTCATCCTTTCGCAAACGCATATTTGACCATGTCTCCTGGATATTTCGTCCAAAACCACCCCGGTCGGTGGGAGGCGGTTGCTCCCGAGTAACTTTGATAGCGGCGCTTAGGGGGGCAGCTCCAACAACTCGTGATCGCTGAAAATCGTCAGCCCAGAAAAATCGATATGGACAACGCTACCGCAGTGCTTCTTGAAATCGTCTAGCGCCCTCTCTGACAAATCGAACGCCTGCATCCAGAATTTGAGGGCTCTCCGAGACTCTCTAAGTATCAGCTCGATGTCGTCGCACTCGCTGAATGCCCCCGCCCATCCATGGATAAGCTCTCTCATTTTGAGAAGGATCAGCTTGGCATCTTCAAGGTCTTTGCCGCCCACCTCCATTAAGTCGGTTAGACTGCACTCCAATTCATCGAATTTGTTTTTGAATGCCCCGATCGTCTCATTGGTCGGTCTTATCGATGCACTCCCTCCTTTGATCTGAAGCTGATGCCCGAGAAACGAGAATGGGTCTCCAGTCTTGCCAGACTCTCGCAGTGCAAGCGTGAAATTCCCGCCCGGGAGGTTTCCTACGGCCTTTACGAACTGCTCCGCCGCGGCTTCGACCTTCTGAGCAGAAGCAGCGAGCAGCAAAAAGTTGTCGGCGTAGTTGATCAAAGCTACGTCATCTCGTTCCCAGCGAAGCCGTGACAAAGACCAGCCGCTAACTATCGGTGAGCAGATAGAGCCTGTAGGAATTCCCGAGCGGGCGTCCGTAATGATCATGGAGGCATTGGGATATGGGGTCTGGACCTTTGGGTCCTTCTTGTGACTCCTTCTCGTGTCTACCTTCACGTTCAGGTGTCGTCCTGAGACGACGTAGTCTACCAATCCCTGTGGGACAGGCAGTTCCTTCAGTTGCTCCCTCTCGAAGCTGCCGAAGAAATTTCGAATATCGAGATGGGCAAAATGCGTCGGTGCTAGTCTCGTTAGTTCGCGGAAGGAAGCGATTGCCCTGTGAACGCCGCGATGGCCAAACTGGAATTTGCGCGGAACAAAGTGGGTGGCGACCAAGTCCTTGGCGATTAGTTGCATCGCCTTTTGCCGAGGACCGAACTTCGCCATCGTCCGATACTTGCCGTTTCCCTTTGGCGTTGCCCAAGCCCAAACTGTCTCTGGCAAAGGAGCTTTGACCGACATCCACAACGGAACTTCGATGCAATCCTCAAGCGGTATGCGGGCTGAAAGGGGGAGTGCTTTGTTAGCTTGAACTGTGTAGGCGATCAGGCAATCCTGATCTGAAACCAAGATACTGGCCCAGAGCCTCTGTTGGTCAATGTCCCGACTCTTCACCGCAGCCCGATAGCAACTGAGAGCCTGCCGCCGGCGTGCGTAACATTTTCCCACGAAGCGGATCATGGATTTCAGCTGGAAGGCCGATGCCTGCGTCGGAAATGGATGCTCATCCATTTCGACAAAATTTGATGGATGCCCCGCCAATCCGAAATCCTCCGCACTTCATCCGTTACAGGGGCAGTCGTACCACGGGATAGCAATAGAAAAAACATCAATTCTTCCTGATAGTTAAGTCAAATTTTTGCAATTGATTGCAATCTTGGCCCTGGAGTTGGATTGATGACGAGAAAAGACTTTGATTGTATAGGAACGCGCTACCCCAGTTTGCTCGGAAGACAGAACAGCCATGCCCGCCACTTCAAAACCTAAGTTTCCGAAGACAGCGAAAGAGGTCGTCAGCGAGATAACTAAGCGCGCTCCTTCGCTTGCCCAAAAGCCAAAAACCTCTGTCCTGAAGCTGGCAGACGACTTGTATACCTTCCGTTCGCTCAAGCGCGACGGCTCCGCGTTTCGCAATTTGGCCGAAAGATCGGGCATTTCCCAAAGAAAAGCCTACCACCTTGCGGACATAGCTCGAAAGCTTGAGGACTATTGGGATGCGGAACGCTTCGAAGCAATCGGCTGGACGAAGCTCTGCATGATTTCCGCCCGTGTAAAAGACGACACCGCCTCGAGAACTGTTGAGCACTGGCTAAAGTTTGCGGAGAGCCACACGGCCCGCGAATGCCAGCTCCATCTCGATGATCAACCGTTCGAACAAGAGACTAGGTGCATGCTCCTCCGGCTTGATGAGAGCCAATATGCAAAGTTTGCAAAGGCAGTCATGAAGCACGGCGCTAAGAAACGGGGAAAGGGCTTGTCCGGGGTGGAAAAGGCTCTGATGTCAATAATCAGAAAAGTCAGTCAGGCCGACGCACCGTAATTCGCCTGCTAAGGCCGCTTTCTGTTTCGAAAGTCGAGGATGCGGGGGGGGGGGGAATGACCATGTAAATTCCCTGCTCCCACGTACCAGTACGTTGTTGAGATTTTCAAATTCCCGAGCGGCTTTAGTGCCCATTGATCATCCGGCCACCCTCCCCCCAGGAGCAAAAAGGAGCATGCGACCTCCAGTTAAGTGAGACGAACGACAAACATCAAGACTCTAATCGAACCGGACGGAAGAACAATTTCAATTGTCAAGCTGTGCATTTTTGCAATCAATTGCAAAATTTAAATCACAGAGAACTATTATTTGTTCGGCGCAGGGCTTCCTTCCTACCCAATAAGAGCGCCTCTTGGACGGCTCTATGTGACTGCATTCCTCGGGAGAGGATGTAATACTTGCTCGTTGTGGCGAGAGCGGCGTGACCAAGTAGGTCCGGTGCAATCTCTATTTGATCGGGCGCATGATCGACAACCCCTGTCGCCGCAATCGTCCTGAATAGATGTGGCCAAATCCGCCGCCCGAAGGCATCGAGCGTTCGCTTCTCAATCTGAGCGCGAACAGATGCTTCGCCCATCGGCTTACCCCAACGATCAATCCAAAGTCGGGACGTAAATGAGGGCCTCTTTGCCTTCGCAAGAAGTTCCGTCCGGTGGATTTTCAGATAGTCGTCAATCCAAGGCGTCAACTCGGCAGGCAATTCACTTTCGTAAGCCTCTTTTGTCTTGGTTTCCTTTTCCGGGAAGCGAAGCCTATAGCGGTCATGATCAAAAAACAGGTGCGTCCCGATCTCGATCGATACCAAGTTGGCAATTCTAACGGGGCAACAGATGAGCATCGCGATCATAATGCCGTCTCGCCACTGCAAAGCGGGGAAGGGATAAGTTCGGTTGTCGCTCGCGCGGGCTTGGATCATGAGCCTGATGCCCAAGTCGTAGAGTTGCTCTGGCGAAACCATATGCGGCCGCTTATCGCGACGCTCTTTTGCAATGGCCTTAAGATCGGACGTTATTCCCCTTATCCAGCTCCAGTCGCACTTTGGCTCCATGACGTCGAGCATCCGCTGCAGCGCCCCCACCATCATGGCGACACTCCACGGAGAAACCCGTTTCTGCAGCTCAACAACAAATGCTTTTATATTGTCGAACGTGACACGGTCCCCCGACCATTCCTCGACCTCAAGGCAGGAACTGCTCTTCAAATGGGCCAGCCACTGACCGTAAGCCTGCTCACAGATACGCCGTCGCTTCGGGCTCCAGTTTCGGGCGGGTGATGAACCCGAAAGAAATACGCTGGGTTGGCATGCGGCAGCCCAGCGCTCTTGATCGCAGGCAGGCCATTCTTTCACCTTCAAACTCAACGCTGTGCTCAAGACCTATCTCTCCCTAGCCATTATTTCCGACCCCGCGATCGCCTAGCTGCTTCAGATCGATCCAGGATCACTCGCTCCTGGTAGCGACGGCTCGCCTCACGCTGCTGCTTGCGCGCGTAATAAGTTCGAGTTGTATTGAAATCCCGGTGACCGAGATGCTGGCTCACCGTGCTCAAACCTTCGGGATTGTTGCGGAGATAGAGTTCCGCCGAAATATGTCTGAACTGATGCGTAGAAACTGGCACACCAAGGATGCGCTTGGTCGCGTTCCGAATGCTGACCGTCATCGATCGCTGATCTAGCATCTGGCCGGTGAAATTGGGAAACAACCACGAGCTAGGCTCCTTGCAGAGCAGTGGACGCCATTCACGTAGGTAGATTTCGAGCAGCTCGGCACTTTCTTCTGGCAAGTGAAACCTGAGCGGTTCACCATTTTTCACATCACCTTCTGCGATCTCCACAATCCAGAGGGCGTTCTTTCCTGCACCGATCTTGCGGATGGTCTTGTCGAGCTCGAGACTGACGAGGTTTTCTCGACGCACCCCGCAAACTAGAAGAATCTCAATCGCAACCGCTGTCCGGAAGATGTTTGCAGCCCAGGCGCGATTGCTGCTGGTCCGCGCCCGTTCGACAAGCATCCCTGTCATCAAATAAATCAGATCCCGAAATTTCGGGTCATCCAAGCGATCAAGAAGAGCTTTATTCTTTGCCGTCATACCCCGCTTGCGCGGAGACTCTTCGATGACAGCCGCGACCAGTTGATCGAGGTGCTCGAGATCGCCCTCCGGCAATCTGGACCATTCCGCAATTCGCCGAGCACGCACTGCAATGTTCAAAAGGTACGGCGTTACTTTCTCTCCTGCGCGCTGATGTAAAAAGCGCAAGATCTGCTCAAGATTGCGAGGCGCAACCAGTGTAGAAAGACTCGAAAGCGACGCGAGCGGCAATCCAGCTGCGACCAGGGAAGACACCATTGTACTGATGCAGTTGCGATATTGACCAATCGTCGTAAACTTCAGATTCCTTCGAACCGGCCGACGGCGACCGTCGCGAGCTTGCCAACGCACTTTCTCTAATCGGGCTCCGAAGAGAGGTGGATCGCTCATTTCGGAAAGAAACCGTGCAATTTCGGCCTGAAGACTTTGAGGAAACAAGTCGGGACTGATCCAGTACGGCGTCCTCTTGGGCTCGGGCGGCGTCAATGTCACAAGGCCTTGATTGGGATCGGCGATCGCAATGCGGTTCCAAGAGCGAATTGTCCCCCTAACCACGTCATCCCATTTGACGACAAGCGCCTCTTCGCAGAGGTGGCTTTTGAATCTTTCAATATGACCGTCCGTTATGTCCTGCGGCGACCATACCTGAGCATTCGCGAAGTGGACCAGACGCGATGTCGACCTGAGATCACGGACTGCCAGGCCCGTCCGAAACAATCGCCATTCGGCGCGCAGCGGAAGTTTTGAGTTGGATGTCGCAATACACGGCTTCGCCAGTCGGAAGGCTGTCCGAACCCGGGATTTTAAGTTGGCAAAGGCCCCCGGGGTCATTCCAGCCATCGCCGGGGAGAACTGGCCGAGCTTGGACATGATCTTGGCGCAGTCCGCAGGAAGGTCGAGCGCGCCGTGCCCAATGAGTTGATCGACCCGCTTGATAGCCGACCGGACTTGCTCCTTCTTTGGACCACCCAGATTGCATCCTGCAATAAACTCCCGCAGGTCTCGAAGCGTATGGATTGCGGAAGTGGCTCTCACCTCCTCCTTATTGCCATTGTTATAGTCAGGAGTTATCATTGTTATGCACGCGCTATCATGGATCATATTTTGTTATTCCCCTATTAGATTATTCCTTGGCAGTAGTGAGATGGGGAATTAACAAGGCCCGGGATGACGGCCTTTTTCCAAGAAACTGGCTAGTTCCTGCCTTTCAATTCTGATTTGACGGCCTACCCGATAGACAGGGAAATAATTCGCCGCGATCCAGCGGCGAACGGTTGGCACCGATACGGCGAGATATTCGGCGGCGCATCGAATAGTGAGCAGATTGACTGGCTGGTTCCCGCCAGTACAGTCTGTCAAAGGTGTCACTTTGATTGGCTTCTGCGGAATACGAGAGGGCATCAATTCTACTCCCATGAAGCGCACCGTGAGAGCAGGTGATGACTGCAGCTTGCCGAAAGCATCGCCTCGACCCCGCGATCACCAGCTGGCTCAAACAAACGGCGCTGGTAATCCGGAATAATGATCAGTCACATCGGATTGGGAACAAGAGATTTCTCGGGTGGCTTGTTTCTGAGCCACCCGAAATTGATGCACGTATCTTGAAAAGCAAACACTCTTGGAGGAAATTTGACATCACGAATGCGATGACTCAAAGCCCCTACCTCCGCGACATTTTTCAGATTTTCAGGTCGGACAGAGCTCGGAGCAGCGCATCTTCCTTATCGATCAGACCACGCCCGACTTTAATTGCGCCATAGGCGACCAATACCTTCTCGAGAACCTCGTAATTCTTGGGCTCAAGATAGAAGAGCACGCTCTTCATACCGGGGCTGGGAAAGTCTTGCTTTAGGTACATTGCCAATTCGCGCGCTGTGCATTGTTCAGCCAGGATCAGCAATTCTTCAAGAATGCTCTCTTCCGCATGCTCACAGAGCAGCCGCACCTTACTCCAGCCGATCGCCGCGAGGCGCTTTTCGTCGACTCCGAGTGCACTGAAGGTTCGGTCTATTTTCGCGAGATCATACGCCTTGCGCAAACCAATACCCATGAACTCGGCTACAGAAACGAAGCTTTCTGGACTTTCGTCCTGAATTTCTCGCAGCCGCTTGGCAATTGAAATGAATCCGTCCCCCGCCCAATCGGCTATCATTTCAATTTTTTCTTTCGAACTACCCTTACTCATTATTCCACCATCTCCAATTCCATCGATAAATGGAAACTGGCTAGATGCCGGCCTCAAGGCAATTAGAACGACACGTGGCATCTCGATAATGGGCGATATGGTTAGCCTAGAAAATATGACCGACGAGAGATCAACCACATAGCGGCATTCCTCCGCATCGGCGCCGGTTAACCGGATACCAAGCGATGCAGAGAGCGATTCTGTTGGTCAACAGTGAAAAAGCCAAGTTACAAAAAATCCGATTAAGAGGGTCTGGACCAATAACGCTTTCAGAAAAGAACGGTGTAGCCTTCGAAAGGCATCGTCGACATCATCCTTGGTGATCCACCTGCATTCGCCCACTGACCGTCCTCCACAATCTGCAGTAGCCTGCGCAGTTCGCAAATATAAAGTTTTATCTCAAACGACGCCACTCTATGGCTGGCCCGCGCCAACAGCGACGCTGAATGTCGCTTAACTTTGTATCTGTGCCGATTCTTTGGGTTGTTTCGCAGGCCGCATCGAGATCCAAATTTTGCCATTCGTTCACCTGCAGCAGTTAGACTTGCTAATCGGGGAAATAGGAAGGTAAGCGGCTACTCATGTCTTTCATCAGCGGAGTTTCAACATCGCGTCCGCGCTGTCTTCTTGAACCCATTCCCGAAATTTATGAGGCCGCAACTTATTTGAAGGGTGCCGCTTCGGCGCTTCTCTCAGGCAGAGTTCAAGATGCTGATGCCTTGGTTCGCGCAGCCGACATTCCCAGGATTAGAGATTGGACGGAAGCTCTTTGGCGCAGTTCACAAATTTGGACCGTACCGTCTCTGATTGTCGGTACGGGCACTATTCGTATCTCGCGAACGGCGCAGAGAATGCCTGACAAGGCGACACGACAGGCGCTAATCCATCGAGACACGTATCATTGTCGGTTTTGCGGGATACCCGTTGTTCGGTCTGAAGTTCGCAATCGGCTCAGGAAATTCCTGCCGGAGGCTTTGCGGTGGGGAAGCTCAAACTCCACGCAGCACGCGGCGCTCCAGGCAATGTGGCTGCAGTACGATCACCTCGTTCCGCATTCTCGCGGCGGCGATAACTCGCTTGAAAATATCGCCATTACATGTGCCCCCTGTAACTATGCGCGCATGAACTACACTGTTGACGAGGTGGGCCTCGAAAATCCGCTGCTTAGAACGCCGGCGCAGTCTGAATGGAGTGGACTGGAGGAAATATTTTCTATCCCCAAGAGGGCGTCATCGACGCGCGACGCTGACTCGCAAGCAAGGAACTGCTGAGGCTTCCCGCGACGAGTTCCGCGATCACCATCTGATCCTTAGCCGTGATGAACTATCAGCGCAGAAAATTCGCATCTTCTAAGGAGACGAGAGAAGGGTCTTGCTCCTGAGGGGCTGGAACAAATTTCCCCCATCCCTCGTCAACTTGCAGAAACCGGTCGAAGTCATTGCTGGTGAGCAGGGCGTAATGGAATTCATTTCCTGATGCCAAACGCCGCGCGGCTTCTTGTTTGGCCAGCACCACGGGGTCATTGGACATCCAGGCGGACTTAATTTCTATCAGATGCGTGGTGCCGCAGGTCCGGATGATCAGAAAATCGGGGTAGTAGTTGCAGACGGTGTGGGAGTCGGGGTGGATGTAGTTGACGCGAAATCCCGACTGGCCGTGTACCAGCATGCCCGTGAAATAGATCCTATCGCCTTTTTCCAAACTCAAGACACGCTCAAAGAACTGCAATTCCGGGCGGCTATCGAAGCAGTAATGGTCGAGATGGAAAGTTCGCTCTTTGGAGGCTATGTACTTTGGGTAGTCACGGCCCGCCAATAGGTCAGGTTTCGCCCTGAAGCGAAACGAGCGCGGCCGATTTGATTGTGAGTTGTATCCCTTGATTAGTTCGACCTGCTCCTCGGTCTCACGCTCATAAGTTTCTATCTCGAAGAGCGAGTAAAACACCTTCGGAAGAATTATGTCGTACAGGACGTCATTCGACATATTCACGGCAGCAACGATCTCATCCAGTGCGGGCGACGCACTCCTGAGCATCTCGTCGATGGTGAATGGCGAAACCCCATCTCCTGCGAAGTATCGAGCAATCTCTGAGACAAGCGTATAAGCGGAAAAGACACGGTTCTCCAAGCGATCCGTGATGTCGGTCTCTTGTCCGATCTTACCGTTGATGGTCCGGCGGGTACGCACGAGGGCTCGGTAACTGACGAGTGCTTCATCAGATAAGTCTAAGGAAAGTTTGTCCGGCTTTTCCTTCCGCTTGGTCTGGTACAGTTCGCGCCTTCGTTTCAAAGTCAACACAATGGGGGGTGGCACTGCTGTCACGTCGACGGTCACGCGATCGTCTTCCTTCTTCGGCCCCAACTCCTCAGTCGTAACGCGGAAGTTCTGCTGAAGCTCATCCTCTAAAATGTCCATGTTCTCTTTGGACAGGTAGATATGTCCGATTTCCTGGATATCGCCTATGGACCGCAGGCAGCGCATCGTAGACTGAAGTACGAAAATTCGGGAACGAGGCGCGCGATAGAGCGCAACCCCAAAAAGAGAACGACAGTTCCAACCCTCTCTACCCTTGCCGACGAGTAGGATGAATTGCTTTTCTGACTCCGGTGTATCGAGCCGATTGAATTCTCTGATTTCCTCGGCGGTTGTTAGCCTCTCGTCGCCTACGTTTATGAGAATTCGGCTTGCGGAAATATCCAAGGAGGCGAGGATTTTCTCTAGTGCCGGCCTCAGCTCCCTATTCAATTCGTCGATCGTGGACGCGAAGAAAGCAAGTTTCGGCAACATTTCCTCGCGGCGGTTCTGACCCTCCTTCTTCCAGAAATCGTTGACGACTTCGCGTAAGAAATCGTTGGATTTTACGTTGCCCGAATAGTCCAGGAACTCCGGCTGCTTCAAGTATTCCTTCTCGATGGCTGCCTTGAGCCCGTAGGCATAGACGACCTCGGGCATGATCCTGTCTTTGACGTATGGTGTGCCGGTGTAATTGTAGCAGCCGACCACCTTGGTCCTTTTAGTTTCGAGCGCTTTCGCAAGTTCGTCGATCGTCGTGCGAAGGGCTGACGCATCCTTTGCTTGACCGAGATCCTTCTCGAGAGAGGCGCCCATCGAGTGGTGCGCCTCGTCGACATAGATGCCAAGCTGGGGCAGGCGCGCGATGCGTTGAAAGCGTGCGTTCACGGCGAGATCGGCATCCGTCTCTGGTGCCGCTTCGCCGAGGATATCGAACAGCTCGCCATACACCTCAGAAAGTGTTCCTGATCTCTCGGCAAACAGCTTATCGGTGACGGTAGGCTCCGCCGACCTGCGCTTCAGAATGATCTTCTGCGTATTTGAGATGATCACATTGAACGAAGAGCCGTCCTGGGTGCCGATCGTCGATGCGGTGTCATCAAGGAAGTGGAACTTCAGGTTCGTACGCAGGAAGTTGGCATACTCCGGCGGGATGACGAGCGACAGGTCGAAAGTCTGGATTTCCTTCAAAGACTGGAGGACCGTCTTGTCCGGTGCAAATACCAGTGCATTCTTGCAATATTTCGAGTCCTTGCCGAACTTGTTGGCCAGCAAAAACTCATAAAAGATACACGTGGCCATGAGGATGGTTTTCCCAAGGCCCATGGTCAGCGCGAAGATGTAATTGGGGTATGAGCGCGCCCGCTCGCTCAGGCGCTTAAAAATGACATCGTATTGAGCCTCACCCTCCAACTCCAAAAAAGGGAGCATGGTGGCCTGTCCCTTACGGTCGGCACCCGTGGTCTGAAAGCCCTCGAACAGGCCCTCATTCTTGGCCCATTCCGAGAAAAGCTCGTGGACGTGTCGGTTCTCTCCGAACTCCTTGAGGAAAACGTAAATCTCAAGCGCCTCGAATTGAGGTTGGCGTAAAAAGGCGTCGGCCCGCAACGCAGGGTCGTTGAAATCGAGGAGGTGGCGTGTGAGCTGCCGATACCGGTTCCGGATACGGCCGCGATTTGCGCGATGAAAGTTAGCGAGCGCCTGGAAGAACGCGAAATCCTGGCGGATGGTTGTGGAGGTTCTAGCCATTCTCAATTTCCCCCTCCCACGATTCTGACAGCAGGTCGGTGATTTTCACACGAATGGTGGCCGCATCAGCTGGGATTGAGTAGCGTCCTGTCACCAAGCCATCCTTATCGGGTGAATCAACGATCGAAGGGCTCAAAATGGCACCGTCATAGTTCCAGTCGACCTTGATGCTCTCTACGAGTTGCCGCCAATCCTCAACCGCATCTGCCTCCATAGAGAGCTTTTGCAGGAGGTTCATTGGGAAAAATCCCGTGACGACCAAATACCCGTCCTCGATCGCCAAACGTGCTTCTGACGCACGTTTGAAATGGAGGTGCGCCTTATCGCGGATGAGATCGGTCACGAGAACTTCGATGTCGAAAGGCTTGGCCGCCTTCTGCAATTCTGCGGCTAAGTCCGGTTCATGCCCCATGCACACAAGGTGGATACGTTCAACCGGCTTTGACGGCGACTCAGCCGCCCGACGCTCAAAGGCTTTGAAATCGAGTCCATTGATGATCTCGTTCAGATCTTGTCGCGTCGCGATGCGATTCACCGGCATGATCTTCACCAAATGTTGGTCGCGTTGACCGTCGAAGATGCTGTCGGACGCCATAGGCTGCAGCTCCATGGCGTCTTTGATCAGCTCTTTCGCCTCAACTGGATTGCGGAAAAAATCATAATTATTGACATTATAGACTTCGAAACCACCGGAAGCCTCGGCGACGGTCCCGTCGAGCGAGGCATCAAACAAGTCGTTCTGTCCGGATCGCAACTCATCACGCACATTATTGATTCGAGCGATCGTTTTTTCGACGGCCCCGAGATTTATATCCGCACCGATGAATCGTCGACCGAGCTTCATTGCCACTGCTTGCGTAGTACCCGAACCCATGAAGCCATCGAAAATAAGATCGCCTTTCCCACTGAAAGCTCGGATCAACCGCGCCAACAGGGCCTCTGGTTTTTGAGTTGGGTAACCGACTCGCTCCCTTGCAGCAGGGTTTATTATCGAAATTTTGAGAACGTCTGGTGTGGCGTCCGCGCTCTCGCCTTCCCAAACATCTGACAGGGGAGATCCCTGCGAATCTTCTTCCGTATCGTGAGCCGTGCGCCGCCCAGAATCGTCGAAGCGCGCCTGTTGTTTTTTCCCGCCCCACCGCCTAAGCGTGCCTTGCGAAGGGGGCTCGTACTCGAGTTGATTGAACGTGCGCTCGTCAGATTTCTCAGCCGACTTGCAGTAGCATAGCAAATTATCGTGGTTTCTTTGGAATGCTCGAATCTTTGTAGACCACTTCCGATAGTGCCATATGATTTCATTTACGAATCGATCTGGGCCAAACACCTCGTCCATCATACTTCGGAGATGATGAGACCGTTTGGAGTCACAATGGACGATTACGTACCCGTTATCCGAACAAAGCTCTCTCAGGAGATGAAGTCTTTCGTACATGAACTGAAGATAATCATCATTGCTCCACATGTCCGTGTACTGCTTCTCTTCGAATGAGGTGTAGTCCGATGCGACCTCAACCCCTCGAAGTGAAACTTTCAATAAATAGTCGGCCTTGCTGTCAAAAGGGGGATCGATATAGATCAAGTCGACCTTCCCTCGGAATTCACGCAGTAGATGAGACATGACCTGAAGATTGTCGCCCCAGTAGAGCCTGTTCCACCAGCCATCTTTCGGATCGCCATAAGCTTCCTTCTTCTGCGCGGGGAAATACTGCGTCGACGTGAACGGCCGCTTGCCAGCCCAGCGAAGCTCAGGGAAGCCACGGATCGGCGGCAGATCGATCTCAAAAGTTTCGAACGCTTCTGTCTTGGTCTTGCTCATAGATTCCCCCTGATGCGCATCGCGACTAGACTCTGCAGAACGTCATGTCGCAATAGTGTTGGAAGTCGCAGCTTTTGCAAAGCTTCTCTGGCCGCTCTCTCAAGCCGTATTGCTTGGTCACGATCTTCTGAATTACCGCATCCACCTGTTTGATGGTCCCTTCGACATCCGACGTCTCGCGATTGAACGTGATGCGCGGATTCCCCATATCCTCGCCGGTGTAGTACAGAGCCATGCGACTGACATGCACGTTGCGTTTTTGCTCGAAGAGGTGGGCGTAGATTTGGAGCTGGCGACGATAGCGGGCCAGTTTGTCGGCATCGGCGATTAGGTCCGGCTTCTTCTCGGTCTTAAAATCGATGATCTCGAATGACCCGTCGTCCGCCTGGATGAGGTCGACGTTCCCGGTGAGGACGTAGTCCTCCTTCAACAGGCTCAGTTCGACTTCCGCTTCGCGCAGCCGATACCAGTTCACGCGCTCTCGGTCCACATAGGTTGCCACATGGCGGCGGGCAATGCGCAGTACTGGCTCCGCCAGGTAGACTCGCTCTTTCTGTGAAATGTTGGCGTAATTCATCTGGAACCATCGATCGATCTGCTGCGCAGTGACCTTGGCTTCTTCACCTCGCAGCACCGCTTTGTGAATGTCCTCGATGGTCTGATGTACCAGCGTGCCGAACAGGATGGCGTTCGTGCGGACAGGTGCGAACTCAAGGTCCTTGAAAAATCGGTATTGCTGCGCGCAGCCCTCGAACACGAGAACATCAGAGGTAAACGAGTAGCTGTGCTTGAGATTCGCAGCTTTTACTTGGGCAAGCTGAATAACGTTGCGATCAAACTTCAGCGCCCGCCAGCTCTGGAGCGGCGTATAGACCGGCTGGAAGTACTGGGACGGGACGTTGCGCTGTCCGCGTGCTTTAGGCGTATTCTCCTGGCACGTGAGCACGAGCATGTTCTGAGCGCGTGAAAACGCCGTATAGAACAGGCGCCAAAAATCAAACGTCTTAATGCGATCTACAGGCTCAAACGGCTCGTCATCACTGAACTCCTGCTCAAGCATTTCATCGAGTTGGCTCTGTTGTTTGCGCGGAACAGCGTCGAGGGAGCCGGCGATGACGATCGGGAACTCTAGTCCCTTGGATTGGTGGATCGTCATAAACGAAACGCAACCGGACGGCGCGTAGTCGGCCTCATCCTCATACTCCTCGATGCCACCGTCCCAGAGGAAGCGGAGGAAGAGGTTGAAAAGCGTAATGAGATCCTTTTCGAGCCTGTCCGGCCTAATGATGATGACGTTGTACAGGTACTCGTACTTGTTCAACAGTCGAGACAGCTTGGACAGATTGCGCGCGGCTCTGCTGTCACGCACCCCACCATGCGCCGCATCCTCGCCTAGGTAATCACTAAATGTCGGGAATTGGAGCAGGTCGTAAAACAACCCGGCGAACGAGTAGTTCGTGTTTTCCGATAGCGCGAGATGACGTTTTGCGCGTAACGTGATCCACGGGGCGATCTGGTCGTCGATCCCAGATTTTAGGTGCGCGATGAAGTGGCGAAGGCAGTCGTCATAGTACGCCCAGACGGCGAGGTTCATGCTGTCGCTTGTCGTGCGTATCGCGCCGTATTGCGGGAACATAAACAGCAGGGCACCAACAACAAGACGCACCTCTTCGCGTTCGAAAAACATGTTCGAGCGAGGCGCGTAGATAGGAATGCCTTCGGCTTCGAGGGCGTTGGCAAACGCGACAACTTTCGGGTTGCGAACGGACCGAAAAAGGAAAGCAACCTGGTTCCAGTCGCTGAGGATGCGTTCCGCATTAAGGTGCTTCAAGAAAGCAACGGTTTCAGACGCCCAGTTTTCTTCACCGTCGGCACCGGATACCTTGAATACGACGGGACGTTCTGCACGGTCGGAGCTTTCGGCCTCGATCGTTTTCGGGAACCGATATGATCGCACGTCGTCTTGCCAATCCGTCAGCTTCATCCACTCGTTATAAAACTCAACGACTCGGGGATGAGACCGGTAGTTCTTAGTCAACTTGATTTGCGTGCATGACCCAAAAGGGAAACGTTGAGGGAATTCAAGAATGTTTCGGATCGATGCGCCACGAAAGCGATAGAGAGACTGGTCGTCGTCACCGACGACGCAGATATTGCGATTCTTGTTTGCCAGGATGAGAAGAATCTTTTCCTGAATGGTGTTTGTGTCTTGGTACTCATCGATCATCAAGTAATCGTATCGGGACTGAAGTTGTTCACAGACCTCTGGCAGCCCGAGCAGACGCAGAACTTCAACCTGGATCGTTGAGAAGTCGAGATAGTTGTATTTCTCTAGAAGCTCTTGATAGAGCTTGTAGGCAAGGCTGTACGCTCGCAGTTCGGGCAATTCGCTCGTCGCAAGAGATTCCGGATTGACGGCTTCTTCAGACAACTTGTTGAGATTGGCAGCTAGCATCTGGGCCACGCGCCAACTCGGCGTCTGAGGCGAAGTCGTCACGGCCGATAGAAGGCCATCAATGGCACGAAACTCGCCAAGATGCTGATAGATGAAATACTGCTGATCGAACTGGTCTAGGATGGTGTAGTTCCGACGGAAGCGCGAGTAGGCGCGGAACTCGTCCAGCATGGCCAAGAATATAGAGTGCAGCGTTCCCACAGCGAGGTCGAGCGGATTTATTCCAGAGAGGGTGGACTGCAGCCGGTTTGAAATCCGAGCTTGGAGTTCCTTTGCGGCCTTCTCTGTGAAGGTCGCGACAAGCACTCTTTCCGGTGCAACAGATCGGGACGCCAAGAGATTTGCCGTCCGCTCAACGAGACAGAACGTCTTACCGGACCCGGGACCAGCAACGATCAGGACTGGACCGTCAAGAGTGCTAATCGCAAGTTGTTGCTGTCGGTTAGCTTGATTCATTGGTTAGACAAACTCACTTTCTAACGCTCAGCTTTGATCCAGCCACAAGGTACGACGGCCCTGCGTTAGTCGGTTCCGCGACGCAGGAGGTACAGTTATTTGAGTGAATTTGCAGCCGCCAAGCCCAACCTGAAAACAAAGGGACACAATCTGCAATGCACACCCTCTGAGAACGTCCTGGTCTTCCACCCAATTTCCTGAGGATTACCAGCAAGAGTTGCTGACAAATGTTCTTGCCTTGTTCTAGCATGGGACATGGCCAAGACTGTTACTAACAACCAGCTGCTGGGGGAAATCGGCGAGACTGCCGTTCGCCTGCGTTTCCTCACGATAGGATTTCAGTTTGACGGGCGTTCCCGGCTGGAAGCAGGGGTGGATGGCATTGCGGAGGTCATGGACAACGGAAAGCCTCTTGCCCGCATGATCGCGGTGCAAGTCAAGGCAACGGAGTCATCCCGCTACGCATCCGAAGATGACAAAGGTTTCAGCTACCTTCTCCGCGCGGAAGACCTCGCATACTGGCGCGGCTCGAACCTACCGATCATCATCGTTTTGTACCGTAGATCGGATGAAACCTATTTTTGGAAGGCGGTAAGTCTCGATATAGAGGGAGACGGGCGCAAACTTCAGTTCGACAAGACCCGCGACATCCTTGATCAGAACGCGGTGGACCGTCTCGCCGTCCTCACGGTCCCGAAGGCGGGATTTGGCTATTACGTTCCGCCGTTGGGCGGCGGCGAAGAAGCGCTGGTGAACATTCTTCCCGTGGTCCTGCCTCCGGAAGTGTTTGTTGCATCGACTTCGCTTGACGCAAGGAAGGCGATTTCAGTCCTGTTGAACAGGGATGAACCAGCCCGCTTCGATTGGGCGATCAACGGAGGCACATTCTGGTCGTTCACCGATCCCCGGGAGTCGAATTGCCGGCATGTTGTGGACATCGATCAGGTAGAAGCGATCGATACGGCCGAGATTGCCTTCCACGAGGACGTTGAAGAGCTAAACAATTTTGCCTTCCTGCTCCGCAAGACGCTCGACCACCAGGTGCGCGCGGATCTGGCGTGGAACAAAGATCGGAAGCTATATTATTTTCGAGCACTGGCCGAGAACACGCCACGTGCCTTCGCCTACGAGGCGTTGAAAAAGAGGGCGTCGACCGAGGTCGTTAACGTCGCCCTGAACAAGGCCGATAAAGCGAGTGTCGACTTCGTTCGCCATCACGCATTTCTCCCCCGGTTCGAGCGCCTCTTCGATCAGTGGTACCTCGTGATCAACCCGACCTACTTTTTCACGACGAACGGGTTTATGCCGCACTCGTACCCGGCTGCATTGCTCGCCGGGAAGAAACGCCTCGACAATAGCGCTTCTCTTCGGGGGCAGGTCGTCATGTGGCACCGCTTTCTCAGCAGGTCCGATCGAGAACAAGGCGGTCTGTTCGGCGCGGGCTCGACGAAGCCGCGCCTTAGCTTCGGTGAGCCGCCGGCGGTCGCGCTCGCGACGCGCGTCCCGGAAGACGTATGGGCTTCCCAGAAGCCCGTACCTGAATCTGGCGGCGAGCAGGAGCGCTTGTTCGGATGAAATTCGAGACCAAAATATTCGACGAACCGCATCTAGAATTTGGTGACAAACACCATCATCCTGATCCGCGCCTTGGCCTTTTCGAAGCCGGTCCGCTACAGATTCCACTGGGCGATGTCGTCAACATCGCCGTCGTCGGCGACGCGAAGACCATCGAAGATGCGAAAGCGTTCTTCACCGGCGCCGCGGCGGGCTTCAAGGGCAAGGGTGACAAGCACCCCAACCTGCATCCGGATTTCCCTGGCCTTGGCAACCAGAACCCCTTTCGGTGTAAGTTCGAAATTGAGGAAGGCGCAACCGCCGCTATTTCTCAATCGAAAATCGACAAGATCCGCAAGGAGCCCCACCACCGTAGAGCCGTCGAAATGGCGGTCGAAGAAATCGTGCAGCAGCTCCAGGTACTGGATGAGGGCAGCCATCGCCCGGACGTCGCGATCATCGCCCTGCCCGTGAGTCTGATCGAGAGGGTCTGGAACGCGAAGGTGGACTCCAAATCGACTGTGGAGAAGGACGACAGCGGCGGCTCGGACGCGCCGGACTTCAGGGGGATGCTGAAAGCGAAGGCCATGAATCTGAGCTTTCCAATTCAGATCGTCTGGGAAGATGTGTTCGATGAGTCCGCAAAGATCCCGCGCAAGATAAAGGAAAATCGTGCCCGCAAAATTCAAGATCAGGCGGGCCGGACCTGGAATCTCCTGACGACGCTATACTACAAGGGGACGGGACGTATTCCCTGGCGGAAAATGCCGAACGACGGCGAATTCACCGCCTGCTACATCGGCGTCAGCTTCTACCGCGAAGTCGGCGGTCAGCAGCTCTTCACGAGCGCGGCGCAGATGTTTGATGAGAGAGGGCGCGGTTTCATTCTCAAAGGCAAGCGCGCCTTTACGGAAAGCCGGGGCCGTCATCCTTACATGACACGGGTCGATGCGCGCCAGCTTATCGCGGACGCGCTCGCCGCTTACAAAAACCACCATAAGAATTACCCAGCACGTGTGATCGTTCTCAAGACCTCGCAATTCCGCGAAGAAGAAGCGGATGGTATCCTTGAAGCCCTGGACGAAGCCGGTGCGGAGCTTCGCGACCTCGTTTGGGTTCAGGAATCTTATTCCGTGAAAGTCCTTCGGGACGGGAACTATCCGGTCATGCGGGGAACGTTTGTTGATCTCGGCGGGAAGGGGCTGCTCTACACGAACGGCAGCATCCCCTACTACGGCACGTATCCGGGCATGTACGATCCCCGGCCCCTACTCCTCTGCCCGTACAAAGGTAGCGACAGCACCATCGCTCAGATTGCAAGCGAGGTGCTGGCTCTTACGAAGATCAACTGGAATTCGACGCAGATGAACCAGAAGCTGCCCATTCCTATCCGGGCCGCCCGTGCGGTCGGCGAAGTGCTGAAGCACGTAACGGATGAGAAAGTCAGTTCGGATTACGCCAGATATATTTAGCACGTGCGGAACAAAAAACGCCCCGAACTCGGGCGCTGCACTCGGACAGTCGCGACACAGCCGAACAAAGATGAAAACTTTTCAGCGGAGATAATCCAACGATGTTCGTAATGGCTAGTACCATCGCGACACTACCGGTCCAAACTCAATCGCTGTTCAGAAAGTTACCTGACCACTTCACGACCACTATGTAACCTTGGAGAGAGTGTCAAACATTTCAGGCACGCCCCGGCGGAATGGATCGAGCGCCGCGGCTCGTTCTTTTGCCCATGCGATCCAATCGTCCAATGAATCACCAGAAGCCGTGATAGCGGCTCCGCTTGGGGCCCGCTTCTCGATTTCCGCAACAAAACCGAGTAGCTTTTCACGCTCCTCCCAGTTCTCCGCATACTCCCGAAATTGGTCCCAGCGCTTATCGTCAATTTCCTTGAGGCGCTTGGTCTCGTAGCGTCGGACTTCTTCTTCTTGGTACCGAGCGTAGCGCTCCTCGCGCTCTCGCTTCATGTGCTCTAGGATCGGTCCCGCCGCCATAATAGTGCTGACGATTTCGGGCAAGCAATCGCCGATTTTTCTTTTCTTGGTTTCAATCCACTCGGGCTTACGCCCATCCAAATAAGTAGTGATAGACACTCGCAAGAAACCCGACGAGTCTAGCCCCGACTGGTGGTGATCGGGATAGGCCGTCCACTTCCTAGTTTCGTCTCGAGACTTAAGTGATTTAACCAACTTCTCGACAATCGAACACTCGACCTCATGGCCCACGATCTCAAAGGTTACCCTTCCTGTTAAAGGGGACTTCTCAATTCTGCCTCCAGCTTTTTCGATACCCTTGAAAACTGCGCTGGTAACCCTGAAACGATAAAGATCGCGCTCGGTCAAATCGGGAAGCAACGAGGGCGACCACCAGTCATCTTGCCGACGCCTCCTATGCTCCTGTTCACGCTCTTTTTGCGATTTCTTATGTTCCGCAATCCAGGCTCTCACTCGCGGATGAAGAGCATCCAGACCTTCAGGTACAACGATCCCAATGACCTTCTCAGCTGCAGTAGCTGCCGATTTCTCAGCTTCCGGCGGCAACCCCCGCTTGGCCGGGGTAGGATAAATATCAGCTCCTTGCGGAACTCCGTCCTTGCGCGGCGGGAGCTTAAACTCGACGACTGGTCTACCGGCTGCTTTCTTGGCCCAATAGCCTCGTGGCGGGTAAGGCACGTCAAGTCGGTCGCATATTTTTGAGAGGCCGTTGCCACTGATACTGAATTCTTCCGCGAGGCGACTTATCGGCTTCTGCCAGACTAACTCATAAAGCTCTTCGCGAGTCACTCGCCGCGCTTGCTCACGGTTTAAGTCTACCATAGCCATCCTGCTAAGATATTTGTTCGGACTGCAGGATAGGGTGAATAAGTGGTCGATGGCGAGAGCAGCCCCGCCCTTTAGCTTGTCAAGGGGCTCTCAAAGGCGCCTTCGCCCCCAGCGATTTAGAATTTATACGGCAATACAATAAGATAGGAGTTCTCATCTTTATCCTTCCCGGCGCGCCATTTCAAAAACAAAAAGATCCGTGCCTTCCATCGTGCCCGGCTGCGGCCAACAATGAAGCGGCTAGCCCCTATAGCGAGCGCGCATTCGTGAACGACACGACAGCCATGAACAATCGATCTTACCTGACGAATTTAAAACCGATATAGCTGTTCCCGTCCCCCCGGTGACGAGGGAGCAAATTTATAGCGCACCGTCACGCCAGCCGGGATGATCTTCCCCTTGAAGTTAACCGCGAGCGGACGAAATTCGTGCAACAACCTCCTGATCATAAAGACGCAGCCTCCCAAGATCATTTGAGCGTCGTTTTAGGCTTTACGGGAATGCTCTCTGGCGGAGGCAGCGCCGACGAAGTGGCACGCTTTGCGACCGATCATGGCTGGCTCGACGCGAACGGTCAGCTCACCGGCGCCGGAGAACAGCTTGCCCACGCGCTCCTGCAACAGAGCGGAACGCGAACGGTATTTCGTATTTAGTGAGCGGATCTCAGGATCCAGGTTCGCGTTCAAGATAGCCGGATCGCTCACTCAGCCCCGAGCCGCCCCTAGGCGTTTCAGCGGAGCAGACCACCACTGACATCCGAAATCTCTGCTTAAAATTCCATTGCGCGCGCCAGCCAAGACCCTGCACGCACTTTGGCCATGCTTAGCAGCTTTATCGATGCCGGACTCAAAAATCCGAACGCAGAAGCGCGCGCTACGAGCGACGATCTTGCGCGCGCAACAGATGAACGTCTTGCGTCAACGGGAGTGCCGGAAAGCGTGATCGTCACACGCGCGGATCGTCGTGGCCGCCAGCGAGAGCCAAGCTGCCTGCGATCGCGGAAAAGACGACCGCTAGGAAAAGGCATCTGAGAAAAGTCGACTTACGGAACCTCCCTGACTGAAATACAGTCTCATGAGCGGCTGCAGGTTTTGCAAACACTCAGAGCCAAACTTCGGAAGGTTCACGCGGGATGTTTCACGCCCGACATAAAATTTCGAGATGACACCAAGCCCTCCCCCACGAGGCAAGCATATCGAAGCCAATCACTCCGCCGGCTTCGGCAGTGTCCTACGGATTTTTTGCTTCGCTCGGTTGCCGCAAGCACTCATGCTGCACCACCGTCTCTTGCCGCCATGTTTCCGATCGAGAAAAAGCAGCGTGCATTCTTTTGCCTCGCACACCTTAACTTTTGCCAAGTCATCTTTACACAGCATGTTGTCGCGCCCACTGCTGATCAGCGTTTCGGCCAGGAGTGACGAGTTCCGCGCGATCATTCGGATCACAATGCGCCAGCTCGCCTCTTGCACGCATCCTATGCGATGGGAAATTCGGCCTGCTTCCAATTAGGCTCAGGCACATAACTGTGCCCGGCCGGTAACTCGTCGGCGGCTATCGCCTCGACAAGGAGTTGAGCCAAACACGCCTGCCAGTTAGGCTAGACGGCGCTGCGAACCAAAGCGGCGATTACTCCTCGCTCAGCAAGGCTGCAAATGAACATCCGAGGGGATGTTAGACGATCGGACACGATGCGCCAATGGCTTAGCCACTTGGTGATTTTTGTGTTTGTTCTTCGCTCGCTCATCCCCGTCGGCTTCATGCCGGACTTCAGCGGCACTTCGATCGGCGCCTTCCGCATTGTTATTTGTACAGGCTTCGGACAACAAACCGTCGACCTTGACGCCAATGGCCATAAGCTTCCCGCCAAGCCAGGCAGCTCAAAGCATCAGCCTTGTGCATTTTCCATTTCTGCAGTCCCGGACCTGCCGCTGACGGCGATCGCAATTATTCAAAGCGCCCTCGCGACTATCATTTCGCGGGGTCAAATATTCGAGGCCTTGCCGCCCGCGCGGGCAGGACCGGCCCTGGGCTCGCGCGCACCGCCTCAAAGCTCCTGAACCTGTTTGCGACAGCACGCCGTTGATGCCGTGCGCGTCGTAGTCAGCAGGATCAGTCATGCCCATCGCGCCGACATTCGATGTCACCGTGCCTCTGAGACGCCACAAAACGTCTCCTCCAACCAAATTCAATGTAACGAAAGTTCATCCCCCATGACTTCGCGCTGGTATAATGCTGTTTGGCGCTGGCACTTTTATGCCGGTCTCTTTTGCATGCCGTTCGTCATCTGGCTCTCCTGCACCGGCGCGCTTTACTTGTGGCGTCCACAGATCGAAGCGTGGCTCGACCGGCCCTACGACAACCTCTCAGTCAACGGCGCACCTGCTTCTCCCGACGCTCGAGTCTCCGCCGCACTTAACGCCGTCCCTGGATCACAGCTGCGAAAATACTATCTTCCGCAATCACCGACTGACGCGACGCGAATTCTCGTCGGCAAACACGGCGCAATGTCTCGCGTCTATGTCGATCCCTATACGCTCCACGTACTCCACGTCGCCGACGAGGAGAGCCGCCCATTCAGAGTGATCTTCCACCTTCACGGCGAACTGCTTGCCGGCGCATTGGGAAGCTATCTGGTCGAGATCGCGGCCTGCTGGACAATCGTGATGCTGATAACCGGCATGTACCTCTGGTGGCCGCGCGGACGCGGGCTGGCCGGCGTCCTCTATCCGCGCCTGTCGCGCGGCGGCCGCGGCTTATGGCGCGATCTGCACGCGACCGCAGGCTTCTGGATTTCGTTCTTCGCTCTCTTCCTGATCGTAACGGGGTTGCCCTGGGCGAAAGGCTGGGGAACCTACCTGACCGAGATTCGCGAACTCACCGGCACCGCGCGTGGCCCGGTCGATTGGACCATCGGCGGCAAGCCCCCAAAAGCCACCGCAATGACACCTGAGCACCATGCGCACATGTCGGCTGAAGACATGGCATCCGTCACGCGCCCCGGTGAACTCGAACGGGTCATTGCCACAGTCGGGCCATTGAACCTCGCGCAACCCGTATCAATCAAACCGCCTGCGGCAGCGGGAGGACCGTGGCTCGTGGCATCCGAAGCCGCCAATCGGCCGCTGCGAAGCAATTTGACAGTCGACGGCGCGACGGGCCGCGTTATCGAGCGAACCGATTTCGCCGAGCGGCACTGGATCGATCAGACGATCGGCTATGGCGTTGCCGCGCACGAAGGCCAATTGTTCGGCATCGCGAACCAGATCCTCGGCACGCTGACCGCACTCTTCCTCATCGGTCTGTCCGTATCAGGTATCGTCATGTGGTGGAAACGGCGACCGACAGGGATTTTGGGCGCGCCGATGGCACTTGCAAGACCTAAGATCGGCGCTGCACTCGTCGTGTCGATCCTGCTGCTCGCAATCTATATGCCGATGTTTGGCCTGACGCTTGCGCTCGTGCTTCTCATCGAAGCTCTCGCGTTGAGGCAATTGGAATCCGTCCGAAAATGGCTCGGTCTGCGAAGCGTAGAAAAGACTCAGTTGGTCTAATAGGCTTTATCATCGCGCTTCCCGTCGCGCATCAGTCGGCGTGATCGCAATCGCTCGGCGCGGTTTTGCCCGCGAAGCGATCCGCCATCCAATCGACTGACGGCTTTGCAGCATCGCGGCTGATCATTCCATGGCCGACGCCGGGATAGGACAACATCGCGACGCGGCTTCCCGCGGCGCAGAGCAACTTCGCATAAGCAGCCGTCACCGGTGGATCGACAACGACATCGGCAGCCCCTTGCGCGATCAGAACAGGGAGGCTCGGCGGCAGCGTGCCGATCGTATTTTCAGCCAGCAGACGCTTCCAAGGTTCCATGGCGGTCGGATCTTTGACCTTCAAAAACTGTTGCGTCAGCTCCTTGCCGACTATCTGTCGCGGCCGAATATCGATGATGGCTTCGAGACAGATGTTCGCCAATCTGTCGACGTCCGGGACCGCTTCCGCAACGACGATCTCGCTCATTGGCGCGCCAAAGACTCTGTCCCACGACCATAATGTCATCGCGAGTAGGTTCTTGCCCCCCGCCGTCGCGATGTCGTCGCGCATCAGTGCGCTGAGTTCCGTTGCCGGTGCCGCCGCGACCACACCTAGAACCGTCAGATCGGGAGAATAGAGAGCCGCCAATTTTGCCGCGAAAAGCACGGCTTGCCCGCCTTGCGAATGCCCCCACAGAACAGATCGCGTGCTGATATTCGCGCCCGGAAGCTCATGCGCCGCCTGGATCGAATCCAGAACCGCGCGCCCCTCGCTGTCTCCAACCAGATAAGGATGCGGACCCGGCGTTCCCAACCCCGGATAATCCGTCGCCGCGATGGCAAAGCCATGCTCCAGCATCATGCGGAGACCTGGAATCTGCTGAAAGAAAAAGATCGCGAGCGTCGGTGCGCAACGCGGAACGATCCCCGTCGTCGGATGTGCCCAACCGACCACAGGCCAACCGCCCGGCGGCGGCGTTCCTCCAGGAACGATCACCGCGCCCGATACGGCGATCGGCTCACCTTTGAGACCTGTCGAACGATAAAGCACGCGCAGGGTTCGCGCGCCGAACCAGCTGTCGCCCATCGGCTCCGTTCGGATGATCGAACCGGGCGGACCGGCGATCTCAGCCGGCGACGCTTGATAGAAAGCAGACTGAGCCGCCGCCGGATGAGCGCCGCCGGCCGTGATGAGCATCGCACCCGCGGCAACCAAAACCAAAATAGGGCTTCTGGAACGCATGCTGAAAATTCCGGTTGATCACATTATCACACGCCTGTGCACAATCGGGCTTAGTCTAAAATTGCGCTAGAATAAAAAAGCCCAGCGCTCCTCCGGGCATAAAAAAGTCCGGGCACAGCAAGCTGTGTCCGGACCAGTCTTGGGGGGTAGGGGAATTACTGTGCCGCGTTACCGGTGTCCTTATCGACGTTCGCGCGGTGAATGACGTAGGCTCGGATCGCAGCCGCATCGTCATGATTGAGGACCTTGGCGAATGACGCCATACCCGCATTCTGCAGACCACCCTTGAGCAGGATGTCGAACCAGGCATCATCCTTCAGGAAGCGCGAGGCGCGCAGATCGGGATTGACGCGACCGCTGACAACGCCGCCGCCATGGCAGACCGCACAGAACTGATCGAACAGTGCCTCACCTTTGGCAACCGTCTCCTGGCTTGCCGTTTCCGGCGGCGGGTTAAGGACGAACTTCGATTCCGGTGGAAGCGGAGGCAGTTTCGCCGTGCCACCGATCTTGAACACCATCAGCCGACTGATGTTGCGGAGATTGCCGGACGCATTGGAGTTCACGCCTTCCATCAGCGGATAGGCGCCGCCCCAGCCAACGAGAACCGCAACGTACTGCACGCCATCAACCGCATAAGTCATCGGCGGCGCGATTACGGCCGACTGCGTATCGAACAGCCAGAGCTGCTGCCCGTTGTCGGCGCGATAGGCGTTGATGTCACCCGCCGCGGTGCCTTGGAACACGAGGTTACCCGCGGTCGCCAGAGTGCCGCCATTCCACGGCCCCCTATGCGGAACGCGCCAGGCTTCCTTCTGCTTCACCGGATCCCACGCTTGGAGATAACCCTTCACCGGCTGGTCGGGAGAAGCGCCGGAGGCCGTCGCCAAGTTCCAGCCCTGGACTTGTGTCTTGTAGTTCTTATCCGGACCGTAGAACCAAGGAATTTCCTGCGTCGGGATGTAAACGAAGCCCGTCTTCGGACTGTACGACATCGCCTGCCAGCTATGGCCGCCGAGCGGTCCCGGCAGGATCGTCACCTGCTTGCCGGTTTGATCGTAGCGAACTTCCGGGTTCTCGATCGGACGGCCGGTCCGCATGTCGATCCCCTTCGCCCAAGTCTGGGGAATGAAGTTGTTTGCGGAAATCAGCTTACCGGTCTTGCGGTCCAGAACGTAGAAGAAGCCGTTCTTGTTAGCCTGCATCAGAACCTTGCGAGTCCGGCCATGAATCTTGAGGTCGGCTTGCATCAGCTGCTGGACGGCGTCGTAATCCCATTCCTCGCCGGGCGTCACCTGATAATGCCAAACGTATTCACCCGTGTCGGCTTTCAGAGCGATGATCGAAGACACGAACAGATTGTCGCCTTCGCCGCGACTACGAACGGCATGGTTCCATTCAAGACCATTGCCGGTGCCGAAATAAACATAATTGAGTTCCGGATCGTAAGAGATCGCGTCCCAAACCGAGCCGCCGCCGCCGACTTTCCACCACTCGCCGTCCCAGGTCTTCGCCGCCATTTCCATGGCTTTGTTTTCGAACGGCTTCGAGGGATCGCCGGGGATCGTGTAGAAGCGCCAATCGAGCTTGCCCGTCTCGGCGTCATAAGCCGAGATGTAACCACGGATGTGATATTCCGCGCCGCTCACGCCGAGGAACACACGACCATTCGCGACGCGCGGAGCCTGTGTCAGCGTCATAGGCGCTTTGGGATCGACCGTCAGCACGCTCCAGACCGGCTTGCCGGTTTTTTCGTCGAGCGCGATCAGACGGCCATCGAAGGTCGCGATATAGATCTTTCCGTTCCAGGCAGCGACACCACGATTAACGAAATCGCAGCACCCATCGACACCCTTCGCTCGCGGCACCAGTGGATCGTATGACCAGAGCAGTGCACCTGTCTTGCCGTCATAGGCTTTGACGATGCTCCACGCCGTCGAAACGAAAAGCTTGCCGTCGATTGCGAGCGGCGTCCCTTCCTGGCCACGATTGGTCTCAAGGTTCGCGTACCAGGCAAGACCGAGGTCTTTGGCGTTTTTGTCGTTGATGCCCTTGAGCGGGCTGAAGCGCTGCTCACTGTAGGTACGACCATAAGTCAGCCAGTCGCCCGGAGTTTTGTCGGCGTGGACGATGCGCGTCGTATTGACTTCTCCAGCCTGGACGTGTGCCGTCCATGGCAAAACCAGCGCTGACGCGCCGCATGCCGCCAAGACGGCGAGTGAGTGAAGGTTCTTGCGTGGCATCTGAAGCGCAACAGAAGCCGAGGATTGTTTCTCTGGCATTTAAGATCTCTCCTGCGCAGGCGTGAATACCGGCGCGGTAAGTCCCGAATTCTGGGACGATGTGAAATTCCGACTGGGTGTGAAGGATCGGCGTTTACGCGCGATCAAGGCTGCTTCGTGCCCAGATACGCTGCGATGGCGCGAAAATCCTCCGGCGTCATGGAGCCGACGATGCCGCGCATCTGCCCATCGAGATCGTTGTGCCTCATACCGGAGGCGAACTCGACGAGCTGCTGCTGGATGTAGGGGGCCTGCTGGCCTGCGAGCTGCGGAGCGCCCGTCGATTGTCCATCCGGACCGTGACACGACGCGCACGCCGGGATCCCTTTGTCCGCATTGCCCTGATTGTAGAGCTTGGCGCCTGGACTGTTCGCGTCGCCTGATGGCGGCGTACCCAAACCCGGCTGCGCCGACCAATAGGAGGCAAGGTCCGCCATGTCCTGCGTGGAAAGCAGACGCGATATCTGGATCATGTCCCGCCAAGGCCGATCGTCGTTCTTGAAATCCTGAAGCTGCTTGTAGATGGTCAGCGGATTCATGCCGGCAAGCGTCGGCATCAATCCAGCGTTGCTCAGTCCGGCGTGGCCGTGACACGCCTTGCATTGAACCGCGAGAACCGCACCGCGCGTTGCATCCCCGCTCTTGATAATGGCCAGCGTCTTGTCATCGAATGTAACAGTCGATGCCGGTTTATCGGCGGCATACGCCACACTGAAAACGACCGGCGTCGACACCGTAATGACGATCGCCGCCAACGCGGCCAGCCGCCTGAACTTGTGCCGGCCGGCATTGCCGTTCACAGGTTCCTGTTCGCACGTCATGATTGCTCCTACCTGCTCAATATTCGCGGCGCAGATGGATTTCGCTCTTCGAACGCTCCGATTTCGATGCAGCAAACTTTGGGATGACGGCGGCACGAGCAAGCGACCTCAAATTCCAAAATCCCTTCATGGTCAGCTGAACAGAAAACTCGGCACAACTCGCCGCACGAAAGCCCGAAATGCTTCCCTGAGATCCACCAGCGGGCCGAACGGTGCGAAGGTTCTGCCGAAGAACTTTAGAAGGCGGTCTCACAGCCTGGGAGCTTCCGGAATGTCCGCTCCGTGGCCACGAGCTTAAGGTTCACTAGAGCACTGGACACGGATCAATCCGACTAAAGTCCATGACCCACATCCGGTATCGCGAGGGCGTGAACTTGCGGTGCTTAATATCGCCTACACTGCGCGACCCCACATTCCCTGCTGCCTGATTTTCGGCTTCCCGGCCTGTCGTTTCATCAGAACAAGTCGCACAGAAGCACGAGATAGACGACAAAGCTCATCGCTCCGACACGGGGCGAACGATTGCGACGCGCGATCGGATTGCGTTTATCCCAGCGCGATCCGTCTCACAGATAAACTGCGATAGAATATCGATGCAGCATTTCGATCCGGAACTCGAAAGACGCCTCCGGACCTTTGAAACCACGCCCGACAACGACGCGACTTCCAAACCGCGCGATTGGTTTCTGCTCATCGCTCTTGGTATTGTATTTCCCGCAGCACTGCGCATCTGGGGATGGCAGCGGTAACGGCGCCCGCAATTTCACTCTCCTGCCGAGACAGAAATGCGAACTCACTTGAAGAGGCGCATGGCCTCATTCGCCAGCACACCGCCCGCAATATCGATCGGTGCGAACGGCGCTTTCGACGCCACGTATTCTGACGAAATGTCGATCTGTTCGAGCTTGCTCGCAATCTGTTCGACGGATGCCGCGTAGACGAGGCGCCCGATCCCGCACCAGATGATCGCCCCCATGCACATGCAGCACGGTTCGCCCGATGTATAAAGGGTACTGCCCTTCAATTCCTCCGGTCCATGCGTCGTAAGAAAGGTCCGAATGGTAACCATTTCCCCATGCGCCGTCGGATCATGATCGATGCCTGTTCGGTTGTGACCGCGGGCCAGGACCTCTCCATTTTTGACGATGACAGCGCCGAACGGGAAGGCAGCCTCGGCAGCTTCCTGCAGCGCAATCTTCATGAATGTCTCATCCTGCGGCAGGACGGGGGCCATGCGCGCGCCCGCCTCACGCGAGAGCGCGATCGTCGAAGCGACGAGCGTTACCCCGCCTTTGAGAACCGTTCGCCGATGCATCGGACCACCTTCGAGATTTGAAATAGGGATATCGTACCCATTCTGCCCATTGAAGCTTGCGCGTCGATGACCTTCGCAGCGTAGAGCAAACGGAACGTGAACTTCTTACGCCGGAAGAATTCAAGGCTATCTCGGAAATCGGACATATCGAAGCGAACACCAAATTGGTTTTGGCTTCCCGTCTCGATCTCGCTATGCGTCGGCTCCAGACATGGACGAGCACATGGATCGCTAGCGACGATGCTGACCAATCTCAAAATCAACGCACGACGGTTGTGGGACAGCTTGATGGACACCGCCACGTTCGGCGGCACGGAAAAAGGCGGCCTCAAGCGGCTAACGCTCACCGACGAGGACAAGCTTGTCCGTGACTGGTTCAAGACCCAGTGCGAAGCGATAGGTTGTACGGTCAGCATCGACGAGGTCGGCAACATGTTTGCGACCCGCAGCGGACGCGACGACAGCCTTCCCCCGATCGCTATGGGATCGCACCTAGACACCCAACCGACCGGCGGCAAATTCGATGGCATTCTCGGCGTTCTCGCCGCACTCGAAGTCATGCGCACGCTGCACGAGCAGGATTACGAAACGAACGCCCCAATCGAGATCGTCAACTGGACGAACGAGGAAGGCTCGCGCTTTCCGCCAGCCATGCTCGCATCAGGTGTTTTTGCCGGCGTGTTCCCCACCGCGTACGCTTACGAACAAGTCGATCGCAATGGCGTGACGTTCCTGGAAGAGTTGGAGCGGATCGGCTACCGCGGCTCGATGAAAGCCGGCGACCACAAGCTGTCGGCTATGTTCGAGCTTCATATCGAACAGGGCCCGATCCTCGAAGCCGAAAGGAAAATGATCGGCATCGTCACCGGCGTGCAGGGCATGCGCTGGTACGAAGTCAACGTACACGGCCAGGATGCGCACACGGGCGCCACGCCGATGTATCTTCGAAAGAACGCACTGCTCGGGGCCGCCCGTATCGTCGAAGCCGTCGACGCCATCGGCCAGAAGCATCAGCCTGGCGTTGCGACCGTCGGATTGATCGAGAACAAGCCCAACAGTCGCAACGTCGTACCCGGCGATGTCTTCCTGACAGTCGACATGCGCCACCCCGATGAAAATGCACTCGATGCGATGGAAGCGGATTTTAGAGCCGCACTTGAAACGGCCATTCCGGCGCTCGGACTAACCTACGAAGAAAAGAAGATCTGGTCGTCATCCGCCGTGAAGTTTGCACCTGAGCTGATCGACTGTGTCCGTAGCGCGGCTGCGAAATCGAACTTTGGTATGCGCGACATGGTCTCCGGCGCCGGCCACGACGCCGCCTACATCGCCCGCATCGCGCCAACCACGATGATTTTTGTGCCCTGCGAGGGCGGCATCAGTCACAATGAAGCTGAAGCAACAAGCCCGGAAGAATGCGCGGCAGGCGCCCAGGTTCTACTCGACGCCGTGCTCGCATACGACCAGACGCTCGCAAAATGATCGGACCCTATTTGCCGGCCGAGGGATGGTTGCTCAGATAATCGACGATGGGTGCAACGTCCGCATCAGGGACAGGCGCCTTATACACGTTGATCATCTTCTTCACGATTCCTTCCCACGTCGCCTTCGATAGACGCGGCTGGACCGTGACCATCCCGGCCGAATGACAGGTTAAACAGTTATTGTTGACGGGGTCCGCACCGGGACCTGTAAACATCCGCTCTCCCGTCGGCAAATCGAAGCTCTCTGACTTGAAGTCGAAGCTGTCTTTGGCCTGTGCTGTCGCGCCAAGCATCATGACCGCACAGAGAACGCCAAAAGTCTGCGCAAAGCGTTGCATGTCATTCTCCTCAAGCCGCAACGAGATCGACGGTCTCGATGACGTTGCGCATAAAGCCCGACGGATTCCAGTTGGGCTTGTCCGGCTGTACCTCTCCATCGGTGTTGGTGCAGCGAACCATGACGCTCAGCCGCTTACCGGCATCGATTGACGCAATATTGGCGTTCCACTTTCGGAAGCCGTACTTGCCTTCGTCCGCGCCAAGTTGAGCCGCTTGCCAGCTGTGGCCGCCATCGACGGACGTTTCGACTTTGGCAACACCACAATCTCCTCCAAAGGCGATGCCGCGAACAGCATTCGGCGCAGATGCTTTGACGTTGGCGACCGGCGCGACATTGGTGAAAAACGATCGCGGCACCATGCGATTGATCGGAATCATCTTCACGTCCTTCTCACCCGGCTTGATGTTCGCACCGGGCGTATCAGGGATGAGATAGGCTTTCTTCGTCCAAAAATTCTCGTCGGGCGTGTCGAGAATTTCGATGTCCGCCAGCATCTTCATCCAATAGGTCGCATACCATCCGGGCACGATGAGCCTCAGCGGAAATCCGTTGAGGAACGGCAGCGGTTCTCCATTCATGGCATAGGCCACCATGACATCGTCATCACGCGCATGATCGACCGATAGCGACTTCTTGAAATGCGGGCCGCCATCGATAACCGGGGTCTCAAGTCCGGCAAAGCGCACCTGTACGCTCCCAGCCTTCACCCCCGCCGAGTCGAGGAGATCCTTGAGACGGAAACCCGTCCATTTCGCATTGCCCATCGCGCCATTCGCCCATTGGGCGCCCGGCACACGCGGATCGAAGAGGCCGCGGGAGTTTCCCGAACACTGATTGACGGCGGCAAGCTCGACGCGAGGCAGTTTGCGAACGAGTTCAGATAGCGAAAGCGATAACTCGCGCTCGACGTTGCCATGCACTTTAAGACGGAATGTATCGACATCGACGCTTCCGGGGATGCCCGCCCAATGCCAGCGCACATAGAACTGATCGTTGGGAGTGAAGACGCCCTTATCGAATGTTTCCCATGGCGTCTCCAAAAGTGGCGGCCGCGTCCGCTGCAAGATCATCTTTCCCTTCTGCGGAAACGCAGTCGTCATCTCGCGCTCGCCGCCGCCACCGTAAAGCGGCAGATCAATCGCACCGGCCCACGCAGGCGCCGCCATCAAAGCGGCACCTGCCGTGCCAGCGCCGCGCAAAAGCGCCCGCCGCGTCAGCGCGTGTTGATCAAAATCGAAGGACGACATGGACGATCTCCAACAAGAAAAACCGATTGCATTTCTCGTTGCTTGATGAAGACGAGATCGATCGTTTTCGTCCAACAGATCTCTTTGATCGTTTCAATCGCGGTGGCTTTTTGAAGCCGCAAAAGACGGCGCCGATGCCCCCTCTTTGCACGGCACAAAAAGGCCAATTCTGCGCCACATCAGCTCTATTGCGGCCATAGGCTGAAGCTATTGAAGTTGCGACATTTATCCAAATTTTCTATCGCCGGAAGATGCTTATATTGCATCGCGAAAGTTTCGCTTTCGCTGCAACCCACGACCAGGACAAAAGATGTCTCTTATCAACACTGCGATCAAACCGTTCAAAGCCCAAGCGTACAAACAGGGCAAATTCATCGAAGTCTCCGATGCCGACACCAAAGGCAAATGGGCTGTTTTCTTCTTCTATCCAGCCGACTTCACCTTCGTTTGCCCAACCGAACTCGGCGACCTCGCCGACCACTACGCCGAGTTGCAGAAGCTGGGCGTCGAAGTCTTCTCGGTTTCGACCGACACGCACTTCACGCATAAGGCTTGGCACGACAGCTCCGACACGATCGGCAAGATCAAGTACGCGATGATCGGCGACCCGACGGGTGCGATCACCCGCAACTTCGAAGTCATGCGCGAAGGCCAAGGCCTCGCCGACCGCGGCACCTTTATCGTCGATCCGAAGGGCATCATCCAGGCGATGGAAGTGACGGCCGAAGGTATCGGCCGCAACGCCGCCGACCTGCTCCGCAAGGTCAAGGCCGCTCAGTACGTCGCTGCGCATCCAGGCGAGGTTTGCCCCGCGAAGTGGGAAGAGGGCCAGAAGACGCTGGCGCCTTCGCTCGAACTCGTCGGCAAGATTTAAGACGACCACGCCTGATGGCCTTCCCACTCCGGGAAGGCCATCGCGGCAACTCTATGCGCGCACGAACTCAGTTCCCCGGACGACGAACAGGATAACGCCATGCTCGACGACGCTCTCAAATCCCAGCTCAAAGGCTATTTGGAAAAGGTCGTTCGCCCGATCGAGATTCGCGCCGCAGTCGACGCCAGCGCCAAATCCGTCGAGATGGTCAGCCTGTTGACCGACATCACCAACCTCTCCGACAAGATCACGCTGGTCGAAGAGCAGAACAGTCCTGACAGAACTCCATCGTTCGCGCTAACGACTCCCGGCCAGGAGATCAGCCTTCGTTTCGCAGGCATTCCGCTCGGACACGAATTCACATCACTCGTATTGGCGCTGCTCCAGGTCGGCGGCCACCCGCCCCGCGTCGAGCAGGCAGTCATCGACCAAATCCGTGCGCTCGACGGCGACTTCAGTTTCGAGACCTACTTCTCGCTCTCGTGCCAGAACTGTCCCGATGTCGTTCAGGCACTGAACCTGATGGCCGTCCTCAATCCTCGCATCAAGCATGTCGCAATCGACGGCGGCGTCTTTCCTGAAGAAGTCGAAGCCCGCCAGATCATGTCGGTCCCAACCGTCTATCTGAACGGCGATGTATTCGGCCAGGGCCGCATGGACGCCGAACAGATCCTCGCCAAGCTCGACACTGGCGCAGCCGCGCGCAGTGCCGAGAAGATCAAGGCCCAGGAGCCGTTCGAGGTGCTGATCGTCGGTGGCGGCCCGGCCGGCGCGGCCGCCGCTATTTACGCTGCACGCAAAGGCATTCGCACCGGCATCGCCACCGAACGCTTCGGCGGTCAGGTTCTCGACACCGCTGCCATCGAGAACTTTATTTCCGTCCGTCACACCGAAGGCCCGCACCTCGCCGCCGCGCTCGAAGAGCACGTCAAGGAATACGACGTCGAGATCATGAACCTTCAGCGAGCTGAAAAGATTGTCCGCAAGGGCGCGTATCTTGAGGTCGAACTGGCGAACGGCGCAGCGCTGAAATCGAAATCCGTCATCCTCGCGACCGGCGCGCGCTGGCGGCAACTCGGCGTTCCGGGCGAAATGGAATACCGCAACAAGGGCGTCACCTACTGCCCGCACTGCGACGGTCCGCTGTTCAAAGGCAAGCGCGTCGCCGTGATCGGCGGCGGCAACTCGGGTGTCGAGGCGGCAATCGACCTCGCAGGCATCGTCGACCACGTCACGCTGCTCGAACTGGACTTTAAGCTTCGCGCCGACGAGGTCCTGCAGCGCAAGCTCCGCAGCCTGCCGAACGTCGACATCATCACCGGAGCCAAGACGGCAAAAGTCGAAGGAGATGGCCAGAAGGTCGTCGGCATCGCCTACGAAAGCCGTTCGACGTCCGACAAGCGCGTACTGCCGGTCGACGGCATCTTCATTCAGATCGGCCTGTTGCCGAACACGGAGTGGCTGAAAGGCGCACTCGAACTGACGCCGCACGGCGAAATCGTCGTCGACTCGCACAATCGCACCTCGATGCCCGGCGTATTCGCCGCCGGCGACTGCACCACGACACCCTACAAGCAGATCGTCATCGCCCTCGGCGAAGGTGCCAAAGCCTCGCTTGCGGCCTTTGACCACCTTATCCGCATTTCGGCGCCGGACGAAAAAGAGGTCAAAGCCGCTTAAGCTGATCAAGGCCCTGAACAGAGTATGACACTTCGCGAGCTCGAATATCTGGTCGCACTCGCGAAGTATCGTCATTTCGGGCGTGCCGCCGAGGCGTGCCAGGTCAGCCAGCCGACGCTCTCAGCACAAATCAAAAAGCTCGAGGATGAACTGGGCGTCGCTCTCGTCGAGCGCGATTCCCGCGGCGTCATCCTGACGTCCTATGGCCATGAAACCGCAACGAGGGCGCGGCAGATTTTAGTTGAAATCCAGCAGCTTAAGGAAAGCGTTCGGCAGAATCAGAACCCCGAGGCTGGCACCGTCCGCCTCGGCATCTTTCCCACGCTCGGCCCCTACCTGCTCCCTTATCTGGTGCCGCCCACTCGCAAGCGCTTCCCCGATCTGGAACTGCTCCTGATCGAGGAAAAAAGCTCTAACCTGCTCTCGCGCCTGCGTGACGGTGAAATCGATGCCGCCATTCTCGCTTTGCCGATCAACGACAGCCAGCTGCGCACCGAGTTTCTGTTCGAGGAGCGTTTTCTGCTCGCGGTCTCAACCAGTCATCCGTTGGCGCGGCGAACCTCAATCGGTATCGAGGAACTCGTCGATCACGACCTGATGCTGCTGGAGGACGGCCATTGCCTCCGCGATCACGCCCTTGAGGTTTGCCAATTTTCGGGCGCCAACGAGCGATCGTCGTTTCGAGCAACGAGCCTTGAGACACTCCGACAAATGGTGAGCGCCGACGTCGGCATCACGCTCCTGCCGGAACTGGCGACTCTGAACCAGAGTACACTCTCAAACAGTATCCATCTGTTGACGTTCAGTGATTCCGAGCCGAGCCGCCAGATCGCCATGTGCTGGCGCAAAAGCTCAGCACGCGAACCACTCTTCCTGAGCCTCGCCGAGCTGTTCAAGACCTGCGCCAATCAAGTATTGCAGCGACCGGCCGCCTCACAGACACGCGGCCAATCGCGCCCCGCAGCCCGTCGGAAAATCGCATCCTGACTTCGGCAGCGCTGCCGTGCTTCGCTGCAACAGTCCCACACTTTTCACGGATCCAACCTATCCCGGCGATTCCGGCAGCGGCGAATTCGCACTAGTGTTGTCATCGACAACTCAGTCTGGGGGAGATCTGCTGATGATAGATTGGGCCAACAGAGAATTGTCCACCCTTGAAGGTCAGCTTGCGTTCTGGAAAGGCGGCGTGGCGCGCGTTTTCAACGGTCCGGCTTCCGATGACGAGATCACCGAAGCCGTTATCGCAACGCTCGAAAAACACGTCGCCGATTGGCGCGCCCTGATGAGCGAGCATAACATTCCCGTCCAGAAGCTGATCGATACGAACGCTTGACGCGGCGCCATCCCCTTCACGGGAAAACACCACCGCGTCTGCTTCATTTTGTGCTGGGCGCTTAGACTTGCCGCCAGGTCGGCTTGGTCGGGTCTGCAAGTTGGATCTTGACCGGCCCCGTGCCGAAAACCGCGACGACGACGGGCTCTTTGATGCCTGCAGGAACGCCGTCGTAATGCATGGTTCTGGCTGTCCGCTTGACGAAACCGCCAGCCGGAACCTGGACGCAGTCCTGTGGTGCAAAATCCGAACCGCTGTTCACCCACCATGTCCCTGATAGAACCATCTGAATGCGGTCCGTTGCGTAGCTATGCGGTGCGCTGAACCAGCCCGGGTTCCACTTCATCAGAACAAGATACGGCCCCGCTTCGTTGAAGTCGCCGTAGAGCTTGGCCATTTCACCGCTTCCCGGCGGCAGCCCGGTCCAAGGTTCGAATTTGATGTCGCCGTGCTGCAAGACGAACGTCTGCTTCGGATCGATCGGCGCGGCATTCGCAGCTCCCGACGCAAGAGCCAAAGCCGATGACAGAAGAAAAGTGCGGCGTTCCAAAATCATGTCTCCGAATTTCACGTGCATCCCAGCCGCGATGAAGACCGGCATATGTGAAATATAAATTGCGCACCGCGATATCCCAGTCCGGACGGCGATCGGGCCCCGCGCAAAAGGCTTATTTCACTGACGCCGCAAACGGATACGGGGCCCGGCTTGGGGGGTAAGCCGAGCCCCGACTATTGAAGCGGCGCTTGTGGGTGGGGTGAGGGACGGCGCACGCCTCTTGACAAAGCGGACCTGCCTAACGTGAGAGACCATGCCGATAGAGCCACCGATCCGCTTGGCAAATGTATGTGTGCGCCTCTTGAATTGGCGAGGCCACTCAGCCCGCCGAACTAAGTCAATGCAACGAAATAGGCCGAATAGCCTATTCTATTGCGTAAAACCTATGCCGTCCGCTGTGCGGTAACACGTCCCTGTCCAGACTTTAAGAAATCCGGCCTTGATATCCTTCTGGATTAAGTTTGAGGGTACTTTCCGCTGTCGCGGAACGAGCGAGATCCGATGCGCCGTGTATCGTTGAAAGTATTGATTGCAGCCGCGATTTCGGTCGTTTCGCTTTTGCTGACGATTGCCGTGTCCTATGTCATCGGCCACGACGCAGTGAGCCGCCTGGAGCAGGAAATCGGCCAATCTCTGGCGCTGCTCGCCGACGAAATGCAGGACAAGCTCGACCGTGCGATGTTCGAGCGTTTGCAATCTCTCGACAACATGGCGGCGCTCGGCCGTATCCTGCAAAAAACCGACTCACCGGATTCGCTGCGCACGTCTCTCGAAAGATTTCAAAGCGCCTATTCTGATTATTCCTGGATCGGATTTGCCGATCCCAACGGTAAAATTCTGAGCGCGACGGGCGGCGAATACGAGGGTCATAACGTCAAGAACCAGCTTTGGTTCAGGCGCGGACTAAAAGATGCCTACGTCGGCGACGTCAAACTGCCCAACGCCGCCACCACACAGCGCATTCCCCACGAAGGACGCGGTGCATCCGATTTTATCGACCTTGCAGTTCCGGTTTCAGACGACAAGAAAATTATCGGCGTGCTCGGCGCAACGTTAAGCGCAGACTGGGCCGAGGAAGTCCGCGACACGCTTCTTGGCAGCATGAAAGATGCGATCCCCGCAGATGTGATCGTTCTGAACGAAGAGCGCCAAGTTCTGTTCGGGCCCGACGACATCAACGGAAAAACACTCGATTTGCCGAGCATTCGCGCCGCTCGTCCAGGTCATGCCGGCTTTGCCGTCGAGCGCTGGCCGGACAACCGTGCTTACGTCACCGGTTTTTCGAAAAGCGACGGCTATCGCTCGTATACGGGTTTGAACTGGATCGTCCTGGTACGCGAGAACCAGCGGCAGGCCTTTGCCCCCGTCCGCAGCCTCCAGCGCACGATTGCCATCTCCGGAACGATCTTTGCGCTTCTTGCAGCGGCGCTCGCCTGGGTCCTGGCCAGCAAACTATCGCAACCATTGCTGCAGTTGGCCGACGTTGCCGAACGCCTGAGACGCGGCCAGAAACTCGAATTCCCGCAGGTCTCAGGCTATCAGGAAGCCCGTGTCCTCTCGCAATCGCTGCGATCCCTCGTGAAGGAATTGGACGCCCAGAGATCATCTCTCGCGGCCGCCAACCAATCGCTGGAAAGTCAGGTACGAGAACGCACACAGCGGCTCGCTGAGCAGAACATAGGTCTTGAACGAGCGAAGGCCGCCGCCGAAAGCGCGACCGAAGCCAAATCGCGCTTCCTCGCCGCTGCCAGCCATGACTTGCGCCAGCCCCTCCACGCCCTGACATTGTTCGCACGCGCCCTTTCTCGCCGTGTCAGCGGCAACGAGGCGACGACACTCGTGGCGCAAATGGAAGAAGGCCTGCGCGGGCTAAAAGGCATGTTCGATGCGCTGCTGAACGTATCCCGCCTTGACGCGAAACTCATCGAGCCTACGAAAACGCCAGTTTCCATGAGCGAGCTCATCGAACGCATCTCCGTCGGATCGCGCGTCGAAGCTGAGCAAAACGGCTTGAAATTCCTGAGCCGTGGTCGCGATTGGGTAATCGAGACCGACGCTGCCCTGCTCGAAACGATTATCCGCAATCTCGTCTCGAATGCGCTGAAATTTACCAAACACGGCGGCGTCATTCTGGCTGCCCGCTGCCGAGACGGACAGCGCGTCATCGATGTCTACGATACCGGCCCCGGCCTGTCGGATGATCGCCGAGAACAGATCTTCGAAGAATTCTCGCGTGCGGCCCATCGCGCTTACGGCGCAAACGACGGCCTTGGCCTGGGACTGTCCATCGCGCGCCGCTACGCTGAGCTGCTCGATATGCGAATCGCCGTCACTTCAAGACCCGGATACGGCTCGCGTTTCTCCATTGTTTTACCAAAAAACGCCGTCGAACATGTGCAGCGCCCGCCGGCCCTCACAGCGCTCGAGCCCAGCATCAGCGGCATGCGGATTTTGATATTGGACGACGATCCCCTGATAGTCGCTGCACTGACGAAAGACTTGGAAGACCGCGGCAACGTTGCTTTCGGCTACCAACGCAACACCGACGCCGAGGCCGCGCTCGACAACGGCCTCGTCATTGACGCTGCCGTGCTTGACTTCGATTTGCGCGGCGCTGAAACCGGACTTGAATTCATCAGACGAATGGCAAAAAAAACGGGCGAAGAGATTCCAAGCATCCTGTTATCGGGAGGCACCGATTCTGCGACGCTGGCGATCCTTGCCAAAGCTGGGCTTCCGTGGCTAACGAAACCAGCCGATCCTGAGCTTATCGCAGCGACCCTCGGCGCTATCTTGAAAGCTCAAACGAATTCAAAGAACGGCTTTGATTCTGAGTTCGGAGCGGAAATGAATGTCGGTTAATCCAGAGAAACTCATGACAAACAATCAGCATGATACGGTTTTGGTCGCCGACGATCACGGACTCTACCGTTCGGGTTTCGGCTTCCTGCTTCGCGATCGCATGGGCTTTCGCTCGGTTATCGAAGCAGCAACCTTCGATGCCGCTTTGGATCGCCTGGCGGAAACACCGAACGTCGAGCTTGCTCTTTTCGATCTCGCGATGCCGGGAATTTCCGGCCCTGAGGGCTTGAGCGTCGTCAAAGAGACCTATCCCGGCATTCGCGTCGCCATCGTCTCGGGATCGGAAGAACGCAACGACGTCGTCAAAGCCGTCGCTATGGGCTTGAACGGCTACGTGCCAAAGTCGCTCGCCGATGACGAAATCGTCGGTGCACTGCAGGATATCCTGGACGGTCGCGTGTTCGTGCCGCGCTTCATGACATCGGGCGCCGCAGCAGCCGCGATTTCGTCCGCAAAACAGCAGATGCGCTCTGAATCGGCCGGAACCGGAAAGGTGGGGGACCCCGGCGGTGGAGCCACCTACAAATCCATCTCACCGCGCCAACGCGATGTGCTGGACTGCGTCCGCCGGGGCCTTTCGAACAAAGAGATCGCACGCGAGTTGGACATTGCCGAAGGTACGGTGAAGATCCATCTCGCGGCTCTCTTCTCGCATTACGGTGCCCGCAATCGCACCGAACTCGCGACGCGCAGCTAACCGCGCCGCGAAACACATCAGCATCGCCCACGCTCAACTCATTGCAGAGCCGACGCGATGCATCAGCCACCGATGCAGAATATCAGGATCGAATGGCTTCCGGATGACCGGAAAGGGCGAGGCGACGGCGGCGTAATCGGCATGCCCGGTCGTGATGATCGTCGGAACGGCATGGCCAATCGTAGCTGCGATCGCCTGCGCGTCACGAATGCCGCGCATCTGTCCGTCTATCTCGATATCCGTGATGATTGCCGCCACTTTGCCCAGCCGATGGCCGAGTGTCCGCACAGCCTCGCGCGAAGATCGTGCAGCTACGCAAGAATACCCCCAATCGTCGATCAGCATCGTCAGTGCCATGGACGACCGGTAATCGTCTTCTATGACGACGACCAACGGCCGCGCGCAAACATCAGATGTCAGCGAAGCACAATCGACTGCCATCTCCCGCATGGGGGTGGTCATCGAAGAGCCTCCTCGTTTTTTGCCTATCCTACAGTGTAATGTGAGGCTCTTTGCCAAGGCGTCGCCATTCAGCGTGAGGCTATAGGCCGCTCGACATAGCCGAGCAGGAGGGAAATTTTCAATGCGTAGAAAACGTTGGTAGTTCCCAGTCAGCTCCATGGTGGCCGTCGCAAAACATGTTTAAATCGCGCCTCCAGAGTAAGACCTGAACGACATATGAGCGTGAGCGCGAGACATGGCTAACACATTAAAAGCCGGCCCACTGCCAAAGCCGACACGTCGCACTCGCTGGTACAATCCACGTTCGATCGGCCGCTCGATCGTTTTACGACCGCGCGTCGTAAT
The DNA here is from genome assembly GCF_905067615.1 of Hyphomicrobium sp. MC8b. Lineage (NCBI taxonomy): Bacteria > Pseudomonadati > Pseudomonadota > Alphaproteobacteria > Hyphomicrobiales > Hyphomicrobiaceae > Hyphomicrobium > Hyphomicrobium sp. MC8b. Next base: position 289,655 of record NZ_LR898465.1, on the reverse strand, counting down.
CGGCGCCCTCGTAACAGTTACAGCGCTGTTTCTACTGCCGCCGTCTTTCCGTGGCTCGGTGCGCGAAGCGCTCGCCTGGTGTACTGGCGGCAGCGCCTATCTCGCCATGGCTTTCTATGTCATGCAGGGGTGTCACTCTGACAAAATCCGCACACGGGCCGCGCGTCAGGACGACAGCGGCGTCGTTATCCTTGTCATTGTGCTGATGGCCATGTTCTCAAGCTTCGCAGCGATATTCGGATTGCTCGTCGAGGCCAAAGCAGCATCCAACGAAGGTAAGCTGTTCTTTGCAGCCCTCGCCGCGGCGACCATCGTCATCTCATGGCTCGTGACGCAGGTCTCCTTCACGATGCATTATGCGCATGAGTATTATGCGCCGGACCACTTCATCGATAAGTCAGACGCCGAGAACTCCCTGACGTTTCCGGGGGACACAAGACCTGACTATTGGGACTTCTTCTATTTCGCGACCTCATTCGGCGCCGCATCGCAGACGTCGGATGTCGTCATCAACAGCAAGTCCATGCGCCGCCTGACGACGCTGCACGCCATCGTCTCGTTCTTTTTCAATACGATGGTTCTCGCCCTGACAATCAATCTCGCCGCGAGTCTGGCTTGATCGAAAGCGCCGCACTTACCGCTTGCGAACGAACACGGTCCCTGCGGAATAACCGGCGCCGAACGAGCAGATCAACCCCGTCTCGCCCACCGCGAAGTCACCGTTCGCTTTATGGAAGGCGATGATGGAGCCAGCCGAGCTGGTATTCGCAAACTCATCCAGAATGATGACGTTCTCTTGCGGTGTGGGCACGCGATCCAGAACTTTCCGGCCGATCATATCGTTCATATTGATGTTGGCCTGATGCAGCCATAGCCGCTTCAGTCCTTTCGGATCGACGTCCAGATCCGCAGCATGCGCGATGATCATATCGATCACCATCGGCACGACTTCACGAAAAACTTTGCGGCCTTCCTGCACGAACAATTTGTCGGCGCCGCCGATGCCTTCCGGCGCACAGCGATTGAGAAAGCCGAAATTGTTTCGGATATTATTCGAAAACTGCGTCTTGAGACGTGTCCCGAGAACAGACCAGCCGCCATCCGCCAGCGTTTCGTCGGTGACAACGATGGCCGTCGCCACGTCGCCGAAGATGAAATGGCTGTCCCGATCGCAAAAATTGAGATGCCCCGAGCAGATTTCCGGATTGACGACGAGCACAGCCTTTGCCGAACCGCTGGATATAAAGTCAGCTGCCGTCTTGATGCCGAACGTCGCCGACGAGCACGCGACATTCATGTCGAAGGCAAAGCCCGACACGCCAAGCGCACTCTGCACTTCGATCGCGATGGCCGGATATGGCCTCTGCATATTCGAAGCCGCACAAATGACCGCCCCGATATCGCGGACATCGCCGCCCCAGCGAGCCAACGCATCCCGGGCGGCCAGGACGGCCATCTCGGCAAGCACGGAAAGCTCGTCATTCGAGCGCTCAGGAATCGCCGGGCGCATTACCTTAGGATCGAGAATACCAATCTTGTCGACGACGTGTCTCGATTTAATGCCAGAGGCTTTCTCGATAAAATCAGCCGACGACGGAAGCAGCGGCGTGAGCTTGCCAGCCGCGATGTCGGCCGCATGGTCCGCGTTGAAAGCTGCGACATAATCATTGAAGGCGGCCACGAGTTCATTGTTCGAAATGCTGTCCGGCGGCACATAAAGGCCCGTCGCAGCGATGACTGGTTGGCTCACGTTCGTTTCCAATGGCACTCCAGGACGCGCGTTGATCCGCACGCCTCTTATAAGTTATGGCGCGCTCGGTGCTGGCAACCGAGCGTCAGCTTGCGAGCGCTTCCCATAGCGCAGCTTGATGCGCTCGCCAATCTCGGCCACGAACTCCCCTCGGCCCGAATGTTCCGCAGGGAACTCAGCGAACAAAATCAAGGCTTAGCACCCATGCGCCTGTTGCAGACGGAACAGCCGCCTGGCATCAGCGAACCTAAAGCTCGTCTCCAGTCCAACGGGAGACGACGCCATGTCCGCAGCCATCTCACCACTTACGACGACGCCACTCCACGAAACAACCCCGACAAAAACCACGTTTCGGATCGCAGGCGGCCGCACGGGCGTACTGCTGATTCACGGCCTCTGTGGTACCCCCGCTGAAATGCGCTTCGTCGCCCTTGGTCTTGCCCGCGCCGGCTACACCGTACACTGCCCGACACTCGCCGGACACGGCGGCACGCGCGCCGATATCGTCGCAACGACGTGGCGCGATTGGCTTCGCAGCGCCGAATCCGCCCTCGAAGAGCTGCGCCGGGAATGCGAGACTGTCATCGTTAGCGGGCTCTGCCTTGGCAGCATCATTGCGCTACATCTGGCGGCAGACCATCCGGAAAAAGTGCAAGGCGTCGCGCTTTTCTCGCCGACGTTTCGGGTGAACGGCTGGGCAATGCCCTGGTACAGCCGATTGTTCTCGCTCGTGCGCAGCCGCCGCATCGCCAGCATGATGCAATTTCCCGACGCAGAGTCTCTCGGCATCAAATGCCCCCGCGTTCGCGATTTCGTCCGCGCAGCTCTTGCAGCGTCCGACGGCTCAGCCCTCGGCACCATTGGAACGCCGGGAGCCGCGCTCTACGAACACCGCCGCCTCGTATCGGCTGTGAAAAAACGAATTGGAAAAATTTGTCAGCCTGCGTTGATCGTGCATTCCCGCGAAGACGACTACGCCGATCTCAAAAATGCGACGTACCTTCAGGCGGCTCTGCATGGCGCCCCCGAACTTCTCGTCCTCGACGATAGCTACCACATGGTCACGCTCGACCGGCAGCGTCATATCGTGGTGGAAAAGACACGCGCCTTCATCGCACGCATCATTGCCGATCAAGCAGCCGTCGCAGGTGAAAGCAACTCAGTTCCTCTGCCCACCAAAGCCGCATAGTAAAATGACGCAAGACGCCAGCAAAACGCGAAACTATCGCTGCGCTGACATCACGACAAATACATCGCGGCCACGCACCGGACATATCGAACTCGAAGGAGCCCGTGCCATCCGCTCAGCGTAGCCGCGTGGGAAACTCCGAATACGCGAAACCTCATTCCGGAGCCCTTATCACCGTAGACGGAAATGGTTGCCATAATGCAAACATCGACAATTATCGTAAAAACGCGCTCCGATCTTAACGCCCGTTTAAGGTATCGGGACGGCGCAACAGCCAATACATCATCGGCACGGTGAGCATGTGAGGCAGAAGCCTCAACGCCACGTAGAAAAACAGATTGGGAATTCCCGGCACGATGACGCGGTTACCCCACATGAAACCGCGATACGCACTGCGCGCCACGCCTTCAGGTGACATCGGTGGCAGGACATATCGATAAAGCGATCTCTCGGCACCCATCTCTTCATGAAACGCCGTATTCACCGGCCCCGGCAGCAGCGCGCTCATACGCACGCCCTGCCCGGCGATTTCACTCGCGATCGCTTCCGTCAGCGAAACGACATAGGCTTTGCTGGCATAATAAGCAGCTTGGTTGGGACCTGGAATGCTCGCCCCGAGCGAAGCGATATTCAGCACGCCTCCTTGCCCCCGCGCGAGCATGTCGGGAAGCGCCGAGCGCGTCAGTCGCGTCACGGTCTCAACATTGAGAGCGACGAGCTTCGATAGTTCTGCTTCCGACTGATCGACGAATGGCCCCGCGAGGCCTAAGCCTGCATTGTTCACCAAAACATCGAGATAGAGACCGGAACGAGCGAGCGTGGCCGAAATCACGTTCAACGCGCTGGCTTCGCTGACGTCGCATAAGATCACCACGACATCTGCACCCGTCGAGGCTTTAAGCGCGGCTGAGGCTTCCTCCAGACCAACTGCATTCCGCGCCACAATCGCCGTTCTGTGTCCGGCCTCGAGAAACCGCTGCGCGAGAGCAAGACCGATGCCGCGCGATCCCCCCGTAACAACGACAGCGGGCTCAAGGCCCGCCACCTCTTCTCGTGATTTGAGCATCTCCGCCCGTCTGCGCGAATGACGCCACGGCAACAGCCGCGTGTACCAGGGCGGCGACGTGTTGTGCATAGTCTGGATACGCTCCGCTGACGGCTCTCCCGACGCCAGCGAAACTACGGAATGGACCGGCGCCTCGCAAGACCGCGAGCCGCAGGACGCCTTCAGGTTGTTCGCACCGACGGCGACAGCACGTTGCGATCGTCCTTCGGTTGCAGCCTCTGCAAGAGATAGTCGAGAGAGATCGGTCCCGGCCCCGCAACGGCAAGCCAGCCGAACAGAGCCATGTATGACATCTCTTCAAACCCGGCGAGCGTTTCGAAGGAATCGACCTGATCCAATTTGGCGCTGATGATCGCGACGATCATGACAACCACGAGCGGCACGGCAGCGATCCGCGTAAAGAGCCCGAGCAGAAGAAAGAGGCCGCCGAAAAATTCCACGCCCGAAACGAATGGCGTCATGATCTCCGGAAACGGAATTCCCCATGACGCAAAATTTGCCGTTATTTGCGGCAGCGCATGCAGCTTCTCCCAGCCGCTCCACATGAAGACCCATCCCACCACGATGCGCGCAAAGAGCGGCGGCAACCATAAGAAGACCCGAGAGAGCTTCTCGGGAACGTCTATCAACCAGTGCGTGAGAAATTTCATCGGTTTTGCCTTCAGTTGGAGGACGAGGCGGGATTTCCCGCGCAACTGAAAGGCACTTACGAGCCACCTCGCTTGCTGGTTACAGCCAATCCGGAATAATTTGGCGCGTCGCTAGTCCACCCATTGTCATGCGCAAGGACGGGGGCCTCAATTTTTTTTCCAAATCCGGAAACATCCCTAGCAGGGCAGCCGTAACCACCCTCGTGACCAGGTTTCGGCCCGGCACGAACGACAGCGTGGAAACACAATACCTTCCAAAGGGAAAACACCATGAAGATCAGTGCAAAGTCTGGTTCGGCGCTCGCAGCCGCAGCAGCATCTCTCATGCTCGCGAATGCCGTTGTCTCGACGGTTGCGTACGCCGATGAAGCGATGGGCCACTGCGTCGGCGCCAACGCCTGCAAGGGTCAGAGCGCCTGCAAGAGCGCAACGAACGCTTGCAAAGGCCAGAACGCCTGCAAGGGTCAGGGCTTCACCGAGACGACCAAGGAAGGCTGCACGACCGGCCATTTCGAACCGGCGAAGTAAGCACGCGAAGGTAAAAAACGCCGCCTCCAGCGCGGCGTTTTTTATCCCGCCGAGACGATCCTCCAAACCACATGACTATGAGAACGAGGCCGATAGATGTCGCTCAGATATATTGCGCAGGCTGCCTTGGCGCTGGCTATGATGACGCTGACCGCAGCCGGCGCGGCAGCAGCCGAGCGCAAGACGTTCGATGAAAAAGATTTCGCCGCCGCACAGGCACAGGGCAAGCCGATCCTCATCGATATCTCGGCGACATGGTGCCCGACATGTCAGGCGCAAAAGCCCATCATCCAAAAGCTGTCCGCCGAGCCGCAATACGAGAACCTCACAATTTTCGATGTCGATTTCGACACCCGCAAGGACGTTTTGCGAAAGTTCGGCGCCCAGGTTCAAAGCACGCTGATCGTTTTCAAGGGTAACAAGGAAACGGGCCGCTCCGTCGGCGCCACCAGTGAAAGCGCGATTGACGGCTTGATGCGCAAGGCTCTCTGAGGACCGTTCCAATGCTGGTATCCTTCGCCTTGGCCTTCGTCGCCGGAATTCTATCCGTCCTGTCGCCGTGCGTTCTGCCCCTCGTCCCGATCGTGATGGCGACAGCGGCCTCGGCCCATCGCCATGGGCCGTTCGCATTGGCTGCAGGCGTTGCGATCTCCTTTGTCGCGATCAGCCTTTTCGTTGCGACGGTCGGATTCGCGGTCGGCCTGGACGGCACCTTCTTCCGTTTCATTGCCGCTTCGCTTTTGATCGTGATCGGCGCCGTTCTGGTGATCCCCGTCCTGCAGCAACGGTTCGCCGTTGCCGCTGGACCGATCTCGAACTGGGCGGATCAAACACTTGGCGGCTACGCCGGTTCCGGCATTCTTGGCCAGTTCGGCGTGGGCCTCGTTCTCGGCGCCGTCTGGAGCCCATGCGTCGGCCCGACGCTCGGCGCCGCCTCGCTGCTCGCGGCTCAGGGCAAGGACCTTGGCCAGGTCACCATCACGATGCTCGCATTCGGCTTTGGCGCCGTCGTCCCGCTGCTCGTCTTGGGCGCGTTGTCGCGTGAGATCCTCAATCGCTGGCGGGACACGCTGGCCTCAGCAGGCTCAGGCGGGAAATATGTTCTGGGCGGCGTCCTCATTCTTACCGGCCTCGCCATTCTGACGGGCTTTGATAAGACACTCGAAGCCCAGATCGTCGCTGCGTCCCCGGCCTGGCTGACGGCGCTGACCACCAGGTTCTAGGACAAAAGGATTTTTGTCATGCTCGGTGCAACGAAAGCGAAGGCCGCTGCCGATCTAAGGCCCGCGCCCGAGGGAAAGCCACGATACCTCGGCTACGGTCTTGGGCTGCGGTCCCAGCACTATGCCGACATCCTGAACGGCGACCCCGACCTCGACTGGTTCGAGGTAATTTCGGAAAACTACATGGTGCCGGGCGGCCAACCGCTAAAAATTCTCGATCAAATCCGCGCTCGCTATCCGATCGTCATGCACGGCGTTTCGCTGTCGATCGCATCCACTGCGCCGTTCGACCCCAACTACCTGAAGCAGCTCAAAGCCCTCGCCGATCGTACCGAGCCGGTATTCGTCTCCGATCATCTATGCTGGACGGGCGTACACGGCGTGAACCTGCATGACCTGCTACCGTTTCCGTATACGCGCGAAGCCCTCGACCACGTCGTCGCACGCATTCAGCACGTGCAGGACTATCTCAAACGGCCGCTGGCGCTTGAGAACGTCTCGTCCTACGTCCAGTTTCGAAACTCCGAGATGCCTGAATGGGAATTCATCGCCGAAATGACGAAACGGACAGGCTGCTGGCTCGTCTTCGACGTCAACAACGTCTACGTCAGCGCTTTTAATCACGAATACGATCCGTATGAGTTCATGGCCGGAATTCCCGCCGATCGCGTCGTGCAGTTTCATCTGGCGGGTCATGAGCACAACATGACCCACATTATCGACACCCACGATGCGCTCGTGTGCGACGAGGTTTGGACACTCTATAAGGCGGCACTCGAGCGTTTCGGCCCCGTCTCGACGATCATCGAACGCGATGACGACATTCCCCCACTCGACGTAATGCTGGAAGAACTCGGCAAGGCGCGCCTTCTTGCCGAAGACGTATTCTCTGCATAGCGGGAGCGATCGACATCCTCATGCCGCCAACCATCGCTCCAGAGAAACAAACCGAACCTGTTGAGCACGCACCTGCGCCGACGCTCAGCGAAATGCAGGCCGCATTCCAGCGCGCGGTCATGCACGGCGACGACACGGTGCTGAACGAACTCCTGGATAATTCGCGCACGAACCGCAATGTCCTGTTCGGCGTCTATCGCCACGCTTACGCTGCACGTCTTATTGAAGTGCTCCGCAACGATCATCCGCTATTGCACGCCTATCTGGGCGATGAGGCCTTCATCGAGGTCGGAAAGGCCTACGTGGCGGCCTGCCCCTCACAAAACCAGAATGCGCGCTGGTTTTCTCATCGCCTGCCAGAGTTTCTTTCGGAAGCGCACCCTGATGCTCCCCAGCTCGGAGAACTCGCGGCTCTCGAACGTGCGCTGAACGATGCGTTCGATGCTCTCGACACTGAGCCTCTCGCGCTATCGGATCTCGCCGCAGTCCCGCCCGAACAGTGGTCGGACCTCGTCTTCAGCGCCCACCCTTCCGCCTGTCGCCTCGCCTTGTTCAGCAATGCGCATTCTCTGTGGATAGCGCTGAAAAATGACGAGACACCACCTCCGGTTGAGCTTCGCATGCGGCCAGAAAGCGTCATCGTCTGGCGTCACGAGACGACGCCCAAAGTCCGCCGCATGCCCGACGAAGAAGCCATGATGTGGACGGAAGCGATGAATAGCGTTCCGTTCGGCAGCTTGTGCGAACTCGTCGCCGTCTACGACGACCCTGACACCGCGCCCTTGCGGGCCGCCCAGCATCTTCAGGGCTGGATCCTATCCGGGCTCCTCGCGAAATCTCCGCGCGAAGATTAATTTCACCGGAATACGGCAAACAACCCTGAAGCCGCCTAATCCAAACCAAATTCTTTCGTTCTCTGGCCCGGACTTATAAAGGTCTCACGGGCACGAAACGTTTGAAATGCGGGAAGGCGGACCTCCGGAAGATATCCGGATGTTCCGATCTTATAAAATCGGGGTGGGCGACGTGACATTTGCGGGGTTGGGACTTTACGTGCGCGCATTGGGGCAGCGGCCACTGCAGCGCCTGGCTGGCATCATCGCGCTATTGCTTGTTCTGTGCGTCGGTCCCAGCACCGCGCCGGCAGCAGTGCAGGCCATCGATGACGCCGACGCCGCCCAGCGACCGCCGGTTGCCGTACCGATTTTCTTTTCATCGAACACTGACGATTGCTACAGCAGCGGCATCGTCACCGCGATCAAACGCATAGCAACGCTCGCGCAGAACTATATCAACCGTACCGGCGGCATCGCCGGACGAAAGCTCATCGTCTCCCTTTACGACGACAAAGGCGACACGCAGCGCGCCACCGCAAATCTCGCCGAAGCCATCTCTGATCCTCAAACCGTCGGCATGGTTGGCATGACGAACGCAACGCGCGCCAAGGCAGCGCTCGACGCCGACGGAAAGGCTCTGAGCGCCAGCGGCATTCCGTTTTTGTCGGACATCTCGGTCACAAGCCTTATCGCCAATTACCCCTCCGTCTTCACGACCCGTCCGTCGGAAGACGAAGAGCGGATGCCGATCATCACTGCCTTCATTAAGGAGATGAAATACACGAAGGTCGCGTTCGTCGGTCTCGACGGGAACGTCTTCAGTGCCAATCTCGGGGATTCGGTGAAGAAATTTCTTGGCGATGATGCTGTCGTTTCGGATCGCCGCCTCAAGCTCACCGATGACAAGCTCAACCCAGCCGATATCGCCGCAACCGTCGAAGAGCTGAAGGCAAAAGGCCCGGAGCTGGTTTTCCTTTCGGTCGGCGGCAAACGCCTGAAAGATGTTTTCAGCCAACTCAAGGCCGCCGGTTACACGCCGCCCCTCTTCGTCACCGGACGCGCCGACATGCTGACAGCCAAAGGCAACGGCAGCTATCCTAACGACATCTATTTGATGGCGTTCGATGGATTTCCCGACGTCTACAGTGAACGCCTCCGCGACCTGCTGTTGACGTCGATCCATCCGGAGTATTGGGTCTTCGAAGCCGCAAAGAACGACGCTGCGCCCGGTTGGAAGGACGGCACCTGCAAAGTTCGCGACGACGACCTCCCGCCCAATCCGCTTGAAGATGACAACATACGCGCCCTGCAAACAGCGATGCGCTACGCCGACATGATCCGGCTCATCGCCGAGGCTGGGCGCTCAGCGCCTGCGGCGGCCAACGTCTCCGATCTCCGCGAATTTATCGTCAATGAACTCGGCACGACGTATGCTGCCGGTAAGGGCGTTTTCAAAGGCAGGTTTGGCAACTGGTCGTTTAGGCCGGCATCGCGGGCTGCAGCGCGCGCGCCTCTCATCGTCATGTTGCCGCGCGGTCTTGGGCATGCCCAACTGGCCCCGTTCCAATTTCTGCGTCTGCGGAACAACACGATGAAGCGGATCGACACGCTGTACGCCGACATCGACCTTATTCACGCGGACCAGATCGACGACAACAATCAGACGTTCCTCGCCGATTTCTATATTTCGATGAATGACCGCAACGGCGCTTCGATCGACCAGATCGAATTTTCGAACGCCTATCTCGATCCGGGCTCGAACAATCGTGAGATCACGATTCAGCCCATTCATGACGGCGGCAAAAGCGACGCCTACCCGGACCACATGAAAATTTATCAGGTGACGGGCAAGTTCCTCTACTCGCCAAACTTGCGCAACTACCCGTTCGACACCCAGCGCTTTTCAATCGATATTCAGCCTAAGCACGGCAACGCGGCGTTCATCGTCCAGCCGCCACCGGCGAGCCTGCGTGACAAGTCGGTTACCGTCGACGGCTGGGACCCGAAAGATAACTATGTCGGCTATGACGAGGACTTTGTCCGCACCGTCGACGCGCAGACGTTGGAACCGAGCGTCGTGCCTTTCTACAAGGCGAGCTTCGTCTGGCTGATGAAACGGCAAACGACCGACTATGTTCTCCGCGTCGTCGTTCCGCTGGGCTTCATTCTGTTCATCGCCTATCTGTCGATCTTCATTTCGACGCACCACTTCGAGGCGATCGTGACAATCCAGGTGACAGCACTTCTTTCGGCCGTCGCGCTTTATCTGGCGTTGCCGAAACTTGACGCCAATATCGAAACCCTCTCCGACCGTTTGTTCCTATTCACGTACCTCGTGTTAAGCGTCATCATCGCCATCACCATCGCGCGGGTGAACAGACGCATCGAACCAATCGGCTGGCTCAAGAAAGGCTTAGCATTCCTGCACATTGCCCTTATCCCGGTGATGACGGCAGCCATGGCCTACTATGTGTATCAGGCGAGCATCGCCTGATGCTCAGGCCGCGATGGCGTCTGAGCGAATTTTTTCGACGAGCTTTGTAAAAGCGGCGACGGCCGGGTTGCGCGTCTGCGCAGCCCCTGCCCGCCCGCTGCATGCCGCGACGAGATCCCAGGCTATATGGGGCTTTTTCAAAGTCGCGACGCCAAGCTTCGGCGACTTCGCCGCCGCGATGCGCGCACAAGCAAACGTCTTGGGAACCAAGGCGATCCCAAAACCATACGCGACAAGATCGAGCAGCACCTGGATATCGCCGACTTCAAGCACCGACCTGCGTGAAACGTTGGTGCTCGCAAACGCCCGATCGACGATCTTGCGCGTCCCCTTGTCCGGCTGAAAATCGACGAATGTTTCCTCCGCCAGACTTTCGAGCGGCACGTTCTCACGCCCCGCGATCGGGTGCCCCATCGGGTGAACAACAACCAGATGATCCGACGCAATCGGGATGGTGACGATCTCGCGACTCTTCTCGTAGAGCGGAAAAAATCCGATATCGACGCTGCCGTCCTTGACCGACTCCATCAGCTTGGTCGCCGTGCCGTGGCAAAGCTTGATTTCGACGCTCGGATGCAGGGCATGAAATTCGCCGAGGAGCTGCGGCAGATCGAAGAAGGCATGAAGACTGCCGCACGTCCCGACGCTGAGCGTTCCCCGCTCCAGGCCATTGATCGCGGCAACGGCCCGCCGCGCCTCCTTGATCCCGGCAATGATCTCCTGCGCCTTCGCGTAAAGCACGCGGCCCGCGACGGTCAGCTCAACCTTGCGGGTGGTCCGCACGAACAACGGCGCCCCCATCTCCTGTTCCAGCGCGCGGATCGACGCAGACAAACCAGATTGAACAATGTTCACTTTACGTGCAGCGCGCGTAAAATGCTGTTCGTCCGCGGCTGCTACGAAATGTTCGAGCTGTCTGAGGTCCATGGTTCAGCACCATCCACGATTAATCGCTATCAAGAAATAATAGCATCCCAACATACTATTGGACAGATGGCTGGCAATCCCCCAAATCTTAAACTCGGCGTTTGATCGGGCGTCGCCGTGGGGGAGTGGAGTGGCGTCCCGAAGAAAGCGATCCAACCGCGCGACGTGCGGTTTCGTCGCGAGCAGATTTTGCGATCTTACAGACGGAAGCCGTCCGGTCCGACAGTTAAAGGCCGGGGCGACAGCTGGGCTCTACCGGTCAGAGCCAGCGATGTGGAGAATTCGGAACTATGGCTGCACTCGTACGAATCGCGTTGCGGTTGCCGTACACGTTCGTGGTGCTTGCACTGCTCATTCTTCTGACGGGCGGGCTGGCCGCGCTCCGCACGCCGATCGACATCTTTCCGGATATTCGCATCCCGGTCATTGCCACGGTGTGGCAGTATACGGGTCTGCCGCCGGATCAATTGTCCGGACGCATGGTGACGCCCTTCCAGCGCGCGCTCACGACGACCGTCAACGACATCGATCACATCGAGGCGAATTCCTATAACGGCATCGGCGTCGTCAAAATCTTCTTCCACCCATCGGTCGATATCAGCGTCGCGAATGCGCAGGTGACGGCGATCTCGCAGACGATGCTGCGCCAGATGCCGCCGGGCACCAACCCGCCGCTCATCCTGAACTACAGCGCTTCGACAGTGCCGATCGTGCAGCTTGCGCTTGGCGGCGACGGCCTGACCGAGCAGCGCCTTTTCGATCTCGGCATGAACCAGGTCCGCATCCGTCTGGTGACGGTGCCGGGCGCCGCCATCCCGTTTCCCTACGGCGGCAAGACGCGCCAGATTCAAATCGACCTCGATAACGCGCTACTGCATGCGAAGGGCCTATCGGCGCAAGACGTGCAAGCTGCTCTGGCCGCGCAAAACCTGATCAATCCGGCCGGCACTCAGAAAATCGGCGCAACCGAATACGTGATGCAGCTCAATAACGCGCCGTCCGCACTTAAAGATTTGGGCGACCTACCGATCAAAACCGTCAACGGCGCGATGGTCTACATCCGTGATGTCGCCCACATCCGCGACGGCAACCCGCCGCAACAAAATATCGTGCACGTCGACGGCAATCGCTCAGTGTTGCTGACCGTTTTGAAGAACGGCGCGATTTCCACGCTCGATATTATCCAGGGCATCAAGGACAAGGTGAATGAAATCAAGCCGGGCCTGCCCGATGCTCTGACCTTTTCCTACCTTGGTGATCAATCGGTGTTCGTGCGCGGCGCCGTCACAAACGTTATCCACGAAGGCGTTCTTGCCGCCGTTTTGACGAGCATCATGATCCTGCTGTTTCTCGGCAGTATCCGATCCACGATCATCATCGCGACGTCCATTCCGCTCGCTGTCCTTTCGTCCATCGCCATGCTGTCCGCGCTTGGCGAAACGTTGAACATCATGACGCTCGGCGGCCTCGCACTCGCCGTCGGCATTCTGGTCGACGAAGCGACCGTGACGATCGAAAACATCAACTATCATCTGGAACAGGGAAAAGACGTCGAAACGGCCATTCTCGACGGCGCCGATCAGATCGCTACACCCGCTTTCGTGTCGATGCTTTGTATCTGTATCGTCTTCGTTCCGATGTTCTTCCTCGAAGGCATCGCGCGATTCTTATTCGTACCGATGGCCGAAGCGGTCATGTTCGCGATGGTCTCATCGTTCATTCTATCGCGGACCCTCGTCCCGACGATGGCCAAGTACCTGCTGAAACCGCATGACCACAACGCGCACGAACGGCCGACGCGCAATCCATTCGTCCTCATTCAGCGCGGCTTCGAACATGGCTTCGAGAAATTCCGCGGGGCCTATCACGGCCTTTTGGAGGGCGCGCTCGCACATCGCGTGATCGTTCTGATCGTTTCGTTCGGCTTCATTGGGTCGTCATTCTTGCTGGCCCCGTATTTGGGCAGGAACTTCTTCCCGGCGGTCGATGCCGGCCAGATCCTGATGCATGTGCGCCTCCCGATCGGAACGCGTGTCGAGGAAAGCGCCCATGAATTCGCAAAAATCCAGGACGCCATTCGCGACATCATCCCCCAAGATCAGATCGAGGTGATGGTCGACAACATCGGCATGCCCATCAGCGGCATCAATACGACCTATAACAACACCGGCATGATCGGCGCTCAGGACGGTGACATCCAGATCGCGCTGAAGGAGGGCCACGAGCCGACGGCCGAATACGTGAAACAGCTCCGCAGCCAGCTGCCGAAAGAGTTTCCCGGCGCCACGTTCTCGTTCCTGCCGGCTGACATCGTTAGCCAAATTCTGAACTTCGGTGCGCCCACGCCGATCGATCTTCAGATCCGAGGCAAGGATCTCGACGGCGCGTTTGACTATGCGCAGAAAATCTTAAGGCAAATTAAGATGATCCCAGGCGTCGCCGACGCCCGAATTCAGCAGTCGCGCCGCAATCCGGGCTTCGACATCGACGTCGATCGCTCCCGCGCGCAATATGTCGGTGTGACCGAGCGCGACGTGACTGAGAGCCTCGGCGCGAGCCTTGCCGGAACGGGACAGGAAAATCCCGCCTACTGGCTCAACCCGAAAAATGGCGTCCAGTATCCGATCGTCATTCAGACCCCGCAGTACAAGCTTGATACGCTGACGTCGCTGCAAAATCTGCCGATCACCTCATCAAATGACAACGCCGCGCCCCAGATCCTGGGCGCCGTGGCAAATTTCAAACGCTCTGTCATGAATGCGGTCGTATCGCAGTACGACATCCAGCCCATGGTTCAGATTTTAACGACAACGGAGGGCCGTGACCTGGGAGCCGTCGCGAGCGACATCCAGAAAGTTCTCGACGCCACCAAGAGCGAGCTGCCCAAGGGCGCAAGCGCGGTCATGCTGGGCCAGGTTAAGACGATGAATAGCGCCTATGCCGGAATGTTGTTCGGCCTACTGGGCGCCATCGTGCTTATATACCTGTTGATCGTGGTCAACTTCCAATCGTGGGGCGACCCGTTGGTGATCATTATGGCGCTTCCCGCTGCTCTGGTCGGCATCATCTGGATGTTGTTCCTCACTGGAACGACTCTGTCGGTGCCTGCCCTCACCGGCGCGATCATGTGTATGGGCGTCGCGACCGCGAACGCCGTGCTTGTCGTGAGCTTTGCCCGAGAACGGTTGGCCGACCATGGCGATCCGATCCTCGCCGCCCTCGAATCCGGCTTCGTCCGTATCCGTCCCGTCTTGATGACCGCGCTCGCGATGGTCATCGGCATGGCGCCGATGGCGCTCGGACTGGGCGAAGGCGGCGAACAGAATGCGCCGCTCGGCCGCGCCGTCATCGGCGGCCTGATCTTCGCGACGGCCGCGACCCTCTTCATCGTACCGATCATATTTAGCCTGATGCACAAACGCCGGACGTCAAACGCGTCATCGCCGCAAGGCGCCATCCCTGGAGAATTCCATGCTGCCTGAAACGCCCGCGGAGCCGCGCCAGCGCTCACGCTGGAAGATGCCCTTGGCGGCGGTCATCTTCATTGGGGGAGCGGCGTTTCTCGCCTTCACGGGAATTGAGAGTCGCGAACAAAGCGTCGCGCAGCTGACAACCAAAGCCGCCGAACGCGCCGTACCGACGGTCGCTGCCGCCACGCCCGCGGTCGAGCAGAGTGTTGGCGTCCTCGATCTTCCGGGCCGTCTCGACGCCTATTACCAGGCTGCCCTCTTCGCACGCGTCAACGGCTACGTCGCCAGCCGCAACGCCGATATCGGCACGCGCGTGAAGACTGGCGACGTCCTTGCGACGATCGATGCTCCCGATCTCGATCAACAGCTGTCGCAGGCTGAATCCGATCTGGTCAACGCCAAAGCCAACGCCGCGCTGGCTAAAGTCACGAATGGGCGATACCAGGCGCTTCTGCCGAGCAACTACGTCACGCATCAGGCGGCGGACGAAAAGAAGGCCGACCTCGACGCCAAGAACGCGCTCGTGAAGTCGGAGCAGGCAAACGTCGATCGGCTCAAGGCGCTAACGGAATATAAGCGCATCGTCGCTCCGTTTGACGGTATCGTGACGGTGCGCAACACCGATGTCGGCAACCTCATCAACACCGGCAGCGCCACGGGCTCAGAGATGTTCGTCGTCGCCGATGTGCACAAGCTGCGCCTCTACGTCAACGTACCCCAAGCTTACGTCCCGATGATCCCAACCGGGACCGTCGGCAGCCTGAGCGTGCCCGAGCGCCCCGGCAAAACGTACGAGGCCAAGGTCGAAGCCTCGTCCGGCGCCGTCGATGCGGCTTCCGGCACGACCCGCATGCAGCTCATCGTCGATAACGCGGCGGGAGAATTGATGCCGGGCGCCTACGCAAACGTCCGCCTGAAGGTCGGCAGCAAGCACAACGTCCTGGTCGTTCCATCAAGCGCCATTATCTTCGACAAGGAGGGTCTGCGCGTCGCAACAGTCGGAACCGACGACAAGGTGAACCTGAAGTCCATCACCATCGGTCGCGACCGCGGCGCCACCGTCGAGATTGCGTCCGGCCTCGCGCCCGAAGACCGTGTGATCGAAAGTCCGCCGGACGGCATCGACGACGGCGATAAAGTCAACGTCAAGGAAAAGCCCAATCCGGCGAACGCGCCCTCGACGTCGAACACCTCCGCACCATCGAACAAAAAAGGCTGACGCTTAAAGCTCCGACGATCCTTGGGAACACCTTCGTTGCGCCATGCGTTTGACGCCCATGGAACAGCGGAAGGAAAATATATCCATGAGCACGAAACTTCTCATGGCCGCCGCGATCGCGGTGGCCGCGCTCGGAAGTTCGCTGCCGGCCTTCGCAGATGCAGCCAGCAATAGCGCACCGAACGCCGCAAAAACGATCGAGCCCGGCAAAGTCGGCCCCGGCAGCGAAAATAACGCCGTCGTATCGCCCACCTCTCCCGACGTGCCGATCAACAAACAGCCCCCGCCGGAGATCAGCTTGCCAGCTAATTCAGGCTCGGGCAGCAGCACGGGTGAAAAAGGCAGCGGACCGGAAGCGACGACACCGCCCCACAATCCAACGGCACCGGGGCTGCAATAGCCCCGGCTCCTATTCACCGATCAGCTTGCAGCTTATCTCGACCTGTCCGGCTTGCGCCGCTGCACCTTGATAGATGCCGCAATCGAGCAGGTTGTCGGGAAACACCTTGCGGCTGGTGTAGACGTTGATCAGCAGCATCGGTTGGCCTTCGGATGCCTTGCGAACGTCTGCTTCGGCAATGGAAATCCCGCCGAGGTTGACCGCCGTCGTTCCGCTCGGCAGATCGACAGCTTCGTTCGCGAGCGCGATTTCGCCGTCGTCATCAGCGGAATGTTTCATCGCACTGCCATAGTAGAAAGCTGCAACCCGCACCGTTTCGCCGGATTGCGCGAGTTTGTTTTGGGCCGCTCGCGATAGCGTCAGTTGGACGACGTATTTCGGAACGACTCGGACACCACCGGGCGCGGGTCCCATGGCTGCGCCCATGATCCCGGACGGTATTGCGGCGCACCGCTGATGCGCCTCAACATCCTTGATCCGCTGAACATCGGCTTCTTCCGCGCGCGTAAGCTTGCCGTACGGCGGAAAGCAACCCTTTCCAAATGCAGCTTGTCCTTCGGGACTTTCGAAGCAATAGCCCTTATTGGCGAAAATGGCATTGCGCGCCCGCCAGAGCGCCTCGCAGACGTCGGCGGCTTTCGCGGCGCCGATCCATGCGAACGCCGTAAGCGAAACGGCCATCGCCGTAGCAAACGCTCCTCGCCCGCCAAGGATATAGCGCATCTCAGGACCTCGGAAAAACGCCTCTGCTCGTGACTCAAAAAAGGACACCGCCCCCTGTTTGTCAGGGAAATTTCACGATGTGATTAAAAACGTTCGCATTCACCGACACGGAATTTGCCAAAGCGGCAGTTCCCGATTGCGTTCCCGCGGCAGACGCGCGACTGAACGGCAGGCAACAAATCGAGAGGCTGCAAATGTTGAAGTTTGTAGGCGTCGCAGGCATCGCCTTGGGGCTCACGGCCCTGGCGCCCGCCGCCGAGGCACACCACTGGCATCATCGCCATGACGGATACTTCCGGCTCGGCTACCATCGCGCCGGTCCGCCCCACGGCTACCGCTTCGGCTTCTGGACGTATGCCGGCGACCCATTCGCCCGCGACGACTATTTCGACGGACGCCGCTGCTACTACCTACACCGCCGCGACTTCTGTCGTGGACCACGGGCGTGGGGTTGGATCCGCTAAGCGATAAAAAGAGACAAGGGGCCGAGATGGATCGGCCCCTTAATCGTTTCAGGTGATGCGTAGTCGGCGGCTGCCGCTCACCACGCCGGAGTGCAAACCGTACGCGGGCGCATGTCGTAACCGTTGTCGTAATAGCAGTATGACGACGGATATGCCGGGTAAGCCGGATAAATGGGCGGGGGCACCGCATAGACGGGATAGGCTGGCGGCGGCAGCGCATAATAGCTGCCTGCCGGATAGAACCCGTAAGCCGGATAAAAACCCCAGCCTTGGCGATAGGCGCGGCGGGCCGCACGCCGGACCGCCTTCGGACATCCACGCCAGCTCGGCGGATGATAGCCGTAGGGGTCGTAGCCGCAGCCACGATAAAATGTTGCATCAGCCTCTGACGAGAGTGCAACGAAACTCAATGCTGCGGCCAGAGCGCCGACAACGACCTTCAAACCCGACATGGGACGTCTCCCAAATGCATTCCCTGCCCTCGCGGGCAGGGTCACACTAGGAGACAAATCTTAAATTCGAGCATACCGCGCGAAGTTAGGGTTATCAAAGATTTGCTGGAGCCACTGGCTCCAACCCGTTATTTCGGCAGCTTCGGCGTCAGATTGATTTTTGTTGCAAGCGCCTGCATCTGAGCCAGCGCTTGTTCGTCGATTTCGATGAGCTTTGGCAGCCGCTTCGACATTTTATCCTTGAGGTCGGCCGGACATCCCGCCGGCAAGCTCGCCAGAGTTTTGTCGACCTCCGCTTTGGCCTTCGTCTCGACGTCGACGCGGTCCACCGTGGTGTCGACGCACTCGTAGAGGCTGATGACGTAAGGCGTCGTCTGGCTGTAGAATTTTTCGAGCTTATCGGCCTCGGCATTGAACCCGCAGCGCCGCGCCAGCGCGATCTGCTGGAACTGGTCAGCGACCTGCTCTTTCATCAGCAACGACGTACAGCCGAAGCCGGTGGCTATGCCCGGCTGCTGACGACAGACGCCGATGCGGGTGTTCGGCTTTTCAATCTCGTTCATCGTGCACTCGGCATTTGCCTCCGAGGCGGCGACGGTGAGACCCACGGCCAACAGAAATGAGATCAGTCGCGCATTCACGGCGTTTGGCTCCCCCAAATAACGATTGGTGCTCGGACCGTAGCAAAGAGAATGTGGCAGACCGAGTTCTTGAATAGCCAATGTGACTTTATGCGCGCTGAATCGGCGCCCCGAAGCCGCCACGAGCATTTTTTGTGCGAAGTGTTACGCTGCAGTCACGTTTACTTTCCGCGCCCAATGCTAGCCTCATTCCGAGTCTGTGGTTGGCGCGTAACGCGAGGAAACCGCACAAGAAAAACAGGCGGCATTGCGCACCGCCTTTCCCCGCGACTCAGCACATTGGGATGTGCGCAAACGGGAGCAACGCTTGAGGGCTTTTCTCATGGGGAGAAGCCAACATGGCGAAATTCAAAGTCGTTGTTTGGTGTGACCATTGCCGAAACGATGCCGAGGGCTGCTTTGGCGGCGGCACCGAAACCATCGGCAGTTCCTACGAGACGTGGGAAGATGCCCAGAAGGCCGCCGAGGAATATTGCGGCCACTTACCTTACGGCTATCGCGTCGAAGAAGAAGACGACTACTAGACAGCGCAGCGAAAACAACGCGAAGGCGTTTTTGTTACGCGCTGTGACACGCTTTGTGAATTGTTCATGACAGCAGCATTAGCTATCGCTGCTGATCTCAGCGGGAAGTGCATCGCTGCCAATCAGGTCGGACGAGCGGGACCGAAACCGGTGGGCGCGAGGGCGGTGCGAATCCTGTAGGCCCTGCCAGTCACATGGCGGGGCCTTCCTGTTTTTCACTCACTCATTCATTCCAACACTCGCCGCTCCAAAGGTGTTGGCTTCAGTTTATTTTCTATACGCAATCATACTAAAACGTATGCTGACCGACGTCGCAGCGAATGGCAGTGTGCAAACTGTTCACTGGCCAAATAACGACGTGGTTTCGTGCAGAAATTTCAAACCCGCATTGCGTTTGTCGAGGCATTACGCTGGTCACCTAACGCCGATTTTCACCACTTGAACTTGGCCCAGAACATCATCGCGCAACGGGACGCCCGCGCGTTCGTCATGACTCCAGAAGGTCAGCGGGAAATTCGTACGGGCGACTGGTTGATCAAGGATTCGGCTGGTGCGTTCAGGCCTATGAGCGATGAAATGTTCAGGCAAAAATACGAGCCAATAAAACTGCCCTTCCCTGCAGTCTGACGGCCACCAACGTCCACTCAATCTTTTCTAGCGCGTTTTCCAAACGTTGCCTGTGGCCGCACTGGATGACCGAAACGCGTCGATTGTCCGTCGATGTATTCAACCCCTACCCGATTGGGCGCGGTCCAGGCTTTGCGCACTTCACGCCGCGCATCGGAGGCCATGTCAACGACATGAAAAATATTCGGCAGCGCATCGCCGTCAGGAAAAATCAGCAGTGCACCGCCCTGTGAGAGATTGGCGATCCGCGCCGAAAAGCTATTCCCGTCCTCAAGCTCAATCCGCGCCGGATGGCTGACGGCCTGTCGCTCGGATTGTCTGCGCTCTTTTCCCATGCGCGGACCCTGAGGCTGCAAAATCTAACAGCGGGTTACTTCCGCTCATGCAATTGCGGCCTTTGCAAACTCGGCCGCACCCTGCATCAAAATGCGTTCGACGCCGGCAATCGCGCGCCGGTCAGCGAAGCTCCGTTGACCAAGCAGCCAGCAACAAAAAAGCACCGTGCAACCGCACGCGCGGTATCTATTGATGGATCAAGACGAAAGGGCTGAATACGAAAGACAAGCCCAAATATGGTATGAAAGACAAAGACAGAATGTAAATTAGGGGGTGTTTTTGCAGTCCCGGCGATGCTGCAATATCTAACAGTGTATCTAGTGTAGGATAAAAAGGTAATTTCCCTATAAAAGGGCCTCTCGGAAAAGTTTACTGTTTACCCTACACTAGATACAACTAAATGGAACACTGAATCAAAAACACGTCATATTTTACGGCATCGAGGGTTTGTATATGGATTGAGGGGGAAGCTTTGAGCCGAGTGCATCGCGATCTCCGCCTAATTTGTATTGCAGTTTTGGGCCTCACTGCGTTCCTATCTAATCTCGCAGCTTCAGGGGCTGCCACGCTTTGGATATATCCTTACGTGAGAGGTTGCCTGCTAGAGATTATTACTCGATGTCTGCAGGCTGCGTTATTAGCGGGAGGCGGCCTTATCCTATATCAGTTTGTTCAAATTAATGAAAATCGCGGCGCGAAATCAGTAAAGCTGACGATCGCATTGCTGGCGATTACACTGGCTAGCGCCGGAATAGTGACTAGACTAGCACCACCCGCCATAGCTTTTTCTAGATGCGCCTATCACAACGCCAAGGAGTCGCCCTGCTATATCACCATAGATAAGGCCACCGAATGCCAGCTGCAATCAATAGACACAAAACTGAGGAGCCTTACGGAAATGAAGCTTTTCTATGAATATGACGACTTCGATCAATGCACTTCTGATTCGAAAAAATAAGGGGCACCATTTCTGGCACCCCTTGGCATTATCTAGTCTTTATGGACAGGTAGATTAGGAACCTGAACCGCAAATTCTTGAGAAGCGATTTCATATAAGCTCCATTCTTTAACTACCCTGGAGCGTTCCCCTCATCGTTTCTTGAAATTTGGTCGCATAGAAGCTGAGTCGTGACCCAAAATCACGGAATTTCTACGCGATATTTTTTGTCTGTCATTCTCTAGGCCCATACCCACCCCCGCCCCCACACTGGCCTCGTCTCGCCTCGGTCAGAGAGAGTGGACGCCGTCAGTCACTAGCCGCTTTAGCTCAGCCGGTAGCGGGCGAACGTAGGAGAGCGTAGCTCGACGTGCGTGAGCACGCGAGGAACGAGCGTAGCGAGTGACGGGGGCACGTCACATTCGCAGACCTCGGGGTTTATCGTGGTATCAAAAGCTAGCAGTTGCCAATCAATCGCAACTAAATCAGAACCAAGCTATTGAATTATATGGTGCCGCTTGTGTGACTCGAACACACGACCCCGTCATTACGAATGACGTGCTCTACCGGCTGAGCTAAAGCGGCTTTTGTTCCGGCGGAGGGGCGTTCCCCCCGAGAAGGCGCGAGGGATACTCTGGGCGGCCGGGAATTGCAAGGGTCGTGGCGTCAAAAGTCATTCCTGCCGCAGAGGCCCGCGCAAACCCAGCACGAGCCAAGACCCTCAACCCGATCAGCGCCTTAGTTGACCGACCGGAAAGTCCGGCGTGCGACGGGTTGCTCAAGCTCCGGCTCCGGCGGCTCCGTGCCCGGATCGTCCGGCGCGCGCGGCGTGATGAAGACGGCCGAATCCCCCCGCCCGGACGGCGAGCGCTCCTGGGGCAGCGTCTTGAGCGTCGTTGCAACCTCATCGCCGCGTGCCACCGCCGCTGGATGCGCGGCCCCATTGGCGGCACTTGCTGCCGATGCCTTCGGGGTGCTGCCGGAATTCGGCGTCACTGGAACGGTGACTGGCTCGGCGGTTACGACCTCAGGCTCGGCCGCCACCGTCGCCGTCACGGGCTGGCTTTCGGCAGAGACGGGCGTTGCTGCTTCGGCCTTGCGATCCGGAGCCGCTGGCGCTTCAGCCTTGATTTCTGTCGTCGCCGGGGCAATGGCGATCAACTCGTCGATCTTGGTCGCCAGAATTTCACCGCCAGCACTGTCGATTGTTTCAACCGGCACGCGCCATTGGAAGGCATCGAGACGACCATCGACCGGAGAGATCGGTTCCCAGTGATCGGAGATGACGCCGTCGGCCATCCACACCGGATCGCGCGCAGCGTTCATCGCCCGCGCCAGCCATTCGCGCACCCGGCCCTTCTCTCCGTTCTCGCCGGCTTCGATCCGAGCCATCAACAGCGCAACGCGTTGCGTCAAGCGGTCGGCGAGCAGCGGCTCCAGTGCCCGGCGGGCTTCGTCATACAGTCGGGCCTCCGCCGCGGTCGTCGCCACTGCGATCGGGCTTTCGATCGAATGCGGATTGAGAGCCGCGAGCTGGCGGACGCGATCGAGACGGTCCCGCGTGCTGTCGCCGACACGCGCATGCGCGTAAACTGTCGCGAGATCGGGATGCGGCGCCTTCGTCCAGGTCTTCTGGATGATCTTTGCCGCCTTCGAGGTGTTGCCGCGCGATGCCAGAATGCGACCCGCAACGACGGCAGCCGGCACGAGATCCGGCGCCAAGGCGTGCGCTTCGA
Source organism: Hyphomicrobium sp. MC8b (assembly GCF_905067615.1). Lineage (NCBI taxonomy): Bacteria > Pseudomonadati > Pseudomonadota > Alphaproteobacteria > Hyphomicrobiales > Hyphomicrobiaceae > Hyphomicrobium > Hyphomicrobium sp. MC8b. The sequence goes on along the minus strand of NZ_LR898465.1, from coordinate 266,566 downwards.
GCGCCCAGGCGAGCGCCTTGTCGGGCGTATCGTCCTCGGCTGGGATCGCCTTTGCCGTCAACAGCACTGCGCGCTTGCGATCGGCAGCGGCTTTTGGAATGTGACTGCTCTTGCGCGCATGTTCGAGCGTCGCCAGCGCCGCCGTCCAGTCCTTCTGCTTGCATTGCTGCTCAAAGAGCGCCGTCGACGACCAACCGAGTTTCGGATTGGCCTTGAGCGCCCGCGCTGCAAACTGCCGCGCAGCTTCGCCCGCGCCTTCCCGCTGCGCTTCGAGGAACAGCCCGCGAAGCCCCAGCTGTTCGGTCTCGGGAGACGCCAACATCGCCTCATAAATGCGCCGCGCCGACGCGCGGTCGCCGGAAAGCTCCGCCGATTGCGCGCGCAACAGTTGCGTAAGCGGTTCATGCGGCAGACTCTTGCGTGCCTGCAGCGCATAGCGCGCCGCAAGCGAACTATCGCCCGCACCGATGGCGATCATGCCCCCGGAAAGCGCATCAAGCCCTTTTCGCTCGCGATGCCGCATCAGCCGGCTGCCGATTATCGCCGGGCTGTTCCACAGTGTCTTGAAGACCGACCACAAAAAGATCAGCGAAGCGACCAGCGCCGCCAGGATGACGACGGCACGAAACACCGAGGTTTCGATGTCGTAGCCCTGCCAGACGATTTGCAGCGTGCCGGGCCTGTCGGCGAGCCAGGCGAGACCGGAGGCGATGAGGGCGATCGTGAGCAGATAAACGACGAGGCGCACCATGACGCAGACCCTTTATCGATTATGGCGACGGCTGTGCCGATTGCTGGGAGACGCCCGCAATGGAAGACTTCAGTTGTGAATTGAGGTTCTGAAGCGCGGTCTCGACGCTGACCCGCGCCGCAACCTTGTCGAGGAAGGGGCGCATCGCATCCTGCGCCTTCGGTGACAATTCCTTGCCCTGGTCGATGACCTCTCCGAGACGACCGTCTGCCAGCGCAACCTGCATGCGCCCGACGACGGCTTCCGTGCTCTTGTCATCGGATTTGAGATCGATCCGGCGAACGCGCACAACCGATTTCGCACCAGCCCAAAGCCGATCGACGACGCTCGCGTCCTGCGGCTCTGAATCGGCGTCGATTGCACGGTCTGCCGCCGTGCGGAATTCCTTGGTCAGCTCGGGCAACGTCGGCACACCCGTGTCCTGAAGCTTCTCCAGCGCTGACAGATCGAACGTCGGCCCCGCAACCTTCTTCACGTCGGCAAGCTGAGTCGAGAAACTCTGCCCGCTGTCGAGCGCGCGCTGCAGGTTCTGCAGTTCAAGCGCGAGGACAACGCGCTTCGCGCTTTCCTTGCGCGCCGCATCGCCTTCGACGACCGCCTGCACGCTTTTATCAAGCGCCGCGATCTTCTGGTCGATCGGCTGCACGGCGGCTGAAATGTCGGCAGGTTTCGCCGCGGCCGTCCGCAAACCATCGAGCGCCGTCCTGAGACTTGCGAGCTGATCCTGCGTGACTTTGAGATCGGCTGCGACGTGATCGGTCGTCGACTTCAACGCCGCGATCTCTTCTTCCATCCGCACATTGTCGGTCTTGAGACCGGCGACATCCTTGTCGATACGCTGCGTGCCCGCACGTGCCGTCTCGGCGGCTTCGGTCGCCGATTGAATGCGGCTCTCGACATCCTTCGTCACGTTCGTCCGCAGCGCGGTCAGCTGCGTCGCAAGGCTCGTTTCGAGATCGGACACTTTGCCCGTCAGCCCCGCGATTTGCTCGATACGCGTCGCATTGGGATCGTTGACGCCCGCATCCGCCATCGCCTTCAGCCGATCCTCGATCTTGCCGATGCGCTCGATAAGTTGCGGCTGCCCAGCGTCGGAGGCGGCCGAGGCCAGCGCCGCTTTCGTCTCGGCGACGAGGCGCGTCTGCCCTTCGATCAGCGACGGAATTTTCTGTGTCGCATTTTCGAGGCCTGCGATCTTCGCCTGAATTCCGCTGAGATCCGGTGGCGGCGGTGCTGCACTTTCGTTCTTCTCAATCGTCGCGAGACGTTGCGAAAGATCGGCGATCTTTGCATCCGCGCCGTTCTGCATTTCAAGCTGAGGCAAGGCCCACAGCACGGCAGCGAACGCCAGCGCGCCGCCGGCAATCCCGGCCGCCAGATGACTGAAAACGCCGCCGCGTTTTTGCACGACGATCGGTTCTTCTAACTTAGCCGCACGGGCGGCAAAGGCCGCCGACGACGTGGCCGATGCGCCAGGTTTATCGGAGCTGGGCTTATCGTATTTGCCGGCGCCGAACGTCGCCTTGGCGTCGCTCTTCTTCGGCTCCTCAGCATAAGATCCAGCCGCCGCCGGACGCGGAACCTCGCTGCCTGCCGCGCTCTGAGCCGCGGCGCTCGATTTGCCCGGCGACACCTTCACCTCGGTCGCTTTCAGGTCGAGCGTCGCGTAGGGCTTCTTTCCCGCTCCACCGCTTGATCCTGTACCCGATTTCTCATCTGCCATCGGAGCCTAAGCCTCCTTACGAAACTCGCATATGTCATCCGGTCCCGGTTCAGAATCCAGGTGCTCCGGAAAAATCTGTCTATTGAGAGGGCTCAATTGCCGGGGCGACCAGCCGGTCTGTTTTTACGCCTTGTTACTCCGCTTTCGAGCTTGCCGCGAGACGTTTTACGAGTGCAATCATTTCTTCGATGTTAGGTTGCGAAGAAACGAGAGTCATATCGGTTTTTGCAATCGGCCCCAAGGCTTCACCTACGCGCTCGGACAGGCATAAATACGTTATGCCTGAAAGTTGTACCGGCGGCGACAGCGCGGCAACCAACCGTGACCAGATCCGCGCCGTCCGCGGCGACATCAGCGTTACCGCATCGATGCCGCCCGTTTGGAGCGCTTTGATGACATCCGGCGGCAACGCTTCCGCTTCGACTGACCGATACGCCAGCACCGGCACAACGTTAACGCCACTTTCGGCCAACGCGCTTTCAAGATCGAACGCGACGACGTCGCCTCTGAGATAGATCAAACGTTGGCCCGCGGCCCGCGCCCTGAGCATCGGTGCAAGGTCTTCGGCTCGCCCCGGCCCTTCCACGATCCGCGCAAAACCGATGTCCCTCGCCGCAGCTGCAGTTGCCGGCCCGACGACGTAAAGCGGCAGCGGCGTCAGCGTGGCAAGTACAGGCGAAGCGGCAAGCGCCGTCAAAGCGTTACGGCTGGTCGCAACGATTGCCGTCGCATTGGCAAACGCGTCCGTCGGAACATCGTTCGCAACGGTTTCCATAAGTGGCGCCAGCATTACCTCGCACCCAAGCTCTTCGATGCGCGTTTTCAGCGGTTCGGCATCTTGAATTGGGCGCGTAATGATGACGTTCATCAGACGTTCGGCCTGACAAGCAACGCGGCATCCGCCTGGTTTAGAATTTCATCGGCCGCGGACAATCCGAGGTCGTGGGCATCTTTGACATTTCCGATACGAGAAACGTCATAGCATTTCTCGCCATCCGGCGAGAGCAGTTGCCCGCGAAAGCGCACTTCATCCCCTGCGACGATGCCATGCCCCGCGATCGGCGTCCGGCATGACCCTTCGAGCCGCGCCAGGAACGCCCGCTCGGCCGCGACCGCCCAAGCCGTTGTCTCATCATTCAATGCTGCAACGATCGGCGTCACGAGTTCATCGCCATCGCGAATTTCAAGCCCGATCACGCCCTGCGCCACGGCCGGCAGCATATGCTCCATCGATACTGGCGATGTGATCCGCTCCGTCATTCCCAGCCTCTTGAGACCGGCGACCGCCAGAAAGGTTGCTTCCGCCACACCGTCTTCCAGCTTGCGCAACCGTGTCTGCACGTTGCCGCGGAAATCGACGACGCGCAGATCGGGGCGCGCATGTAGCACCTGCGCCTTCCGTCGAAGCGACGATGTCCCGACGACCGCATTCTGCGGCAGCTTCGAGAACGATTCATGCCGCAAAGAAATGAATGCGTCGCGCGGATCTTCTCGCGGCAGCACCGCGCCGATCACCAGCCCGTCGGGCAGTACGGTCTGCATATCCTTCATCGAATGGACGGCAACATCGATCTCGTCGGTCAACAGCGCTTCTTCGATCTCTTTCGTAAAGAGACCCTTGCCGCCGATCTCCGACAGCGGCCGGTCGAGCACGCGGTCGCCCGTCGTCTTGATGACCTGAATGGTGACGGCCTCATCGGCCAGACCATGGGCGGCGATGATCCTATCTTTGACTTCGTGCGCCTGGGCGAGGGCCAAAGGCGAGCCTCGGGTCCCGATGCGGATGCGGGTCGCTTGCAAAAAGGTTTCTCCGGATGCTAGGCGGGGCGCTCGAGCCCAAATGCCGATAGATGAATGCCGGTAATTCGGGCGACAGGTATGCTCCAAAGAGGCGCGGATTCCAACCACGCGCCAGCAAGTTCTAAGTTAAGTTCCTGAACAGATGTCTGAGCCTTCCGATACTGCGCCTTCTGCCGCCCTTGTTCTCGGCATTGAGACGAGCTGCGACGAGACGGCCGCCGCCATTGTATCCCGCAACGCCGCGGGAGAAGGGCGAATTCTGTCCAACATCGTTCTGTCGCAGTTCGACAAGCACGCGATCTACGGCGGCGTCGTACCGGAAATTGCCGCCCGCGCCCATGCCGAAAGCCTCGATCTTTTGGTCAAGACCGCCCTCGATAAAGCGGGCGTAACGCTCGGCGACCTGACCGGAATTGCAGTGGCCACCGGCCCGGGACTGATCGGCGGCCTCGTCGTCGGCGCCACCACGGGCAAGGCGCTGGCCCTCGCAACCGGCCGCCCGTTTGTTGCGATCAATCATCTGGAAGCGCACGCCCTGACGGTCGGCCTGACCGATCAGGTCCGGCCGCCCTATCTGATGCTGCTGGTCTCCGGTGGCCATACGCAACTGCTGCTCGTTGAAGGCGTCGGCCAGTATCGCCGGCTTGCGACGACCATCGACGACGCCTTGGGCGAAGCCTTCGACAAGACGGCAAAGCTCCTCGGCCTGCCCATGCCCGGCGGCCCCGCCGTCGAAAAAGCCGCAGCGAACGGTAACGGCACGCGTTTCGACCTTCCGCGCCCAATGAAAGGCCGGAGCGACCCGCACTTTTCATTCGCCGGTTTGAAAACGGCGGTCAGACATGCGGCCATGCAAAGCGCGCCGCTATCCGAGCAAGATATCGCCGATCTCTGCGCCTCCTTTCAGGCGGCCGTGTGCGAGAGCGTCGCTGATCGCGTGCGGCTCGCGATGCGTACGGGCGCATCGCATTTTCCGGACGCCGGGCAGCGGCCATTCGTCGTCGCCGGTGGCGTCGCCGCCAACAAGGCGCTGCGTGCCACCCTTGTAGATGTCGCCCGAGCGCATGACTTCTCGTTCCACGCACCGCCGTTCGAACTTTGCGGCGACAATGGTGCCATGATTGCCTGGGCAGGCGCCGAACGCTTGGCCCGTGATCTTGCCGACCCGCTCGACGCGCCGGCAAGACCGCGCTGGCCGCTTGACGCCGAAGCGCCCAAAGCCATCGGCGCCGGTGTCAAAGCTTAAGCTCATTACGGCTTAAGCCGCCGAAGGCTAGTCTGAATGTGCCATTTGCATTCCAATCGAAGTGCCGTGCTAAGTTGAACGAATGACAGTCCCGGGGGCGGTTTTGCAGATACGTTCGATCAGTGTTGTCGGCGGCGGCGCCTGGGGCACAGCCCTCGCGCAGACGCTATCGCACGGCGGCACGGCGGTGACGCTTTGGGCGCGCGAGCCCGAGGTCGTCGACGACATCAACGCCCGCCATGTCAATCGCACGTTTTTGCCGGGCGTCGATCTCAATCCGGCAATCCGCGCGACCGGCGATCTCATGAGCATTGCGCATGCTGATGCCATTCTCGCTGTCGTCCCGGCACAGCACCTGCGCGGCGTGATGGCGAAACTCGCGACGCAGATTGCACCCGATACCCCTGTCATCCTTTGTGCCAAAGGCATCGAGCAATCGACCGGCCGCTTCATGGGCGATGTTCTGGAAGAGGTCGCGCCGCGCTTGCTTCGCGTTGTGCTTTCCGGACCGAGCTTTGCCGCTGACGTGGCCCGCGGCCTGCCATCGGCGCTGACGCTCGCCTGTCGCAATGAAGCCGTCGGCCGCGCGCTCGCCGCGACGTTGTCTTCGCGCCAGATGCGCCTCTATTGGTCGAGCGACGTACTCGGAGCCGAGCTCGGCGGCGCCGTCAAAAATGTTCTCGCCATCGCGGCTGGCATCGTCGCCGGACGCGGCCTCGGCGCCAGCGCGCATGCGGCCCTCGTGACACGCGGCTTTGCGGAGTTGCGCCGGTTCGGCGACGCCTTGGGCGCGCGTCCCGAAACACTTCTCGGACTATCCGGCCTGGGCGATCTCATCCTGACGTGTGGCAGTCCGCAGTCGCGAAACATGTCGCTTGGCCGCGCCCTCGGCGAGGGCCGCACGCTAGCCGAGATTCTTGGCGCCCGTGCCGCCGTCACGGAAGGCATCTATACCTGCAAGGCGCTTGTCCGCTTGGCGCACGAGCATGGCATCGACATGCCGATCGCCGAAGCCGTCAACGATATCATCGAAGGCCGCCTGATGGTCGATGAGGCGATCACGGCGTTGATGCAGCGGCCTTTAAAAGCTGAAGATTGAGCGCCGCGCGATCGACCTTCCAGACGTGATAGATCGCGTGCGGATCAGGTAGCGCCACCGGCACCAGGAAACGCGGCGCTTTGCCATTCGCAAGATCGACCTTCAGCGTTCCCTTCCAGTCCAGACTCGATGCAAGCGGCTTATCAAGACCATCGCAGATCGCAACGTAATCGACATCCTCCTGCTTCAACAGCGCAGCCGCAGTCTTGGCATCGTGCGCTGAAAAAATCAGATGATTGGCGATGATCGCATTCGCAATCCGATGATAGGGCGCCGAGAGCACGCGATGATGCGTTTCGGCGGCGATAAAAGCGCCAACGTCGATATGCGCAGCAACAAGCCCCGCAGGCAGGTCGGCCAATTCGCGGATCGCTTCGGGCTTGGAGCAGGCATCCGCGTCGGCGCGTACCTGTTCCGTCATGGCAGGCGGAGCACCGACCGCCGCATCGACACCACCCGATGCCCACAGCAGCACTGTCTGATTGAACAGCACGATCGCGCCCAATCGTATTGTCGACGCGCCGATATCTCCGACCGGACCCAGGCGGCTGACGACGAGCGCCATCGGCACGATCGAGATAAACGATGCGTAAGAAACATACTTGTATTGCCAGCAGGCTAAACCGATCAACGACACAACCGCGGCAAGCAAAAAGAGGTCAGCCGCGCTGCGCGTCTCTTTCAGTCGATGAACTTGCGCCCAGAGCGCAATGCCATAGAACGCAAGCAGACCGAACGACTGACTGAAATGGCGATGGAAGAAATCCGCAACAATGCTGTTGTTCTCGGCGACCTTGTCCAGCCAGATCTTGATTGCAAGCGGCGGCAGTTGTCCTAAGGGACCCCCGAGGCACTTCGGCTCAAGCCATCCATAGGCTGCAATGCCAACGCCCGCACAGGCCGCAATCGAGGCGATACGCGCATAAAGCTTGCACTCCCGGCCCGGCACAAGAGCGACCAGAACCCCCACGACCCCCGATGCGACCAGCACGACCATGTTGAGCGAAATGGCATCGCATTTGATGTCCATCCAGCGCGACGGCGGAATGGTCGCGAAGAAAGCTGCTGCGAACGTCAGCGCCAGCGCAATCGAAAACGCCGCCGCACCTTTCTCGACGCGCCGGTCGAAAAGCCCCCACGCAGCAACGAACGTTCCCAGCACAACCGCCGGAGCCAACGCCTCATAGCCAACGGCGAGCGCCAGGCCAACCAGCACGCCAGCAAAGCGCCAAGCGGCCGTGCGCTGCGGATAGGCCCACATCAATAGGGTGGCGGAAACCGTACAGGCGATCATCACATTATGATGGTCGATGCGGCCAACAGCGAATTGATACCACCCAAGCGGCGTCAGCGCCGCGAATAGCAGTGTCAGACGGCCGATCATATCGCCGCCGACCTTCGCTGTGGTTTTGAACATGACCCACGTGAGGAACCCCAGCGTCAACAGCGGCCACGCAGCATGGGTCAAACGCTCCGCATCTTCGATGGGAAGGAAGAGATTGAAACCCGCGATTAGCGCTGCAATCGGTAGATCGACAAGGCGAGACCAATGCGACAGCATCCCGGCATCGCCGCCGAACTTTATCGTCGTCGTATCGAACCAGTGCCAGGAAGCCATCAGCTCCCGGACCTGAACAAGGCGCGTCGCGTCGTCCGGATCGCCAAAGAAACCGTAAATCCCGACGCCGGTGACATGCCAACTGCGAGCGCCGACGAATGCGAGCGCAATCAGCCACCAACCCCAATTCGGAACATCGCGTAAGCAGGCCCTAATCCCCTGCTCGACCGATACCTTCGATGTAGCGGAATGCATACGCTGGTCCCCGGAAAGGCCGCGAGCCTATCGGACGCCCATTAGGGGACCGTAAACTTCGGCCAGCCGCAGATAAAAAAGGCCTGAAATTTTATATTCGGGCTTGCTTCGAATTCTTTGCAAATATCAGCCTTTGTTTACCCATCCTCCCTAGTCTTCCGCTCAAGCATATCCGGCTCCCGGTCGCGAGCTGCTGCCCAAAGCCGTTCTGTTCATGCGTAGGCGCGTTTCATGTCCCATAGCGAAGTGTTCGTCATCGGCGCGGGTCCGGCCGGTCTCACGGCATCGTATCTTCTGACCAAGCAAGGTATTTCCACGACCGTCATCGAGGCCGATCCGCACTACGTTGGCGGCATCAGCAGAACCGTCAACTACAAGGATTTCCTGTTCGACATTGGCGGCCATCGCTTCTTTTCGAAGTCGAAAGAAGTCGTCGATTTGTGGAAGGAAATCCTGCCGCAGGATTTCATCAGCCGTCCGCGCATGAGCCGCATCTACTACGACGGCAAGTACTATTCTTACCCGCTGAAAGCCTTCGAAGCGCTCGGCAACCTCGGCGTCGTCGAAAGCGCCATGTGCGTGCTCTCGTTCATGTACAAACAAGCCTTCCCGAACGAAAAGCCGGAAACCTTTCACGACTGGGTTGCCAATCAGTTCGGCGAGCGCCTGTTCTCAATCTTCTTCAAGACCTACACGGAAAAAGTGTGGGGCATGAGTTGCGATGAAATCTCGGCCGATTGGGCTGCCCAGCGCATCAAAGGCCTCGATCTCTGGTCGGCGATGGCCAACGCGCTGCGCAATTCCGTCAAGCCGAAGGGCGTCAAGGACGGCACGGGCGCACACGACGGCGAAGTCATCAAGACGCTGATCGAAAGCTTCCAGTATCCGCGCAAGGGCCCCGGCATGATGTGGGATGCGGCAGCGGCCAAGACCCGCGCCCAAGGTGGCAAGATCCACATGGGCACCGAGCTGTCGACCCTCAGATACGACGCTCGCCAGAACCTCTGGACCATTAAGGCCCGCACACCATCGGGCGATCTCGCAACCTTCACCTCGCGCCACGTCATTTCATCGGCCCCGATCCGCGAACTGATGCACGCTTTCGCCGAGGCCCCGAACGCGCTGGCCGCCGCCGACAATCTGCGCTACCGCGACTTCATCACGGTCGCCCTCGTCGTGAATAAGCCGGACCTCTTCCCCGACAACTGGATCTATATCCATGAACCGAGCGTAAAGGTCGGCCGCATCCAAAACTTCCGTTCGTGGTCGCCGGAAATGGTGCCCGACAGCAAACTCGCCTGCCTTGGCCTCGAATACTTCTGCTTCGAGGGCGATGGTCTCTGGGCAGCAGAAGATAAAGACTTGCTGGCGCTCGCCCGCAAAGAGCTTGCGACGATCGGCCTGGCCACCGAAGACGAATGCGTCGACGGCTGCGTCGTCCGTCAGAAGAAGGCCTATCCGGTCTACGATGATGGCTACAAGCGCAACGTCGAAGCCATCCGCTCTGAGCTTGCCGAAAAATACCCGACGCTGCACCTCGTCGGCCGCAACGGCATGCACAAGTACAACAACCAAGACCACGCGATGATGACCTCGATGCTGACGGTCAAAAACATCGCTGCCGGCGAAATGCTCTACGACATCTGGAACGTCAACGAGGACGCCGAATATCACGAAGCCGGCGGCTCAGGCGCGGAAGAAGCGCTAAAGAGCGTCCGCATGGTTCCCGCTAAGCTGCGCAAGGCAGGCTGATCGCATGGCGCTCGCACCGGCTGATGACGTGACGATGCCCGAGAGCGGTCGCGGAGCGAGTCACACCGCCGCGGTCGTTCCGCAGCTATCGCGCTATTCCGTTGTCAGCGTCGCCGCGCTGGCGACCGATGTCGCCATCTACATGTCGCTCTGCGCGCTCGCCATTAACGCTCCGGTAGCAGGTGTCGTCGGATATGGAGTGGGCATGATCGCTCATTACGCATTATCGACCGCCTTCGTCTTCGACGTCGCCCACGCCCGAAAATCGGCGCCGCGACGCCTTGCGGAATTCGCGGCCTCCGGATTGCTCGGCTTGATGCTTACCGGCCTCGTCATTGCGGTGATGACTGACTACTTTGCCGCATCCGCCATTGCGGCCAAAGCCGTCGCGACGATCGCCAGCTTTCTCGTGGTCTTTCTCGTTCGCCGCTGCATCGTCTTCGCGCCGGCCGCCGACAAAAATATCTGGGACGCAAACCTCGTTTACTCAAAATCAGGGTCTTGCGACTAGGTTCAGTCGAACACGTCGTAAGCTGTACCTCCGGCAGCCCGGCGAATTGATTTTCAAGTAGTGTCGCGTCTGAACCTCCGCACTTCGGTGCGGAGGTTCTGTTTTTTCAGCCCTTGAGATCGATCTCGTTCCACGCTAGGCACGCTTATCTCGTGGAACGCGCTATCTCATGCAAACCTGGCTATTCAAATCCGAGCCCGACGTTTTTTCCTGGAGCGACTTAATCGCGCGTGGGACTAAAGGCGAAGCCTGGGACGGCGTCCGCAATTATCAGGCCCGCAACAATATGCGCGCTATGAAGATTGGCGATCTCGGGTTCTTCTACCATTCCAACGAAGGGAAGGAGATCGTCGGCATCGTGCGCGTCATCGCTTCCGCACATCCCGAAGCAAAAGACGAAACCGGAAAATGGGAATGCGTCGACGTCGCAGCCGTCGCGCCGGTCCCCTCGCCCGTTGGCCTCGATGCCGTCAAAGCCAATCCGAAACTGTCCGGTATGGTTCTCGTTAACAATTCCCGGCTGTCGGTCCAGCCGGTCGCCGCCGACGAATGGAAAGAAATCTGCAAGATGGGCAGCGTCGACTTGAAGAAGCTTAAGGGCTCATGACCGGCGGCAAACTCGATCTCACCGACCCGCGCGACGCCGAGCGTTTCATCCTTGAAAATACCAGACCGATCGCCCCGCCTCTGGTTCCCGAAATCACACTGCGGCTCGCGGAAGAATCTTTGCCGATCTGGCAGAAGACCGAGGACGAACTGGGCGAATTGAACGTCCCGCCGCCCTATTGGGCGTTCGCGTGGGCCGGCGGCCAGGCTGTCAGCAGGTACCTTCTCGACAACCAGGACATCTGTCGCGGTTTGCCCGCGTTCGACCTCGGTAGCGGCTCAGGCATCTCGGCGATCGCCGCTGCCAAAGCCGGCGCATCCCACGTCGTAGCAGCAGACATCGACCCACTCGCGCTCGCGGCATGCGCCGTCAATGCCGCCGCCAATGCGGTGACGCTTTATACCACTGATCGCGACATGCTGTCGGCGGCGCCGCCCAGAGAAAGCATCGTCATCGTCGGCGATCTTTTCTATGAGCGCGAACTGGCCGAACGCGTGCTGCGCTTCATTGATGACGCCAAGAACGAGGGATGCTCCGTCTACATCGGCGACCCTCGCCGCAGTTACTTTCCGGAAGGAAAGTTTACGCCGCTCGCCGAATACCAGGTACCGGTAACCCGCGAGCTTGAAGACTTCGAAATCAAACGGACCACCGTCTGGCGTGCTTAAGAAAAACATGCCGCGGTGCGAGATTGATTTCGATCATTTTGGTTGCGAACCCCCTTCCCCCACCATCGAGCATGTTGTGGAGCGGGGCTCGTCGCCGCATAATGACAGGAAATGGCCGCAGCTCAGACGGCCAAACGGAGGTGCGCTCTATGTCGGATAAAGTTTATGCCGTCCCCCAGGCGTGGGCGGAGCGGGCTTACGTCAATGAACAGTCTTATGACGCAATGTATCAGCGATCGATCAGCGACCCTGAGGGCTTCTGGTCGGAAGCCGGCAAACGGTTGCACTGGATCACGCCCTATACGCGCGCCAAGAACACCAGCTTCGCGCCGGGCAACGTTGACATTCGCTGGTTCGAAGACGGGACGCTGAACGTCTCGGCGAACTGCATCGACCGTCACGTCGAATCCCGCGGCGACAAGGTCGCCATCATCTGGGAAGGCGACAACCCGAACGAGAGCGAACAAATCACCTACCGCCAGCTCCATGAGCGGGTTCAGCGCTTCGCCAACGTCTTGAAGAAACTGGGCGTCAAGAAAGGCGACCGCGTCACCATTTATTTGCCGATGATCCCAGAAGCAGCCTACGCCATGCTGGCCTGCACGCGGATCGGCGCTATCCATTCGATCGTGTTCGGCGGCTTCTCGCCCGACAGCCTCCAGAACCGGGTTGAAGACGCGGAATCAAAGCTCATCATCACGGCCGACGAAGGCCTTCGCGGCGGCAAGTCCGTTCCGCTCAAAAAGAATTGCGATGCCGCGCTCGCAAAATGCAAGGGCGACGAGAAGGTTCTCGTTGTCCGCCGCACCGGCAATCCTGTGCCTTGGACGCCCGGCCGCGATTTCTGGCTGCACGAAGAGCTCATTACCGTCCCGGCCGAGTGCGAGCCGGAGGAAATGCGCGCCGAGGATCCGCTGTTCGTGCTCTACACATCCGGCTCGACAGGCAAGCCGAAGGGCGTCGTCCACACGACAGGCGGCTATCTCGTCTACGCCTCGATGACGCATCAGTACGTGTTCGATTGCCGCGACGATGATGTCTACTGGTGCACCGCCGACGTCGGTTGGGTCACCGGCCACAGCTACATCGTGTACGGCCCGCTCGCGAACGGCGCCACAACGCTGATGTTCGAAGGCATCCCGACCTACCCGTCTGCTTCGCGCTTCTGGGACGTCGTCGACAAGTGGAAGGTCTCAATCTTCTACACCGCGCCAACCGCTATTCGCTCGCTGATGGGCGCGGGCAACGACCTTGTAAACAAATCGAGCCGTGCATCGCTGCGTCTGCTGGGATCGGTCGGCGAGCCGATCAACCCCGAGGCTTGGGAATGGTATCATAACGTCGTCGGCGAAGGCCGCTGCCCGATCGTCGATACGTGGTGGCAAACGGAAACCGGCGGCATTTTGATTGCACCGCTTCCCGGCGCAACGCCGCTGAAGCCCGGCTCCGCCACGAAGCCATTCTTCGGCGTGAAGCCGGCGCTCGTCGATGACAAAGGCAAGATCCTCGAAGGCGACACGCAAGGAAACCTCGTCATCCTCGATAGCTGGCCGGGCCAGTCGCGCACCGTCTACGGCGATCACGATCGCTTCGTGCAGACGTACTTCTCAGCTTATCCCGGCATGTACTTCACAGGCGACGGCTGTCGCCGCGATGCCGACGGCTACTACTGGATTACCGGCCGCGTCGACGACGTCATCAACGTGTCGGGCCATCGCATGGGCACGGCCGAAGTCGAAAGCGCACTCGTTTCGCATCCAAAGGTCGCCGAGGCGGCCGTCGTGGGCTACCCGCACGACCTCAAGGGCCAGGGCATCTACTGCTATGTCACGCTCAACACGGGCGAAAATGGCGATGACGCTTTGAAAAAGGATCTGGTCGCTCACGTTCGCCGGGAAATCGGCCCGATCGCATCGCCCGATCTCATCCAGTTCTCACCTGGTCTGCCGAAGACGCGCTCGGGCAAGATCATGCGGCGGATCCTCCGCAAGATCGCCGAAGACGATTACGGTAGCCTGGGAGACACATCGACCCTCGCCGATCCAGCCGTGGTCGACGACCTCATCACAAACCGTCAGAACCGGCGCATGATCTGACCGCGAACGTTAACCCTATCGTCCTGGGCTTCGGCGCTTTCCGGCGCCCAGGATGTTGTCGCGTTTGCCGGCACCTCGATTTCACTGACGCCGAACAAGCGGCTGACGGTCATCGCGACCGTCCCTTTCGCGCCCACGGTAACTGTATGAGCTTCACGGTCGATCCGGATGGTGGGCGGATCGATTGTCCCAACATGACGAGCGAACGTCACGTCCTTGTCGAAATGGGACAACGCCATTGTCTCGATCTGGACATCCTCCGGCGTGCCATCGCGCACCGCTCCGGCGCCAGCCTCGGACGCAGCCCGGACTGCCCCTTCGACACCTTCCCGCATGTTCGCAACCCGCGCGTAGTCAAGCGCAGCGCCTGCTGCCAAGACCAGGGCGACGATCATCGATACGAAGATGACAATTGCTGAATATTGTTCACCGCGGTCGAACGGTAGAACGGCCGCGGTTCGTCGCTTGAGCATCTGTCCCTCCTTGAAACACCCCTTCCCGATTACGAGTGCGGTCATGCAACTCGGATGCCGGAATAAAGGCGTTCCGTGGGCGGACAGTTCGATCAACACGTAATTTAAAAACGCACCGCCCGGAACGGCGGTAGGGCCAGGGAAATCGCGCTCAGAAATCGGACGTAATGCCGCCCTTCTCCCAGTCGCCGAAACGCGTCGGTTCCGGCCCCTCGCGACCGCCGACTTCGGCAGGGCGTGCCTGCGCAGCCTCGCGCCCCTTTCGACGCGCCTCGGCCTCGGCAAGCGCCCGCTGTGCCTCCGGCGTCAGGACGCGCGGAAGAGGCTCGTTGTCGGTCACAGTGTCATCTTTGGCGGTCATCGCACGTCGGGGCTCCGGGAGGGCAATCGCTACCTTTTTCGGCGCGTCACCTTTATGAATGGTTGGGATACCATATATACGCGGCTGTAAGGTTGCAGACCAGTTGATGGACCACGTGTCGCGAGTAACCCCATGCCCATGAACTACCTCAAGACCGCAATGCTGCTTGCATTGCTGACCGGCATCTTCCTTGTGCTCGGTGCGCTTGTTGGCGGCAAGACCGGCCTCGTGTTCGCGTTTTTCATCGCGCTTGCGACGAACGCGTTCAGCCTCTGGAAGTCCGACAGCGTCGTCTTGCATATGTTCGGCGCGCAGGAAGTGACTGACGCCACTGCGCCCGAACTCGTCGGCATCGTCCGCGATTTGGCACTCCGGGCCGAACTACCGATGCCCCGCGTCTACATCATGAACAATCCGCAGCCGAACGCCTTTGCGACCGGCCGCAGCCCATCGCACGCCGCCGTCTGCGCCTCGACTGGCCTGCTGGAATCTCTCGACCGGCGAGAATTGTCCGGCGTCATCGCGCACGAACTCTCGCACATCAAAAATCGTGACACGCTGACGATGGCGGTTGCAGCGACCATCGGCGGCGCTGTTTCGATGTTTGCGCAATACATGCAGTTCGGCATGATTTTCGGTGGCAATCGCGATGGCGACCGCGGCGGTCTCGGCATGATCGGCACGCTTGCAGCAATCATCATCGCGCCGATGGCCGCAGGCCTCGTGCAGATGGCAATCAGCCGTTCACGCGAATATCAGGCCGACCACATGGGCGCGATGATCTGCGGTAATCCGCTTTGGCTTGCATCTGCGCTTCGTCGGATTGATGGTGCCGCCCGCCGCATTCCGAACGAAGAAGCGGAAGCGATACCGGCCGCGGCTCATATGTTTATCATCAATCCGTTGAACGGCCACGGCGTCGATAACCTGTTCTCGACCCATCCGAACGTCGAAAACCGCATCGCGGCGCTTGAAGCGCTGGCGCGCGAGATGGGTGTCAGTAGCGGAAATTCCGGTATGACGAGTGCGCCGGATCCCGCACCGCGTGGCGGCGCGACAGGAGAAGTCTGGATCGGCGGCAAAAACTATACTAAGCCTCCGAGCCCCTGGGGCTAACGTGCAAGATCATACAAAATCCAAAAATTCCGCGCCGCGACCGTCTCGTGCGCGCGCCGGCGGCCCGTCGTCTCCCCGAGGAGGCGCATCCCGTCCACGACCGGCGCAAAGCCCGGACGGGCTGAAAACGCGCGACGTCGCCGTCTCCGCGCTCTACACTGTGCTTGTCGAGCGGCGCCCGTTTGACGACGCCTTTGCGAGAGCCGCCGCCGCGCGCGATCTCCCGGGCCGCGACCGCGCTTTCGCGCGTCTCATCGCCACCACGGCGCTCCGGCATCGCGGATCGCTGCAAGCCGTCCTCAACACCTATCTCGCCAAGCCGCTGCCCGAACGCATGGGCCGCCTCGACGAGATTTTGCTCGCAGCCGTGGCGCAGCTTCTGCTGCTGCAGACGCCGCCGCACGCCGCAATCTCGCTCGCCGTCGATCAATGCCGTGCCGACAGCTCCGGCAAGCGCTTCGCCAACCTCGCCAACGCCGTTCTGCGCCGCGTTAGCGAAAGCGGACACGGCCGCTTGGCCGACCTCGATAATATCGCGCTGACCTTTCCCGATTGGCTGCTGGCGCGTTGGAGCGACGCCTATGGCGCGCCCGCCGCCCGCCAGATCGCCCGCGCGTCCCTCGCTGAGCCCGCCCTCGACCTGACGGTCAAATCCGATCCCGAACGGTGGGCAAAAGAGATTGGTGCCGTTGTCCTGCCGACCGGCTCGATCCGTTGCGCGCAGGCCGGACGCATCGAAGAGCTGCCCGGCTATCTCGACGGCGCCTGGTGGGTGCAGGACGCCGCCGCCGCGCTCCCCGTCAAGCTGATGGGCGACGTCGCCGGATTGTCGGTGCTCGATCTCTGCGCCGCGCCCGGAGGCAAAACGGCCCAGCTTGCGACCGCCGGGGCCAATGTCACCGCCGTCGATAAATCCGCGGGCCGTCTCGGCCGCTTGAGCGAAAATCTTACACGCCTCGGGCTGACCGCGACCACCGCCGTTTCCGACGCCTTGACCTTCAGCGCCGACCGGCAGTTCGACGCCGTCCTTCTCGATGCCCCCTGCACGGCGACCGGCACGATCCGTCGTCATCCCGATATTCTCTATCTGAAACGGCCCGAGGATGTCGGTGCCCTGGCAGCCCTCCAGAAACGGCTCCTCGACCACGCGGCTAGCCTTGTGAAACCCGGCGGCATACTCGTCTACTGCACTTGCTCGCTCGAACCGGAAGAGGGCGAAATGCAGGTCGAAGCCTTCCTCGAGAGCCACCCCGATTTCGCGCGTCGCCCGATTGCCCTCGACACCGACACGATCCCGATGACGTGGCGCACGCCCGCCGGCGACCTGCGGACGCTGCCGACGCAATTTGCCGATTTACCGGAAGGACTTCAGGGCCTTGACGGATTTTTCGCGGCATCTCTGGTGAAGACCTGTTGAGCGCTGGTGCGTGTGACGCCTGTCCGCCTTGTTTTGACTGAGGTCGGGGGCTAATCCATTCTGAGGTGGTAAGACCATCTCTGGACGGGGAGCCAGACTTTGAGTCTCAATGTTTCGGAACGACTGAAAATCCGCTCGCTCTCGGTCGAGCGATTGCGCCGTCGCGCCGTGACTTTGACGCTCTCATCCCCATTCCTGCGGTGGCGATACGCCGGCAACGGCGCCGATCAGATCCTGATCGTCCCCCAGGAACTGCGCGCTGCCGATCCAAGCTTCTGGACCGAGGTTTCACACGGCTACTTCGGACTTGCCGCCGAGATCGCCGATCTCAAAGGCGCATCCGTCTTTCGCATCACACCGCCCAGCGTCGCTTGGGAACGCGAACTGCATGGCTTCGGCTGGCTTCGTCACCTCGCCGCAACCGAAGAAGACGAAGCCGCAGCCGCCGCACGTGAGCTTGTGCTCGAATGGATCGCCCTCAAGCGCATCTCTCACGGCATCGCCTACGAGCCCGAGGTCGTCGCCCGCCGTCTGATCTCCTGGATCTCGCAAGCGAACATGCTGCTCGAAGACCTCGACGCGCGCGCTTACACCCAGATCATGTCCAGCATCGGCCAACAGATCGGCGCGCTGCGGACGACGTGGCGCAACGCGCCTGACGGCGTACCGCGCATGGTCTGCCTGATCGCGCTCGTGCTGACAGGTCTCGCTGTCTCTGGTCACGACAAACAGTTGAAGGATGCCGAGGCCGCGCTCATCATCGAGTTGAAGCGACAAATCCTCGAAGACGGCGGCCACATCAGTCGCAGCGCCAGCGTGCTCGAAGATGTCGTTCTCGATCTACTGCCGCTCGGTCAGTGCTTCGGCTCGCGAGCCCTCGTCGCGCCGGACGAGATCAACGCAGCGGTACGAAAATCGCTGCGTTTCTTGCGTTTCATGCGTCTTGGAGACGGCATGCTGGCCCGCTTCAACGGCGTCAGCACGGGTTCACCAGCCGCGCTCGCTACCGTGCTGGGCTACGCCAGCGACGGCGATTTCGATATCATGCCGGTGGCCCGCGCCTCCGGTTACGCCCGCCTCGACCGCGGCACCACGATCGTTATGACTGATGTCGGCTCGCCGCCACCGCTCGAACTTTCAACGGAAGCGCAGGCAGGCGCGCTGTCTTTTGAAATGACGTCACGCCAGTACCTGATCTTTGCCAACGGTGGTTTTCCCGGTCCAGCCGATCACGACTGGGATTCGGTCGCCCGCGCCACCGCCAGCCACAACACACTCTGCCTCACCGAGACGTCATCCTCGCGCCTGATCCGCCACGAGCAATTGGAATCGATGGTCGCCGGCCTGCCGATCCGCGGCCCTGACACCGTTTCATTCGAATTCCACGACGGCCCGACGCAGGCAGAAATCAACGCGACGCACGACGGCTATCTGAAACGCTTCGGCTTGATCCACGGCCGACGCTTGGCGCTTGCGCCCAAAGGCGACAAACTCGAAGGCGTCGATACGCTCGAACCGCCCAAGGGAACGCTGCGACTGAAGCAGGACCTCCCCTACGCCATCCATTTTCATCTGCATCCTGATTGTCGTTGTCAGTCCGCGGGCCACGGTCAATGCCGCCTCACCCTTCCCGACGGCGAGGTCTGGATTTTTGCCGCCGACGAGACGGCACAGATGTCGATTGAGGAAAGCCTTTACTTTGTCGACAGCGCCGGACCGCGTCCAAGCCTGCAAATCGTGCTGCGCGGCACGACATTCGGCGAGACGTCTGTTCACTGGTCCGTGCGAGCCGAAGCGGCTGAGTCCGCTCCGAATTCGTAAATAACAAATCTTGCGCGTCACAATCGCGCGCTCGTCCTGACGCGGGATGGCCACGCCCGGCGCGCCGTGATAACGGCCAAACCGAAAAAAGCTGGGGTGAACATGGCTGACCAACGCATACGCCGAGCGCTTCTCTCGGTCTCCGACAAAACCGGGCTCATCGACTTCGCCGCCGCGCTGAAAGGCCGTGGCATTGAACTCGTCTCGACCGGCGGCACCGCTGCGGCGCTGAAAGCCGCAGGCCTCTCGGTGATGGACGTCTCGGAACTGACCGGCTTCCCCGAAATGATGGACGGCCGTGTGAAAACGCTGCATCCAAAAGTCCACGGCGGGCTCCTCGCCATTCGCGGCAACGCGGTCCACGACAAGGCGGCAAGCGAGCACTGCATCCTGCCCATCGATCTGCTGGTCGTGAACCTCTACCCCTTCGAAGCAACCGTCGCCAAAGGCGCAACGTATGACGATTGCGTCGAAAACATCGACGTCGGCGGCCCGGCGATGATCCGCGGCGCTGCGAAAAACCACGACAGCGTCACGGTGGTCGTCGAGCCTTCGGATTACGAACGTGTGCTGAGCGAAATTGCAGCTAACGATGGCGCAACGAAGCTCGCGACTCGCAAAGCGCTTGCCGCCAAGGCGTTCGCCCGCACCGCCGCTTACGATGCCGCAATCAGCAACTGGTTTGCCCGCGAGCTTGACAGCAATGCTCCGGAATGGCGCGCCTTCGGCGGCCACCTGGGGCAAGCGCTGCGCTATGGCGAAAACGCCCACCAGACGGCGGCGCTTTACCTCTCAGCGGACACGCGCGTCGGCGTCGCGACAGCGAAACAGCTTCAGGGCAAGGAATTGTCCTATAACAACATCAACGACACCGACGCCGCTTTCGAGCTTGTCTCAGAATTCGATCCGAAGACGCCCGCGGTCGCCATCATCAAGCACGCCAATCCGTGCGGCGTCGCAGTGAATGCCTCTCTCGCCGAAGCCTACCGCCAGGCGCTCGCCTGCGATCCGGTCAGCGCCTTCGGCGGCATCATCGCGTTGAACAAAACGATCGACGCCGCCACCGCCGAGGAAATGACGAAGATCTTCACTGAGGTCGTCATTGCGCCCGACGCAACCGATGAAGCCAAAGCCGTCTTCGCCGCGAAGAAAAACCTGCGCCTTCTTCTGACGGGCGGGCTTGCCGATTCACGCGCACCGGGCCTCAACTTCAAATCCGTGGCGGGCGGCTTTCTCGTCCAGTCGCGCGACGCCAGCAACGCCGACGATCTCGATCTGAAAGTCGTCACCAAGCGCGCCCCGAGCGAACAGGAACTGAAAGACCTGCGCTTTGCGTTCAAGGTCGCAAAGCACGTCAAGTCGAACGCCATCGTTTATGCCAAGAATGAATCAACCGTCGGCGTCGGCGCCGGCCAGATGAGCCGCGTGGAATCTTCGCGGATTGCGGCATGGAAAGCTGCCGAAGCCGCCAAAGCGCTTGGCCTCGACAAGTCGCTGACGATCGGTTCTATCGTCGCCTCCGACGCCTTCTTCCCGTTTGCCGACGGCTTGATTACGGCGGCGGAAGCAGGCGTTACGGCGGTCATTCAGCCGGGCGGTTCGATGCGCGACGACGAGGTCATCAAAGCCGCTGACGAACGCGGCCTCGCGATGGTCTTCACCGGCGTCCGCCACTTCCGCCACTAAGGCAGCCTCCCGTCAGCGAGCCGGACGCGTCCGCACGAACATCATCATCACGACGCCGATAGCAAGGAAGGCGAGAACGGCGGCCATGCCGACCCGCTGGCTGCCGGTCTCCTGCGTGATGATCGCGACGCAGAACGGCGCCAGGAATGCCGTGACCTTGCCCGAAAAGGCAAACAGCCCGAAGAACTGCGTGATCTTGTCGGCAGGCGCGATGCGCGCCAGCAGCGACCGGCTGGCGGCCTGAACCGGGGCCGACACGACGCCGACCAAAATCGCAAACGCTAAAAATACCTGCTCGCCCGGCGCTGAGAACGGCTTCGACCCGACAATCTTTTCTGCCACCTCGGTCGTGAAAAAGATGTGCGTCTTGTCGACAGAAAGAATACCGAGCGCGCCGACAATCAAAGCCAGAAGCGCCAGGATGATCACCGCTTTCGGGCCGATGGCGTCGTCAAGCCAGCCGCCGAACAGCGCTCCGAACGCACCGACCAGAGTGAGGATGATGCCGAACATGCCGAGTTCGAGCGGCCCCCATCCGAACACCGATGCGCCGTAGATACCACCGAACGCGAAAATCGCCGACAACCCGTCCGTAAACAGCATCCGCGCGACGAGAAAGATCAACAGGCTCGGCATCGAAGGTAGCGACTTGATCGTCTCCCAAAGTTCCACCGCCGCGGATCGCTCCGGGTGTGCCGTCGATGCGCGGTGCCGGTCCGGCACGAACAGGAAGAACGGAATAATGAAGATCGCAAACCAGATTGCCGCAAACGGCCCGGTGATGCGATCGCTCTGATGCGTCGCGCCGTCGAGATGCAGAAGCGGCTCAAGCCCCAGCAGAGTTTTTGGGTCACCCGGCATCGGCACCAATAGTCCCGCGACCACCGCCAAGCTGACAAGGCCGCCGAAATAGCCGACGGCCCATCCGGTGCCGGAAAGCCGCCCAAGTTCCTCCTTTGGCGCCAGACCCGTCATGATGGCGTTCGAGAAGACGCTCATCAATTCTGCGGCGAGCGTCGCACCGACGAACCCAGCAAGCACGATGAGGATCGTCGTCATGTTGGCATCGGGAACGCCGAGCCACAGGCTCGAAAGGCTTGCGAGAAAGAGCAGCGACAGCATCGCCATCCACGGCTTGCGCGATCCGCGTCCGTCGGCCGCCGCGCCAAGTAGCGGACTGATGATCGCAATCAGAAGGCCCGCCACCGCAGCCGCATAGCCCCACAGGGCCTGCCCGCAGGCTGCTTTCTCACTTCCGACAGCAAGTCCGCAAACCGAATTCTGGACGACGGCGTTGGCGAAGTAGGGTCCGAACAGAAAGGTCTGCACCAGCGTGTAGTGCGGCTGCACCGACCAGTCGAACAGCATCCACGAGACGCGAGCGCGGAGCGGCGCGCGCTTGACGGCGCCGTCGGTCGCCATCGCGGCCTGCTCGGCCCCCTCGCCGATGTCCAAGGTCGACATGCCTTCCCCCTTTTCGTGTGACCGTCTCGTCGCTCGCGCGAGATAATCAGCTTCGCAAGACGATAAGATGATCGGGCAATTCGTTGGGATCGACAGCGCCCGGCGGGAAGTGCTGCGCGAGCAAATCCCCGATCCGCGCAATCGCCCGCTCGAAACCGTCCGCCACTCGCCCCGCGCCGATATCGGCCGTAAAATCGTTGACGATCTTCTGCCAGACGCCTTTTTCAACGAGCGC
This sequence comes from Hyphomicrobium sp. MC8b, assembly GCF_905067615.1. Taxonomy (NCBI): domain Bacteria; kingdom Pseudomonadati; phylum Pseudomonadota; class Alphaproteobacteria; order Hyphomicrobiales; family Hyphomicrobiaceae; genus Hyphomicrobium; species Hyphomicrobium sp. MC8b. Next base: position 243,927 of record NZ_LR898465.1, on the reverse strand, counting down.
GTCGATGCCGCTGTCGGCGATGATCTCGACGCGCTTTTCCGCAACGGAGACGAAAATCAACACGCCCGTTCGCCCGGTTGTCGTATGTAAATTCTGCGCAAGAAATTGCTCGCTGGCACGCCGCCGCGTGTTGGCATGAAGGATCGACTTCGGAACGAGAGACAGTCGCACCTTCGGATGCCAGGCGAGCGCCAACAGCCCGAGGAAGACCAAAAGCTGGATGAGAAAGATCCACTGCACTTTCATCCACGTGAAGTGGATGAGCGGCCACGGAATGACCAGCGCCAGCAATGCCGCCCACATAAACGGAATGTGCTGATACCGGCTGCTCTGATCGGCGACGACGGCCACGATCTCGCCTGAGGTATTGCGCTCGGCTTTCGTGATCGCCGCCGAAATCCGTTCGGCGTCCTTGGCGCTGATGAAGCTCATCGTTGCGTGCTGCCTGCTAGCGTTGATCTCGACACTGCTACCACCCTCCCGATGCGCCACCGCCGCCGAAGTCCCCGCCGCCGCCCGACCAGCCTCCGCCGCCGCTATCGCCGCCACCACCGGACCACCCACCGCCCCAGTCGCCCGATCCGCCTGGAATAACGACGATGCCACCCCGGCGTCGCGGCGCACCCGGCATGCCGGCCCGCATCGCCTGCGCGTTGCGATAATTGACCCAGATGATGAAGGCCACAATCGCGAGAAACAGAATGATGTGAAAGATCACCGTCGGATCGTTTTCCGGCGTGCGCGGTCCGGCAGCGCGCCGCTTCACCTCCTCGGCATCACCAAGCACCACCGACTTGATATCGCGGACGCCATCCTTGATGCCGCCCGCATAATCGCCGCGCCGAAACTTCGGCAGAATGGCATTCTGAATGATGAGCGCCGCCATCGTGTCGGTCATGAACGGCTCAAGCCGACGCCCGACTTCGATGCGCACCTTGCGATCGTTCGGCGCGACGATCAGCAGAATGCCGTTGTCCTTGCCCTTCTGACCGATGCCCCATTTGCGCGCGAGGCCGATGCCGTAATCCTCGATGGAATAGCCCTGCAGCGACTTGACGGTGACGACCGCAAGTTGATCGGTCGATGTCTGCTCAAGCGACGCAAGATCGCTTTCGATATCGGCCTTCTCGGCAGGCGTCAGCAGTCCCGCTTCATCCGTGACGCGGCCCGCCAATTCCGGATAGACGGGATCTGCAAAAGCTACTGAGAAATGCGCCGACAGCACAAGAACGAGCGCCGCCAGCAAGCCCGGCAGCGCCTGCACCATGCCACGCCATGGCGAAACCCGAGCGGCGTTGATGACGCCAGCCATTTCAAAGGCTCCCGGCCAAAAGCGATGCGCGCCGCGGTTCAAGGCTTGCTGAAATCGACTTTCGGCACCTTCTGCTCTTCAGGCGAAATGTCGAACGTCGCCATGTCTTTGGCCTGCGGATAAAGCACCATCTTCCAAAGCCGGCCAGGAAAAGTGTTGATCTCGGTATTGTACGACTGCACCGCCGTGATGTAGTCGCGCCGCGCAATGGCGATGCGGTTCTCGGTGCCCGCAAGCTCACTTTGCAGCGCCAGGAAGTTCTGCCCGGACTTGATATCGGGATACCGCTCGACGACCGCCATCAACCGCCCGAGCGCGCCCGAAAGCGTCGCCTGCGCATCCTGGAATTTCTTCATCGCATCGGGGTTCGTCAGAATGTCGGGCGGCAGTTGAATGTTCGTCGTCTGCTCGCGCGCTTTCGTAACTTCCGTCAGCACGCTTTTCTCCTGATCGGCAAAACCCTTCACCGTCTCGACGAGATTGGGAATGAGATCGGAGCGGCGTTTGTACTGGTTCAGCACCTCGCTCCAAGCGGCTTTCGCCTGCTGCTCCTTCGTCGGAATTGTATTGACGCCACAGCCCGCCATCGACAGGGCAGCGACGACGATCGCAAGAAATGCGATCGGGCGAACAATGAGAGTTTGCATGCTGGCGGTCATGGCGCTGGCGATCCTCATGTCTGGTCCGTAAGCGGTGCAGGATTGGAAAGCGAAGAGAGAGGCCTCAGGAATCGGACGTCTGTGGTATGATTTTCATCTGTGACGTTCAAGCGACGCCTTCGCCGTTCGTCGCAAATTCGGGTGGCCAACCAACCGCGATCTCATGGCTGATCGATTTCGATCAGAGGAATTGCCGGCCGGAATTTTTCCGCGCGAAATGGAATTGTTGTGAAGAGATAAACGCCTCATTCACCTGGCGTTCATTTTGTCGGCAAGTGTTAAAAATTTCCGACTGCGAATTTGGTTTGCGCTGCGCATACAAACGTATCGAATCCGTTCGTATTCGTACTTACGATCTGACGCAAAACGTCCTTCCAAAGACCAAATTCCGGCGTGACCTCGCTTGCAAAATGCCGAGGCGAAAGCTGCCCCAAGTGCATAAAAATCCCATGAAATGCGGTCTTTTTTGAAAGACGGCCTACCGCTCCGCGATCAGTGTTTGCACCGCACACGCGGCCGACCAAGCGGCTGCAAAAGGGCTCGGGCCTGCCATGCGCAATTGACAGGATGACATTGGAAACGATGTTTAGTGACACCACGTTATAGCCACCGGCGGTCGCGCAGAGAGACGCGATTTTGTTTCGTATGGAGCACAAAATGCAGAAATGGAAAAATGCGGTGGTGGGCGCTCTCGCAGCCTTAGCCGTGGGCGGCTTCTCCGCAGCCGCTGAAGCTCATGGTGGCGGCGGCTTTCATGGTCGCGGCGGCTTCCACGGTGGTGGCGGCTTCCACGGAGGCGGCTTCCACGGTGGTGGTTTTCATGGTGGCTTTGGTGGTGGCGGCTTCCGCGGCGGTCACTGGGGTGGAGGCCACTTTGCGGGCGGTCACTGGGGTGGTCGCGGCTGGCACGGCGGCGGATGGCATGGCCACGGTCGTCACTGGCGCGGCGGCGGCTACGGTTGGGGCTGGGGTCCCGGCTTCTACTACGGCGGCCCGTACTATGATGATTACTACGCCTACGACGACGGCTACCTCTGCAATGACTATTGGTATCGCCGCCATCACCCCTACTGCTACTACTGACAAGTGACCTGACACCGGCCCCGTGAGGGGCCGGCTTCATTTTAGGATCACGGCAGAAGCGGCGCGGCCGTGCTGTCCGCATGCTGCGGCCCGGCTAGCAGACGGTCCGGATGAGCGAACGAAATGCCGAGGTGGATTGGCGTCGAAGCCATGACAACCGGAATGCTGAAGATCAGAGCTACCAGGATTGTGCAGGCAAGTGCCGCCTGAAGAAACTGCACGAAGCGTTTCAAGTGAGTTGCACCCTTTCAAAGTCCCAGCCGGGTGCAATTATTTTCCCTCCCGATGGCGGCATCGAGTCTGAAGCGCGGCGGCGCTGAGTCAAAAACCGCAGAATGTGATACGGCGCCGCTTGGGCGCCGTAAGACACTTCACCACCAGCGGCAGAAGCGATGGCCGTGCCGCCACCAGCAATGGCGGTGACGATGATGCCAACGGCGCCAATAAACGTCCTGTGCTGCTGACGAATGAGCCGTAAGCAACTTCAGCGCATGCACGTCGCTGCTGACCGTTGCGGCGTTTGCGAAGCCAGCGCCGAGAACCACCGCCGCAGCGGCGATGGCCACTCTCAATGTCGTTTTCATGAGGTCTCCCCCCTTGCTTGTGAGAACAAAAGTCACGCCAAGTGAGGGCACACCTATAATCGGGGCTAATCGGGCGCCGTCCATACCATTTCGTAAAGACTGGGGTCCACGCCATATAGGCGCGTCGAGTGTTGCGGAGAATCCGCCGCGGCACCGATCTTAAGAAGGGATGGCCAGCCCGCCGAAGCGGCTTTTGGCCGAGACGATTTCAGGAGGTAACTGAAATCCGATTGGTGCCTGGAGCGGGCGAAGGGATTCGAACCCTCGACCCCGACCTTGGCAAGGTCGTGCTCTACCCCTGAGCTACACCCGCATGTCCAGAAAGCTTACGCCGCCTTGCGGCGGCGGAAGACCCGCCTTATGGCGCAAGTGATCGCCCAATGCAAGCCCCTCAATCACAAAGGCGAAAATGTCCAATCGCCCTTATATATCAGGGGCGGCCAGGGTATGGATGCGCCGCCCCCGACAGGAAAGCCTGAGAAAAGCCTCGACCGATGCCCGTAACGCGCCAACAGCTCTTTCAGACCCTCGCCGATCTAGGAATTGAGACGGAAACGATCGACCATCCGGCTGTTTTTACCGTCGCGGAAAGCGACAAGGTCGAAATTGCCCTGCCGGGCGCCCACACCAAGAATTTGTTCTTAAAGGACGACAAGGGCGCGCTTTTCCTCGTCATCGCCAACACCGAAACCCGCGTCGATCTCAAAGCCTTGTCGAAACGCCTTGGCGCCGGGCGATTTTCCTTCGGCAAGCCCGAGTTGCTGATGGAAACGCTCGGTGTGACGCCGGGCTCCGTCACAGCCTTTGCAACGATCAACGACACCGGAAATCGCGTGAAGATCATCTTCGACGAGGCTCTGATGGCCGCCCCCTCGGTCAACTGTCATCCACTTGAAAACACAGCAACAACAAACATTGCGCGCGACGGCCTTTTGCGGTTCATTCGGTCCACCGGCCATGAGCCTCAGGTCATGGTATTGACCGCATCTTGAGGTTCGAGCGGCGAGGAGATTGGTTCAATGGAATTTGGCGCTAAAGGCACGGAGTTCGGTGCACCCGGTGCCGCCGACATGATCAAGGACGCGACCACCGCATCGTTCAAGGCTGACGTTCTCGATGCCTCGAAGACGGTTCCTGTCATCGTCGATTTCTGGGCGGCCTGGTGCGGCCCCTGCAAGCAACTCACGCCCGTTATCGAAAAGGTCGTGCGCAGCTACAGCGGCAAGGTCCGCCTGGTGAAAGTCAACGTCGACGAGAATCAGGCGATCTCGGCACAACTTCGCATCCAGTCGCTGCCGACCGTCTACGCCTTCCGCGACGGCCAGCCGATCGACGGTTTCGTCGGCGTGCAGCCGGAAAGCGCGATCAAGGCTTTCGTTGATCGCCTCGTGGCCGACGATGCTGAGATGGGCATCGCCGAAGTTCTCAAAACCGGCGAAGAACTGCTGGAGCAGGATGACCTGCAAGGAGCAGCCGAAGTTTTCGCGAGCATCCTCCAGGAAGATCCGGCCAACGCCGAAGCCATCGCCGGTCTGACATCCTGTTACATGAAGAGCGGTGACATCGCCCGCGCCAAGCAGACACTGGCGCTCGTGCCGCCGGATAAGCGCGAGCTTGCTGCCGTCAAAAGCCTCGAAGCAGCGATCGAGCTTGCGGAAAAAGGCGCTGACACTGGCGAACTCGATGCGCTCCAAAAACGCGTCGCCGAAAACCCTCAGGATTTTCAAGCTCGTCTCGATCTCGCCGTCGGCCTCGGCGCGACCGGCGACCGGCAGGAGGCGCTCGAGCTTCTCCTCGATCTCATCAGGGCGGACCGCAAATGGAACGACGAAGCCGCACGCAAGCAGCTTCTGCAGTTCTTCGACGCCTGGGGCCCCAAGGAACCCCTGGTGGCCGAAGGGCGCCGGAGGCTATCATCCATCTTGTTCAGCTGATCCAGAAACGATCCTTAGCGGAGATTTTTTTTGATACTCACGGAGCGCTATCGACGCCCGGCCGATTTGCCCCCGAGGATTCCCGTTTTTCCTCTTCGCGGCGCGATTCTCTTGCCGCGCGCCACATTGCCCCTGAACATCTTCGAACCTCGCTATCTCGAAATGATCGATCATGCGATGTCAGGCGCGCGCATCATCGGCATTTTGCAACCTGTCGTATCGGGCGATGACGATCAGGAAAGCCCGATCGAAAAAACGGCCGAGTTGCGCTCCGTAGGCTGTGTCGGGCGCATCACATCATACCAGGAACTGGACGACGGCCGATTGATCATCACGTTGACGGGAGTCACGCGCTTCGAGTGCGTCGGCGAAGCCGAAACTGAGATGCCTTACCGCATCATGACTGTGAGCTACGACAAATTCGCCAGCGATCTGACCGAAGGTCTCGGCGAAGAGCTGGTCGATCGGCAAAATCTCTTGCGCGTCTTGAAAACTTATCTCGAAGCCAACCGCCTGAAAACCGATTGGTCGACAATCCAGCGCGCATCGAACGAATTTCTCATCAACGCTCTGTCGGTGATGTGTCCTTACGGACCGGAAGAAAAGCAGGCACTGCTCGAAGCCAAGGATCTGCGGTCGCGCGCCGAAGTTCTCGTTGCGCTCGCCGAGATCGATCTGGCGTCGAACGGCAGCAGCGGCACGACACTTCAGTAATATCGGAAAAAGCCATGACCGATGACGCTGACGATAGCTCTCCAGACGACGCCAACGCCGTCGATCCGAAGCTGCTTGAGCTGCTCGTCTGTCCTTTCACCAAGACACGTCTGGTCTACGATGCGAGCAATCGCGAATTGTTGAGCAAAGCTGCAGGCTTGGCATTTCCGATCCGCAATGGCGTACCGTTGATGATCGAAGATGCAGCTCGAAAGCTGACCGACGAAGACCTACGCCGGCTGTAATGAACATCTGAGCGGCTTGCTATTGCGACAGCAGATTTGATCGCCGCCGCTGTGCGCTTAACCACGTCTCTTTAGACTCTGTAAAAGTGCACTGGCCGACTGTGCCCCGGCATTTAGGGGCCAAAGAAATTGTTTCGAAAACTGATGTACTCGCGACCTGTCGGGGAGCGTATGGACATGCAGCCATCGCCCGGCGACAACAGGCGAGCGACTTGGACATGGCGCGTGTGCGCGTCAACGGCGGCTATCATCGGCACGCTTTTGCTTGTCCTTGGCCTTGTCTCGAGCGCCGTGACATTCGATAGCGGCCTCACTGCCGCTTTTGTCGGCGTCGCGGTGCTGACCGCGGCCACGATCTTTTGCGTCACGCTGCCCTGGAAATTGTGGCGTCAGAAAACGCCCGTCGCGCAACGTGATGCAAGGCGTGCTGACGATGACATCGAAGACCTCAAGGATGCGCATTGGCGCCTATCCGACAACGCCGTCCGCTATCGCCAATTTTTGGATTCGCAGCGCGACTTCATCGTCCGCCGCGCGAAAGACGGTCGTCTTGTCTTTGCGAATACGGCATTCCTTGAAGCCTTCGGGGTGCGAAGCGAGGACATTCTCGGCTCGCGCTTCCGGCCGCATATCCTGCGCAGCGAATCCACGGTCGGCATGTCGGCCACCAACTTGCGAACGATTGAGCTTCTGCCGACGCGGCGCGGCAAACGCTGGATCGCCTGGGACGAAACGGAAGTCTTAACCCAGGACGGCGCCATCGAAATCCAGAGCGTCGGCCGCGACATCACCGTCGAGCGTGAAATCGAAGAGCGGCTGCGCGGCGCCCGCGATCGCGCCGAGACGGCCAACCGCGAGAAATCCCGCTTTCTCGCCGCCATGAGCCACGAAATCCGCACACCGATGAACGGCATCATCGGTATGATCAGTCTACTGCGCGATACTCAGCTTGATCCGGAGCAGAGAACCTATGCGCGCGTTGCGGAAGATTCCGCTCGCGCCCTTCTCGGTCTGATCGACGGCATTCTCGATCTCTCCAAAATCGAGGCGGGAAAATTCGAACTGGCGAACGAGATCTTTTCGCTCCGGAACTGCATGACCCAGATGATGCAGCTCATGGCGCCCGATGCTGCCGCCAAGAAGTTGACGTTGAATTTGGCGATATCTGACGCAGTGCCTGAGTGGGTTCGGGGGGACGAAATCCGTCTGCGCCAGATCATCCTCAACCTGTTGTCGAACGCCATAAAGTTTACCGACACGGGCGGCATCTCCGTCAGCATCTCCATCGCGAATGATCCCCCTGCCAATCCCGACGCCGTGCGCATCGCTATCGAAGTCGCCGATTCCGGCATCGGTTTCTCGCCCGACGCGGCCCGCCGCCTTTTCAACGAGTTCGAGCAAGACGCAAGCGCGATGAACCGCAATCCGGCAGGCACCGGCCTCGGCCTCGCGATTTCAAAACGCATCGCCCAGGCCATGTCCGGCGACATCGTCGCTTCGGCCGGCCCCGACAAGGGCGCCGTCTTCACCGCTCGGGTGGAACTCCATGCTGCCGGCGCGCCGCCGCTCACGGCCGGTTCGCTCGTGCCAGAAGAAAGCGGACGAGACGGCTCCGAAACAGCCTTCCGCCGCGCCCCTTGCCCGCCGTTTCGCGTTCTGGTCGCCGAGGACAACCAGATCAATGCCCTCCTCGCCTGCAAAATCATCGAGCGCGCCGGCGGCACGGCGACCGTGGTCGAGGACGGACGTTCCGCAATCACGGTGATGTGGGAAGTGCTGGAGCGCAAACGTCCTGCTTTCGACCTCGTGCTGATGGACGTCCTGATGCCCGAGATCGACGGCATCATGGCCACCAAATCGATCAAAGCGCTCTATCGGGAACGCAAGGACGCGGCCCTTTCCTGTCCGCCGATCATCGCGCTGACGGCGAACGCCTTCGCCGAGGACCGCGACCGTTGCCACGCCGCCGGAATGGACGACTACCTCGCCAAACCCTTCGACGCCCGCAATCTCCATGACCTGCTTCTCAGGTGGGCACCCCAGCCCCTTCGCGCCGCCCCACCTGCGGCTTGATCAGCGGACGTTTCGATCTAAAAACTGTCACGGAATCGTGCTAGCGGCGTGTGCTAGAGCACCGTAGGGATTTCCATCCGATGTGGCAGGCAATTGCAGACCGAAGCAAACGTAAGCCCGGCCGTCTCGGAAAGCTCCCGGCGGGCCTTGCCGCCATTGAAGCGCTGAGCGCTCCCGCCCGCCGCCTCAAGGGCTTCGCCCGCGACATCGAGCCAAAGGTGTACGGCCGCGTCGGCAATCTGGAAGTGCGGTTGGCCCGCACCTGGACCGAGATCAAGCTTGCGCAACGTCTGCGCTATCAGGTCTTTTTCGAAGAAATGTCGGCGGTGCCGAGCCGCCTCGCGCAATTTCGACGTCGCGATGAGGACGCCTACGACGCGCTCTGCGATCATCTTCTTGTCGTCGATCTCGATAAGACGATGCCCGGACGCGCCGGTCGTCCTGAACGTCCGAAAGTCGTCGGCACTTACCGCATTCTTCGCCAGGAAATCGCCGAGCAAGGCCCCGGCTTTTATTCCGCCGGCGAATACGACATCGCCCCTCTTCTCAAAAGCAAGGCGGCGACCCACCGCTTCATGGAGCTTGGCCGCTCGTGCGTGCTCGCCCCCTATCGCAGCAAACGATCGGTCGAACTGCTGTGGCACGGCCTTTGGACTTACGTCCGCGAAAATCGCATCGACGTGATGATCGGCTGCGCCAGCTTCGAAGGCATCGACCTCGAAGACCACAAGATGGCGCTGAGCTACTTGCATCACAAAGCCCTGGCGCCGCTCGAATGGCGCGCCAGTGCCCGCCATCCGCTCGGCGTCTCGATGAACCTGATGCCGATGGCCGACGTCGATCAGAAGGCAGCGCTGAAAGCTATGCCGCCGCTGATCAAGGCTTATCTGCGCTTAGGGGCCTATTTCGGGGACGGCGCCGTGATCGACCGGCAGTTCGGCACGACCGACGTGCTCGTCATCATGCCGGTCGCAAAAATCGATCCGCGCTACTTCGATCACTACGGCGCCCCGGCCGAAACCAAGAGCCGCATTGCCGTCGACGCCTGATCGCCTCCGACCTCAAAATTCCCTCGCTCTGCTGGGAGGTCGTCGGGGTAAGCGGGCAAAAATAGCCCGCTATTCCTTCCCCGCACCATAGGCGGCCAGCGCCGCCATGTTGACGATGTCCGCGTCCGTCGCACCGAACGTGCAGATCTGCACCGAATGCGACAGCCCGGTAACAATCGGCCCAATCAGCGTCGCGCCCGCCAGCTCCTTGATCATCTTCGTCGAGATCGACGCGGCATGGAACGCCGGCATCACCAGAACGTTTGCGGTGTCCGACAAACGGCAGAACGGATAGTGCTCCATCAGGCTGCGATTGAGCGCGACGTCGGCCGCCATGTCGCCATCGTATTCGAAATCAACGAGACGCTCGTCGAGAAGCCGCACGGCTTGGCGCACCTGCTCCGAACGCTCGCTTTTCGGCTGCCCGAAGGTTGAGTAGGCAAGCAACGCCACTCGCGGCTCGATGCCGAAATAACGCGCAGCCCGCGCCGCTTCGACGGCAATATCTGCAATCTGCTCGCCTGTCGGCAAATCGTGAATGCTCGTGTCGGCGATGAGCACGGCGCGGCCGCGGATCAGCACCAGCGACACGCCGATCACATGGCGGCCGGGCTTCTCGTCCATGACCCGGTGGATGTCGGCATAGACGCTTGTCCAGTTGCGGGTCACGCCGGACACCAGCGCATCGGCATGCCCGTGCACGACCATCAGCGCGGCGAAAATATTTCGCTCATTGGTGACCAGACGCTCGCAGTCGCGCTTCAAATACCCGCGCCGCTGCAATCGCGCATAAAGAAACTCGGTAAACTCATCGAGGAACGGCGACTCGCTCGTGTCGATCAACTCGAATTCCCGGCGAAGCGGAATGCCGAGTTCGCGGAAGCGATCGGTGACGACTTTCTTCCGCCCGATCAGGATAGGCTGTCCATAGCCCTGCTGGAAGAACGTATGCGCCGCACGGATAACGGCAGGCTCTTCGCCTTCGGCAAACACCACGCGCTTGGGATCGTTACGAACTGCGTCGAACGTTGATTGCAACCAGCCCTGCACCGGATCGAGCCGCGCATTGAGGCGTGCAACGTAGCCTTCCATATCGACGATCGGATTGCGCGCAACGCCCGAATCCATTGCCGCTTTCGCGACAGCGGCGGAGACGTGCGGCAGCAGGCGCGGATCGAACGGCGCCGGAATGATGTATCCAGGACCGAACGTCGGGCGCTCGCCAAGAAACGCCGCCGCAACCTGATCGGGAACCTCGGCCCGCGCCAGCGCCGCAATCGCTTCGGCAGCCGCGATCTTCATCGCGTCGTTGATCGTCGTCGCATGCACGTCGAGCGCGCCGCGGAAGATGAATGGAAAGCACAGAACGTTATTGATCTGGTTCGGGTAGTCCGAACGGCCGGTCGCCATGATGGCATCGGTACGTACCGACCTCACCTCTTCCGGCGTGATCTCAGGATCCGGGTTGGCCATCGCAAAGATGAGCGGCTTTGGCCCCATCTGCGTAACCATCTCTCGCGACAGCACGCCGGCCGCCGACAGTCCGAGGAAAATATCGGCGCCGCCGATGACGTCACTCAACGTCCGAGCGTTCGTCTTCTGAGCGAAAGGCGCCTTATAGGGGTCCATCAGCTCCTTGCGACCCTCGTAGACGAGACCTTTGATATCGCAGACGTAGATGTTCTCGCGCTTGAGACCTATCTTCACGAGCAAATTGAGACAGGCGAGCGCCGCAGCACCCGCGCCGGCGCACACGAGCTTCACGTCGCCGATATCCTTTTCGACGACGCGCAATCCGTTCAGTACGCCTGCTGCAACGACGATGGCCGTCCCGTGCTGATCGTCATGAAAAACGGGAATATCGAGCAGCTCTTTGAGCTTCTCTTCAATCACGAAGCAATCGGGCGACTTGATATCTTCGAGGTTCATGCCGCCGAACGACGGCCCGAGATAACGCACCGAATTGATGAATGCATCCGGATCGGGCGTATCGACGAGCAGGTCGATGGAATCGATGTCAGCAAATCGCTTAAACAGCGCCGCCTTGCCTTCCATCACCGGCTTCGCTGCCAGCGCCCCGAGATTTCCAAGCCCCAGAATGGCGGTGCCATTCGACACCACGGCAACGAAATTGCCCTTGCTCGTGTAGGCGTAGGCATCGCGCGGATTTTCGGCGATGGCCTGAACTGGAATGGCAACGCCCGGAGAATATGCCAAAGACAAATCGCGCTGCGTCGCCAACGGCTTCGTTGGCGTAATTTCGAGCTTGCCGGGCTTGCCGTTGGCATGGAATGCAAGCGCTTCTTGAGCCGTCACGTGGGCTGCGCGGTGAAGGGAGGGCATGATGTTGACCGTTCAGGATTTCGTGCGCCAGGGCAGTGTTGCCCAAACACACATCAGGGGATAAGGGCCGGCACGATAGGTTGCGGGAGCCGGGACGGCAACCTATGCATATCCAGCGCTTGGATGGGGCGGCGAGACGTTCCTTTTCGCGCCTTTCGTAAAGCCGAACAGGGCAATTTGAAACGTAATCTCTTGATGTCCAGAACCGACGAGCCGCGCAAGAGCAGGCGGCCAGAATCGGCGCCGTCGGCGCCTGCCGAAGTGTCGCAGAGCAGCACTACGCCCGCGACGCCCGAGGCCACGCCCTCCATGGCCCAATACCTAGAAATCAAAGCGGCCAATCCCGATAGTCTCCTTTGGTATCGGATGGGCGATTTTTATGAGCTTTTCTTTGACGATGCGGTCATCGCCTCCGAGGCGCTTTCGATTGTTCTGACCAAGCGCGGCAAACATCGGGGCGAGGACATCCCAATGTGCGGCGTCCCCGTGCACCGCGCCGACGAATATCTGCAAAGGTTGATCAAGCAAGGGCACCGCGTCGCGGTTTGCGAGCAGCTCGAAGACCCAGCCGAGGCGCGGAAACGCGGCGCCAAGGCCGTCGTCAAACGTGACGTCGTCCGCCTCGTAACCCCCGGCACGCTGACCGAGGAAGCCCTGCTCGACGCCAAGGCGCGCAATTACCTGACGGCCGTTTTCCTCGCCACCCCGGCTGAGTTGGGTCTCGCATTCCCGGACGCCCGCGTCGCGCTCGCCTCGATCGATATTTCGACCGGCGAATTCGAGGTCTCGGAAGTGTCAGGCGTCGATCTTTCCGGTGAACTGATCCGCCTGGCATCGAGCGAAGTTCTGGCTGCCGACACGCTCATCGGCATGGAAGCCTTCGCACGGACGGTCGATTATTCCGGCGGCAAGATGACGCCCATTCCATCCGCCTATTTCGACGGCGCTTCCGGCGCACGCGATCTCAAAGAATGCCTTGGCGTCGCCGATCTCGCCGGTTTCGGTTCGTTTTCACGCAGCGAACTCGCCGCCGTCGGCGCTGTTCTGAAATACGTCGACCTGACGCAGATGGGGCGAAAGCCGCTGCTGCAAGCGCCGCGCCGGTCGGGGAGTGCGGCCCTCTTCATCGATGCTGCCAGCCGCGCCAGCCTCGAACTCGTGAAATCGACGTCGAGCGACAAATCCTCGACCTTGCTTGCCGCGATGGACCGCACCATTACCGGCGGCGGCGCACGCGAACTGCAGGCACGAGTTGCGAGCCCCCTGATCGCGCCGATCACGATCGAAGCCCGGCTCGACGCTGTGTCCTTTCTCGTCGACAACCGGCGTCTCATGGACGACCTTCGTGACTGTCTGCGCGGCACGCCCGATCTCGCGCGTGCCCTGCCGCGACTGACGTTCGGCCGTGGCGGCCCTCGCGACCTTGCCGCCGTGCGCGATGCCATAGACGCGGCATCCAACGCCGCAAATATGCTGAACCGCGCCGCAACGCCGCTCTCGTTGCCGCCCGAGCTGCAATCCATCTGTACGCGTCTTGAGGCCGTTCCGGCAGCCCTTGCGCACGCATTGACGAATGCCCTTGTCGACGATCCGCCGCTGCTTCGCCGAGACGGCGGTTTCATCCGCGAAGGCTACAATTCAGATCTCGACGCGGCACGCGCTCTGCGCAACGACAGCCGCCGCGTCATGGCTGAGCTTGAGACCCGCTACATCGAAGAAACGGGCATCAAGACGCTCCGTGTGCGCCACAACAACATTCTCGGCTTCTACATTGAGGTCACACAACTAAACGCCAAGCCCCTGATGTCGCCGCCGCTGTCCGAACGCTTTCGTCACCGCCAGACGATGGCGAATGCGGTACGCTTTGCGACCTCCGAACTGCTCGAAACCGAAGGCCAGATCGCATCCGCCAGCGAACGCGCACTCAATCTTGAGCAGGAAATCTTCACGTCGCTGACTGAAGACATCTCATCCGCAACGGACGCGCTCGGCGCAGCGGCCGCCGCGCTTGCCGAACTCGACGTTTACGCGTCTCTGGCATCGCTCGCGCTGGAACAGGGCTATGTGCGCCCATCCATCGACGAAACGTCCGCCTTCGAAATTCGCGGCGGCCGCCATCCCGTCGTCCAGCAGGCACTGGCGAAACAGGGCGGGACCGCCTTCATCGAGAATGATTGCATTCTCGGCCGCAGCGGCACCCCCGAGGCCCATCCCGCCGAAAACCAGCTTCCCGATGCCCGCATCTGGCTCGTCACCGGTCCGAACATGGCCGGCAAATCGACGTTCCTGCGCCAGAACGCGCTCATCACCGTGATGGCCCAAATGGGCTCTTACGTGCCCGCACGCTCGGCTCACATCGGGGTCGTCGACCGGCTGTTCTCGCGCGTCGGCGCCTCCGACGATCTGGCGCGCGGCCGATCGACGTTCATGGTCGAAATGGTCGAAACGGCTGCGATACTCAATCAGGCGACGAAACGCTCGCTCGTCATCCTGGACGAGATCGGCCGCGGCACCGCAACCTTCGATGGGCTTTCGATTGCGTGGGCGACAGTCGAATATCTCCACGGCGTAACGAAGGCCCGCGCCCTCTTCGCCACACACTACCATGAGCTGACCGCACTCGCCCGCCGTCTCGACGACATCGCCAACGTCACGATGGACGTCGCCGAATGGCACGACACCATCGTTTTCCTGCACAAAGTGAAGCCCGGCGCCGCCGACCGCTCCTACGGCATCCAGGTGGCAAAGCTCGCAGGCCTTCCCGATCCTGTCGTCGCCAGAGCGCGCCAAGTGCTCGCCCGCCTTGAAAAAGCCGACCGCCGGCCCAAAGCCGGGGACGAAAGCATCGATGATCTGCCGCTATTCTCCGTGGCGCGGCCCAAAGGCGCATCAGGCGGCGCGTCGGCCAATGATGAGCCTTCTGCCGTTGAAAAGCTGCTCTTGAACATGCATCCTGACGATCTCTCGCCCAAGGCGGCGCTCGAGAAGCTCTATGAACTCAAGGCTCTGGCCGAAAATTTGAAGAAGACGAAGCCTTGACCGACGATACCGTGAACGTCCTTACCCCGCCGCCCTATTTTGACCGGCTCGCCGCCCGCCGCGAGTTGACGGGGCATTTCAATGCCAGCAACGCCTCGCACGCGGAAGCGCGCCCCAAGGTGCTGGAAAGCCTCAAAGGCCTCGTCAAGAATGCGCGCGAATCTGCCCGCACGGCGCTTGAAGCCGACGGCAACGGTCGCCGCTGCGCCGCGGGCCTGAGCTTGTTTCAGGACGAGTTGCTGCGCCTCATTTACGATTACACGGTGACGCATGTTTATCGCGCCACCAATCCCTCCGACGCCGAACGTATGGCGATCGTGGCGACAGGCGGCTACGGCCGCGGACTGCTGGCGCCGGGCTCCGACATCGACCTGCTGTTTCTGCTTCCTTACAAGCAGACGCCGTGGGGCGAGAGTGTCGTCGAATACATGCTCCTGATGCTCTGGGATCTGGGCTTCAAGGTGGGGCATGCGACGCGTACGGTCGATCAATGCCTGAAGCTCAGCCAGGCCGACATTACCATCCGCACCGCGCTGCTCGATTCCCGATTGATCCTCGGCGACACGCAGCTCTTTGCCGAATTCGAGGATCGCTTCCGCGCCGAAGTCGTCAAAGGCACCGCGCGCCAATTCATCGACGCCAAGATGGCCGAGCGCGACGAGCGCACGCGCCGGGCCGGCGAAAGCCGCTACAAAGTCGAGCCCAATATCAAGGACGGCAAGGGCGGCCTGCGCGATCTCCATACGCTGCAATGGCTGTCGAAATATATCTTCAACCAGGAGGTCGGCGCCGCAGCCGTCGAAGCTGGTATCTTCACGCCGGAAGAAGTCCAGACATTCCGCCGCTGCGAAGATTTCCTGTGGCGCGTGCGCTGCTTTCTGCATTTCCTCACCGGCCGCGCCGAAGAGGTTTTGTCGTTCGAAGTTCAGCCCGCGATGGCGAAGAACCTCGGCTATACGTCGCGTGAAGGTCTCCGCGCTGTCGAACGCTTCATGAAGCATTACTTTCTGATCGCAAAGGACGTCGGTGACTTGACGACGATTCTATGCGGTGCGCTGGAAATGCAGCAGCTGAAAACATCGCCCGGCTACAAGCGCCTGTTGAGCCCGCTAAGCTGGAAAACGCGCCGCGAAGTCCGCGAAAAAACCGATTTCCGCATCGACAACGATCGGCTCAACGTCACCGACCGCGAGGTTTTCGCGCGCGATCCGGTCAATCTCATTCGCTTCTTTGCGCAGGCCGCGAACACCGGCGCGTATCTTCATCCCGACGCCATCCGGCTGCTGCGTAGCTCGCTGCGCCTGATCGACGACAAGCTGCGCCACGACCCCGAGGCCAACGCCATTTTCCTTTCGCTGCTGACGGCGAAGGGTAATCCCGAAGCCTCGCTCCGGCACATGAATGACGCTGGCGTCCTCGGCCGCTTCCTGCCGGAATTCGGTCGCATCGTCGCAATGATGCAGTTCAACATGTATCATCACTACACGGTCGATGAACATCTGCTGCGCACGCTCGGCAACATCGTTGCTATCGAGCGCGGAGAGCTTGCATCCGAACTGCCGCTTTGCACGGCCATCTTCTCGTCGATCCAAAACCGCCGCGCCTTGCTTGTCGCCGCGTTCATCCACGACATCGGCAAGGGCCGGAAGGAAAGCCACTCGATCGTCGGCGCCCGCATCGCGCGCAAGCTATGCCCGCGGCTCGGGCTGACGGCAGCCGAAACCGATCTCGTCGCCTGGCTGCTCGAAGAGCATCTGACGATGAGCAACTTTGCGCACTCACGCGACATTTCAGATCCCGACACCATCCGCGCGTTCGCCGACATCGTACAAAGCCCGGAGCGCCTGAAGCTTCTTCTGCTGCTGACCTGCGCCGACATTCGCGCCGTCGGCCCCGGCGTCTGGAACGGCTGGAAAGGCCAGCTTTTACGCACACTTTACCATGAAACCGAGCCGCTCGTGGCGGGCGGCCACACCCAGATTCCGCGCGACGAACGCATCGACAAAGCGCAGGCGGCACTCCGTCAAGCGCTCGTCGATTGGCCAGCAGACGTCGTCGACGACTTTATCGACCGGCATTATCCGAACTATTGGCTTCGCACAGATCTTTCGACGCAGATCGCGCATGCAAATGTCCTGCGGGATGCCATGCAATCGCGCGGTAAGTTCGCGACCAACATCAAGACCGATGCCTTCACTGCCATCACCGAGCTGACGGTCTTCGCGCCAAACCACCCCCGTCTTCTCTCGCTGTTTGCAGGTGCATGCGCCGCGGCGGGCGCCAACATCGCCGGCGCTCACATCACGACCACCCGCGATGGCTACGCACTCGATACTTTCCTGCTTAATCGCGAGTTCCAGGATGATGAGGATGAGCTGCGCCGATCTCGCCGCATCATCAACACCATCGAAAGCCTGCTCAACGGCAAAGAACGGCTATCGACGTTGCTCAAGAAAAAACGCATCGGCACGCGCGGCGTCGAAGCCTTCACGGTAGAACCAGAAGTCGTCATCAACAACGCGCTGTCGGATCGCCTGACCGTGCTCGAAGTGTCCGGGCGCGACCGCCCCGGCCTTCTCTATGAGTTGACGTCGGCACTGTCGGACCTTTCGCTCGACATTTCCTCCGCACACGTAACGACGTTCGGCGAAAAAGCTGTCGACGTCTTCTACGTCACGGACCTCCTCGGCAAGCAGGTCGTCAACGAGACCAGGCAGGCCACATTGCGGTCGCGCCTCAGATCAATCCTCGATCCGGCCCGCCCGAAAAGCGCGACCGAGCCCGCCAGAGTTTGATGCTTGTGCCGGCGCGTGACTTCACGGCCACGGCCCACAAGGCAGCCGCCGGGCCATCAAATTGCCGGATGTCTACGGCCTGAAGCCGGTTTAAGAGGGCAAATCTGCTTTGTGGCACGACGCGAACCTTTTCGATGAAACTTTATAAATCGTTTGCCACCGTCGGCGGCTTGACGCTGCTAAGCCGCGTCTTCGGCTTCATGCGCGATATCCTGATCGCCGCCACGCTTGGATCGGGCTGGGTCGCGGACGCCTTCGTCGTCGCCTTTCGTTTCCCCAATCTCTTTCGCCGCCTCTTCGGCGAGGGCGCATTCAATTCGGCGTTCGTGCCGATCTTCGCCAAAAAACTCGAAGGCGACGGCCCCGAAGCTGCCCGACGCTTCGCCGAAGACGCGATGGCGGGCCTCCTGTTCGTGCTGCTGATCGTTACCATCGTCGCTGAAATTGCGATGCCGTTTCTGATGTACGGCTTGGCGCCCGGCTTCGACGCCCGGCCAGAGAAATTCGATCTCTCCGTGCTGCTGACCCGCATCACGATGCCGTACCTGCTCTGCATGTCGCTTGTCGCGCTGATGTCGGGTGCATTGAACTCGGTCGGCCGCTTCGTCGAAAGCGCATCCGTCTCGATCGTGCTCAACGGCGTGATGATGGTCGCGACGCTGGTCTCGATGTGGATGGGCTACAAGGCCGAACCGGAAGCCGGCATCATCCAGGCTTGGGCCGTCTTCGTCGCCGGTTTTCTGCAGCTCGCCGTGCTGATATGGGGCATGCACCGGGCTGGGATGCGTCTCGGCATCCGCCGGCCACGACTGACGAACGACGTTCGCCACCTTGTCCGGCTCGGCATCCCAGGCGTCATTTCCGGCGGCGTAACCCAACTCAACATCGCCATCGGAACGATCATCGCATCGCTTCAGCCGGGCGCCGTGTCCCACCTCTATTACGCCGATCGCATCTATGAATTGCCGCTCGCAATTGTCGGCATTGCGGTCGGCATCGTGCTGCTGCCCGACGTCGCGCGCCAACTCAGAGCCGGCAACACGGCGGCCGTAATGGACAGCCAAAACCGCTCGCTCGAATTCGCACTGCTGCTGACGGTCCCCGCAGCATTTGCGCTCGCCGCGATCCCGACCGACATCGTCCGTGTACTGTTCGAGCGCGGCGCTTTCGGCCCGAAAGATACCCACGTCACGGCGTCTGTGCTGACGATGTTTGCGCTCGGCCTGCCCGCATTCGTGATGATCAAAGTTTTTTCACCGGCCTATTACGCTCGCGAAGACACCAAGACGCCGATGCGCTACGCCGTGATCAGTCTCACGGCAAATACCATCGGCTCGATCGGACTGTTTTTCCTGTTCCGCCATCTCGGCATGCTGCCGCAGCTCGGCATCGCCATTGCAACGGCAATAGGTGGCTGGCTCAACGCCTATCTGCTGTGGGCCACACTGAGCCGCCACAGCGATTTCGTCGCCGACAGCCGCATCAAGCGCAACATCCCCCTGATCCTGTTGGCCAGCGCGGTCATGGTCGCGGCCCTCCTCGCCATCAGCCACTGGCTGTCGCCCCATTACGGGCACGATACAGGGTTTTTGGTAAAAGCCTCGATTCTCGGGATCGAGATCGGCGCCGGCCTGATCATTTACGCCCTAATCATCTTGGCAACCGGCGTCATGACGCTCGGCCAGCTCGGCCGTCTGGCGCGCAAGCAACGTTAGGCAACAACGTTAGACAATGAGCAAGACTTGCGCGGCGGCCGCATGCACGCGATAAGGCCGCCAAATCATTTCAACACCGGTACGGATCCCATGAAAATCACGCCGCGCGTCTTCTCGGGCATGCAGCCGACAGGCAGCCTGCATCTCGGCAACTATCTCGGCGCGATGGTCAACTGGATCAAAATGCAGGACACGCACGAGTGCATCTATTGCGTCGTCGATCTGCACGCGATCACAGTAGCGCAGGACCCGGCCGAGCTTCGCACCGCCATCCGTCAGGTCACGGCCGCCTACATCGCCGCCGGTCTCGATCCGAAGAAGAGCATCCTCTTCAACCAGTCGCAGGTCTCCGCCCACGCCGAACTCGCCTGGATCTTCAATTGCGTCGCCCGCTTGGGTTGGCTCAACCGCATGACGCAGTTCAAGGAGAAGGCCGGCAAGGATCGCGAGCAGGCCTCCGTCGGCCTGTATGCCTATCCCAACCTGATGGCCGCCGATATTCTCGCCTATCGGGCGACGCACGTTCCCGTCGGCGAAGACCAGAAGCAGCATTTGGAACTCGCTCGCGATATCGCACAAAAGTTCAACAACGACTATTCGGCTTCGATCATCGAGAACGGCTTCGCCGACGGCATTTTCTTCCCCCAGCCGGAGCCCGTCATCACCGGGTCGTCGACGCGCGTCATGAGCCTGCGCGACGGCACGAAAAAAATGTCGAAGTCCGACCCATCCGACCTCTCGCGCATCAACATAACGGATGACGCCGATACGATCGCGAAAAAGGTCCAGAAAGCCAAAACCGATCCCGAACCGCTGCCAAGCGACGAGACAGGTTTCGCAGGCCGCCCGGAAGCCGAAAACCTGATCGGCATCTACGCGACGCTTGTCGATAAGCCCGTTGATGCCGTTCTCGCCGAGTTCGGCGGTCAGCAGTTCTCGTCGTTCAAGAAGGTCCTGGCGGACGTGCTCGTCGCCCGCATCGAACCCATTGCTATCGAGATCAAGCGGCTGTCAGCCGATCCTGCCGAGATCGACCGCGTCCTGGGTAACGGCTCGGCGCGCGCCCGCGAAATCGCGTCGCCGATCATGGACAAGGTCAAGGATATCGTCGGCTTCATCCGCAGCTGATCGCTTACCCACACGTTCCCTGAAGTTGCATATGGCGGCAGCACTTGCCGCCATTGCGGCCGCAGGGCGGGAGTGGCAGCATCCGGACCATGAAACCGCGTCGCTCATTCGAAGAAGGCCATCGCCGCAAGTTCCTGATCGTCGTCGACGAGAGCCAGGAAGTCGAAAGCGCGCTCTATTACGCTGCGAGCCGCGTCCAGCGCTCTTCGGGCATGATCATCATGCTCTACGTCAT
The DNA here is from genome assembly GCF_905067615.1 of Hyphomicrobium sp. MC8b. Classification (NCBI taxonomy): domain Bacteria; kingdom Pseudomonadati; phylum Pseudomonadota; class Alphaproteobacteria; order Hyphomicrobiales; family Hyphomicrobiaceae; genus Hyphomicrobium; species Hyphomicrobium sp. MC8b. Next base: position 223,019 of record NZ_LR898465.1, on the reverse strand, counting down.
CGAGCCGAGCGAGCTGCAGAACTGGGCGGGCGTCCGTCAGATGCAGATCGACGAAGAGACGACGAAAGCCAAGGCCCTGTTCCGCCTCTTCCGCCGCAAACTCGCCCACGCCGGTTTCGAGGCTGTCGAAACCGAAGATGTGATCCGCGAAGGCCGCACGCCCGAAGAGGTCAACAAGCTCATCGCCGAAGACGAAGACATCGCGATCCTGGTGCTCGGCGCGTCTATCGACGCCAAAGGCCCCGGACCCCTTGTCGCATCCCTGGCGGCAGGCCGTGCGGGCGGCGGATTTGCGGTTCCCGTAACGGTCGTGCCGGGCCAACTTTCACTCGCGGAAATCAAGGCATTGGCCTAAATTGGCCACAAATCCGAGCCGGGCGATAACCTCGACACGGCGATTTGGCGTACCTATATTGGAAGCGTTCCAATCACCCGCCGGCGGGCGATGCTCATTCGGCATCGGACACGAAGTGAGGCCAGCATGTTTATTCAGACCGAAGCGACGCCAAACCCGGCAACGCTGAAGTTCATCCCCGGCCGTGACGTCCTCGCTGACGGCACCGCCGATTTCCGCTCGAAAGGCGACGCTGTAGCCTCACCGCTTGCGGCCCGGCTTTTCGCGATCGACGGCGTCAACGGCGTGTTCCTTGGCTCAGACTTCATCTCGGTGACCAAAGGCAACATCGAGTGGCAGCACCTGAAGCCGATGGTCCTCGGCGCGATTATGGAACACTACATGTCCGGCGCCGCGGCAACGGACGAGGAAGACGCTAACGACAGCAGCGCCGAAAACTATGATCCGCAGGACGAATCGATCGTCGCCACGATCAAGGAGCTGCTCGAAACCCGTGTGCGCCCCGCTGTCGCACAGGACGGCGGCGACATCACCTTCTCAGGCTTCCGCGACGGTGTCGTCTACCTGCACATGCGCGGCGCCTGCTCGGGCTGTCCCAGCTCGACCGCGACGCTGCGGCACGGCATCGAAAATCTCCTGAAGCATTTCTTGCCGGAAGTGCAGGCCGTAGAACCGGTCTAAACTGAGAATTTCTTCCTTTGAACCCCGCCTCGGCGGGGTTCTTCGTTTCTGGACCTAAAAACAACCACGGAAATGGAAATGACCACACCACTCGATCATGCCGCATTCGATCAATTGTTTGATAAGGCACGCACAAACAATAAATGGCAGCCGCGCGACGTGCCTGACGATCTATTGAAGCAGATTGTCGAGCATATGAGATGGGGTCCGACGAGCGCCAACTGTTCGCCCGCTCGAATTGTTTTCGTGAAATCGCCAGAAGCGAAGGAGCGTCTAAAACCGCACCTCAGCCCTGGAAATGTCGATAAAACAATGGCCGCACCCGCGACCGCGATTATCGCCTACGACTTGAAATTCTACGAATATCTGCCGCGCCTCTATCCGCCGGCAGACGCCAAAAGCTGGTTTGTCGGCAAAAAAGAGCACGCCGATACGACGGCATTTCGAAATGGCAGCCTGCAAGGCGGCTATTTTATTCTGGCAGCCCGCGCGCTTGGCTTGGATTGCGGGCCAATGTCAGGCTTTAACAATGCCGCCGTCGACGCCGAGTTCTTCGCTGGAACCGACATAAAGGCGAATTTCCTATGTAATCTGGGATATGGCGACCCTGCGGGTGTTTATCCACGTTCGCCACGATTTAGCTTCGACGAAATGGCATCAATCGTATAAAAAGCCGCCCGGAATGAATATTCTTTCGCTCGATACCTGTTTTGATGCCTGCTCCGTCGCGGCGGGCCGGGGGCTTCGTTCGCTCACCCCCGGCATTTCGTTCGCATTCGAGGGTATGCAGCGCGGCCATTCCGAGCGATTGATGCCCATGATCGAAATGGTCATGGCCGAAGCATGCCTGAAATTCAAATCGCTCGACCGCATTGCGGTCACGTTTGGACCGGGCACATTTACAGGCACGCGCATTTGCGTTTCTGCAGCGCGCGCGCTTGCTCTCGCGACGGACGCTCAATTCGTCGCGATTTCGAGCCTCAAGCTTATGGCGATGAGTCCGAGAATACCCGCAGCACCGACTCGCTATGTCGCTATCGCGACCGACGCTCGGCGTGACGAAGTTTATATTGAGGTTTTCGATCGCCATTCGCTGCAAAGCCTTGCCGCTCCGCAATGCCTTGCAATCACCGACGCGGTAAAAGCCTTAGGGACAGCGCCCATCGTCGTCGCCGGTTCCGGTGCTGAAGCGCTTGCCGCAGCCGCCAACCGCGAAGGCATCGAAGCAACGGCGATCCTGCCGGACCTGCTGCCCGATGCCCTCGATCTGCTGTTTCCGGCCTGCGAGATGCCGGTAACGGATAGCCTCCGCCCGCTTTATCTCCGCCCGCCCGATGCCAAGCCGCCTGCCCCAAGCCCGTTCCTCGGAGCCGGTGCATGACGAACGTCACGCCGTTTCGGAACGTGAAACACGCAAGCATGCTTTGGGCGTCGCCGGATCGAGCGGAGGAAATCGCGGCGCTGCACGCTAAACTCTTCAATCCGGCCTGGGACACCGATGCGATCAAGGGCCTGCTCGAACACCCCGCCGCCACTTCGTTGATCGCCGTCGCCGGCGGCCAGAAAAAATCCGTCATTGCCTTTGTCATCGGCCAGCTCGCCGCCGATGAAGCCGAAATCCTTTCCATTGGCGTCTCGCCCGATTGGCAGCGGGTCGGCCTTGCCACCGGTCTGCTGGAGGGCTTGAGCCGGGCCGCCCGCCGTGGCGGCGCCAAACGCATCTTCCTTGAAGTTGCAGAGGACAACGAAGGCGGCATCGCGCTTTATCGCAAACTCGGCTTTACCGAAGCCGGACGCCGCAAGCGTTATTACGAACGCCCCGGCAGCACAGCCGTCGATGCTTTGACGCTCGTTCTCGATCTCGACGCCGCGAAAGCCTAGCGTCGATATAGACGCGAAGCCTTGCCACAGCCTATATGGCCGCCATACTCGGGCGATGAGGAATCGTCTTCAGCCAAAGCTTGATCGTCATGACCGCACCTTCGGCGAAGTCCGAGACATCCATCGAAAAACGATGCACGGAGTATGGCCTGCGCATGACCGGCCAGCGGCGCGTCATCGCCCAGGTCTTATCGGCAGCAACTGATCATCCCGACGTCGAGGAGGTGCACCGGCGGGTCGTCGCCGTCGACGCACGCATTTCGCTTTCGACGGTCTACCGCACGCTGAAGCTTTTCTCGGAAAAGGGCATCCTGGAACGCCACGACTTCGGTCATGGCCGCGGCCGCTACGAACCGGCGCCCAGAGAGCACCACGACCATCTGGTCGATATCGAAACCGGCCGCGTGATCGAATTTTCCAACTCGGCGATAGAGGCGCTACAGGAGCGCGTCGCGCGTGAGCTGGGCTTCGAGCTTGTCGGCCATCGACTGGAGCTCTACGGCGTGCCGCTCGGAAAAAAGAAGTCGTCCGCCCGGAGAGGCTAGGCCAGATGGCACAGGGATCGCTCCGCGCTTCGGCTGTTCTTACAGGCTTCTTCGGCTTCACGCTGCCGCTGATGCCGGTGCAGGCGCTGCTGCTTAAGGTTTCGCCCGCCGCCGCCCGCCGCTTTCCCAATTGGTATCATCGCAACGTCTGTCGGATTCTCGGCGTCAAACTGAAAATCGAAGGACAGGTCGTTGACGACAAGCCGGTGCTGCTCGTCTGCAATCACACATCCTGGCTCGATATTCCGGTGCTCTCTGCCGTTGCTCCGGTGTCGTTCGTCGCCAAGCTCGAAGTCGGTAGCTGGCCGTTCGTCTCGGCGCTCGCGCGGCTTCAGCGCTCCGTCTTCGTCGATCGCACGCGACGACAAGCAACCGGCGACGCCGCAATCGAAATCATGAAACGGCTGAAACTCGGCGACACCATCGTACTGTTCGCCGAAGGCACATCGAGCGACGGCAATCGCGTACTGCCCTTCAAGACATCTCTGTTCGGTGCAGTCTCGGGCCAAGGCGCGACGGGCAACGGCGACGCCGTCGTACAGACCGCGGCCGTCGTCTACACCCACCTCCGCGGTGTCCCCCTGACCCGCGCCGACCGCCCGCGCATCGGTTGGTACGGTGACATGGAAATGACCTCGCATGCCTGGGGTGTGCTCAAATCCGGGCCGATCACGGCAACGATCAAGATCAGCCCGCCCGTCCCGCTTTCGGAATTCAAGGATCGCAAGGACCTGGCGCTGAAGACCGAACGCGCCGTACGTTCCGCCGTCCTCGGCATTCTCCGCGGCCGCCCCGGCGACCCCGGTCTCGTTCCCGTCGAGCCGAGCCAGGAAATCCGCCGCCAGAAACTGGGCTTGCCCGCGGCCCGCAGCGAGAAATGGACATAACCGGACTATTCTGTGCTATGCGCTTGCCTCTCAGGAAGCCTGAGCCAAAACCCCAATCTTAATTGGCCTATCGACGTGCAGCGCCCGAACACCAAAAGCTATTTTCTGAAGACCTTCGGTTGCCAGATGAACGTCTACGACAGCGAGCGTATGACGGAGGCGCTGGCGCGCGACGGCTATGCCGCAACGGACGACATAGCTAGCGCCGATCTCGTCATCCTCAATACCTGCCACATCCGCGAGAAAGCCGCTGAGAAAGTCTATTCCGATCTCGGCCGCATTCGTGACATGAAGGATGCGCGAAAGCGCGACGGCAAGGAAACCGTGATCGCCGTGGCAGGCTGCGTGGCGCAAGCCGAAGGCCGCGAGATCACAACCCGTCAGCCTGCGGTTGATCTCGTCATCGGTCCGCAAAGCTATCATCGTTTGCCCGAACTGATCGAACGCACAGCTAATACCCGCGAGCACATCGTCGAAACCGAATTTCCCGGCGACGAAAAGTTCGAGCGCATGAAAGCGCCGCGCCGCGTGTCGTCGCCATCCGCATTTCTGACCGTGCAGGAAGGCTGCGATAAGTTCTGCACCTTCTGCGTCGTACCCTACACACGCGGCGCTGAGTTTTCGCGCTCTCTCGTAAAGCTCGAAGCCGAAGCCCGCGAGCTGATCGCGGCAGGAGCCAAAGAGCTTGTGCTGCTTGGCCAGAACGTCAACGCCTATCACGGCGAAGGCCCTGGCGGCCGCACGATCGGCCTCGCCGAATTGATCCGCAGGCTGGCGGATATCGAAGGCATCGAACGCATCCGCTACACCACAAGCCACCCGCGCGACATGGACGCCGATCTGATCGCCGCCCATGCCGAAGTTCCCCAGTTGATGCCGTTCCTGCACTTGCCCGTGCAGTCTGGCTCCGACCGCATGCTGGCTGCCATGAACCGCAAGCATCGCGCCGAGGAATATTTGGACCTCATCGGCCGCCTGCGCTCCGCCCGCCCCGACCTGGCCCTGTCGAGCGATTTCATCGTCGGCTTTCCCGGCGAAACCGACCAGGATGCCGAAGACACCCTTTCGCTCATCAGGGCAGTCGGTTTTGCTCAGGCCTTTTCTTTCAAATACAGCCCCCGCCCCGGAACCCCGGCTTCAACCCACGAGGGTCAGGTCCCCGAAGAGGTCAAATCCGAACGTCTCCAGCGCCTTCAGGCGCTGCTGGACGACCAGCAGGCCGACTTCAACGCCCAGGCCCTCGGCACGATTGTTCCGGTGCTGTTTGAACGCCGTGGCCGCCAGCCGGGTGAATTTGTCGGCCGGACACCCTATCTACAGCTCGTTCACGTGGCCGCCGAGGGCGACCTCGTGGGGTCCACGGCAAACGTGGCCGTGACCGATGTTCGCCGCGTCAGCCTGTCGGGTGTCATCGCGGCAGCATAATCGGAAGATAGGGGTGAACCGCGCTTGTTGTGCGTTAACCACACCTCGCTGTGCCGAAGGCATATTCCGCATGCTAACGTTGCTTCTACGGTCGATTCGATTTTGACTTCTGCGCGTAGAAAAATCGCAACCAAAGGAGAGTCAGGATTGGCAGCATTCCGCGGGTCCTCCGCGTCAGCATCGAGACGGCCCAGCCCCGCCGGCAAGGCCGAACTTGAAACTGCTCGCGTCGTTGTACCCTTTGAAGACAACCGGCTGCTCACGCAGCTGCTTGGGGAATACGATAGCCACCTGGCCCTTATTGAAGACCGATTGGGCATTGATGCCCACGCCCATGGCAACGTCGTCATCCTGACCGGCCCGGCCGCCGCCTGCGACATCGCCCGAAACGTTCTGGAACGCCTCTACGCCCGCATCCGCAAGGGTGAGACGGTTGGCGCTGGCGACATCGACGGCTTGATCCGCCACGCCCGGACCGAGGGCTCGGAAACCGACGGGCAAGCCCAGATCGCGACGCGCCGCAAGGTCGTCAAAGCCCGCACGCCGACACAGAGCGACTACATGCGCGCGATCCAGAAGAAGGATCTCGTGTTCGGCGTCGGCCCTGCCGGTACCGGCAAAACCTATATCGCCGTGGCATTCGCCGCCCATTGCCTCGAGCGCGGTCTCGTCGAGCGCATCATCCTGTCTCGCCCCGCCGTTGAAGCCGGTGAGCGTCTGGGCTTCCTGCCCGGCGACATGCGCGACAAGGTCGACCCTTATCTTCGCCCGCTTTACGACGCCCTGTACGACGTCCTGCCGCCTGAAAAGGTCGAACGCGACATCGAAACCGGCGTCATCGAAGTGGCGCCTCTCGCCTTCATGCGCGGCCGTACGCTGTCGAATGCCTTCGTCATCCTCGATGAAGCGCAGAATACGACCAGCATGCAGATGAAGATGTTCCTGACCCGTATCGGCGAGGGCTCGAAAATGATCGTGACGGGCGACCCGTCCCAGGTCGACCTGCCGTTCGGCACCAAGTCCGGCCTCGTCGAAGCTGTCGAGCTGCTCGCAGGAGTTGACGATATTTCCATCATCAACTTCATGGCTGGCGACATCGTCCGCCGCGACCTCGTCGCCAAGATCGTCGACGCCTACGAAAAGCCGAAGTGAACCAATGCCTGCGTCACCAAATGCGGCTAAGCCCGTCTTCGAGGTCGAAATCGTTGAGGACGACGGGGACTGGTCGCAGATTTCTGATCTCGATCATTTGATCGAGACCGCTGCCCAAGCTGCCGTTGCGGCAGCCGAGGGACAAATACCGGGTTTTGTTTCCGTCGCCCTGTCTTCCGACGCGATCGTCACCGACCTCAACGGCCGCTTCCGCGGCAAGCCTAAGCCCACGAATGTCTTATCTTTTCCGGCTGGGGACGGGGCGCCCGACGGTCAGATTGGCGACATAATCCTCGGGCTTGAAACGGTCGAGCGAGAAGCCGCCGAGCAAGGCGTCCCAATCGCGCATCATCTGCAGCATTTGGTCGTCCATGGCGTGCTGCATCTTTTAGGCTATGATCACGAAACCACGGCAGATGCGGAACGCATGGAAGCCATTGAAATAGATATACTTTCTAAATTAAGCATCGCAAATCCCTACACGGGCGAGCTGGAAACCGGTACAAGTGAGTGACCGGGTTTCAACCCATGACCATGACTGACAACACACAAGATAAGCCTCTGTCCGATAGTTTAGCCGATGAGGCGCGGGCATTCGGTTCCCTGGGCTGGCTTCACCTGCTGCGGTCGAAGCTGGGCTTGGTGGTCCCGCAGAACGTTCGCGACGCGCTCGAAGGCGCGTTGAAGACCGGCGGCACCGACAATTTCACGGAAGCCGAACGCAAGATGTTGGAGCGGCTGCTCCAGTTCGGCTCAAGCCGCGTCGCTTCACTGATGGTGCCGCGCGCCGACATCACGGCGCTCGATGAGAACGAGCCGATATCGGAGCTTCTGCAGACCTTCAACGAGGCAGGTGTCTCGCGCATCCCGCTGTTCCGCGAAACGCTCGACGATCCGCGCGGCATGATCCACATCAAGGATGTGCTGCGCTGGCTGATGGCCGAAGCAACCGGCCAGTCGTCAAAAAACGGCAAAGTCGATCCCGACGCTCCGGCGCCGGTGAACCTGTTCGATCTGCGAGCGATCGACCTCAACAAGCCGATCACGACGGTGAAGATCCGTCGGCAGATCCTCTACGTGCCGCCTTCGATGCCGGCCGTGGATCTTCTCATCCGCATGCAGTCGACACGCATCCACATGGCGCTTGTCGTCGACGAATACGGTGGCACCGATGGCCTCGTCACCATTGAGGACCTAGTCGAGCAGGTCGTCGGCAACATCGAAGACGAACACGACGACGACGACGAAACGAACATCATCGTCGATCCGAAACTCGGCATCGTCGCCGTCGCCCGCACGCCCATCGAGGAACTCGAAAAACACCTTGGCGTGAAGCTTGTTCCGGACGACGAAGAAACCGACGTCGATACGATTGGCGGCCTCATCTTCTCGATGCTTGGCCGCGTACCGGCGCGCGGTGAGCTGATCCGCCACCCGACCGGCGTCGAGTTCGAAGTTCTCGACGCCGACCCGCGTCGCGTCAAAAAACTGAAAATCCATCCGCCGCGTCCGCCTCTGACCAACACCAAGTCGTTGCCCGAAGCGCCGAAGGCGTGATGGACGCTGTCCCAGCCATCGCGCCGGAACAACCGCCGCTGATCGCGCGTATGCGCGAGAAAATCATGGCGCTCCGCGGCTGGCGGCGCGTGCTACTTGCAATAGCGGCAGGCGGCCTTTCGGCCTTGGCGTTCGCGCCGATGTTCGTAACGCCGATTCTGTTTCTGACGCTTCCCGTCTTCATCTGGCTGATCGACGGCAGCGCGAATTGGCGACGTGCCTTTGGCGCCGGCTGGCTGTTCGGCTTCGGATATTTCTTCTGCAATCTCTTTTGGATTGGAGAAGCGTTCCTCGTCGAAGCCGATAAGTTTGCGTGGCTCTTGCCCTTCGCGATTACGCTCCTGCCTGCCGGGCTTGCGCTGTTCTGGGGCATTGGCGGTGCAGCGGCGCGACTGTTTTGGAGCGACGGCCTTTCGCGTGTTTTCGTCTTTGCCATCGCACTCTCGATCGTCGAATGGCTGCGCGGACATATCCTGACAGGCTTCCCCTGGGACCTGCCGGGCTACGCGCTGACCTATCCGTTGCCGCTGATGCAGGGCGCGGCACTGTTTGGCGCCTATGGATTGACGGCGATTGCGTTGTTTGTCTTTCCCGCCCCGCTCGTCGCCCTGAGCGACAAGCGCAAACGCCCGCCCCTGCGTACCGTCTCAACCGCCTTGCTTCTCGCCGTCGGGCCGATCGGCCTGCTGTGGGCTTACGGTGTCTGGCGTCTGCAATCGCCGCAAGAGTTCGTCCCGAATGTAAAAATGCGCATCGTACAGCCGAGCGTTCCCCAGCGCGAAAAATGGATGGCGGAGTACCAGCGCCGCATCTTCGATGATCACGTCGCGCTGTCGCTAACGAACCCCTCCGGCAAAATGGATTCGCTTCAGGGCATCACCCACGTCATTTGGCCCGAAGCGGCGATGCCGTTCTTCCCCCTTGAAGCCCCTGTCGCGCTCGACATTCTCGCGAATATCCTGCCGCCCGGCACGACGCTGATCACCGGTGCGCTCCGTCACGATCCGACGCTGCCGCCCGGTTCGCCAATCACGCCTGAGACGCGCACGCTCAACAGCATTCTGGTGCTGAACGAGAAGGCCCAGCCGATTGCGACCTACGACAAAACCCATTTGGTGCCGTTCGGCGAGTACCTGCCCTATGAGAAAACGCTCTCCGCCATCGGCATCGAAAAACTGACGCAGGGCCGCGGCTCCTTCGCCACCGGCCCCGAACCGCGCCCGCTGATGCACATTCCCGGCCTGCCCCCGGTTTTAGGCCTCGTTTGCTATGAAGCGCTCTTTCCCGGGAATGTCGTTCAGGGCCACGAGCATCCCGGCGTCATGATCAACGTGACCAACGACGGCTGGTTCGGCGAGACGACGGGACCGTATCAGCATTTCCATCAGGCCCGCGTCCGAGCCGTCGAAGAAGGCGCTCCGCTCGTCAGGGCCGCCAATAATGGGATATCGGGCGTCGTCGATCCCTTCGGCCGTGTCCTGGCGTCCCTTGGCCTCGATGTCCGTGGCCAGATCGACAGCACCCTGCCCAAAGCCGTGCCGCTACCCCCCTATGCGCGCCTCGGTGACTGGCTCCTTGCCGCCATTCTCGCGCTTTTTGCCGTCTTGGCTGCCGGGCTCAGGAAAAAAGGCCGTTAATCAAAGTCTTGAAGTCAACTTGTCGCGGAAGCGCTCGGTCATTGACGCCTTGCGCCCGTGCACCTACGAAGTGCAAAGCCTTTGCCTTTGGAACTGCTGGCTGTACGAGTGATGGTGGATCAAATCTCTATCGAAGACGATTCGAGCGAAGAGGCCCCGAAGGGATCTCGCCGCGCTAACCCCATGGATGTCCATGTTGGATCACGCGTCAGGTTGCGGCGCATGCTTCTCGGCATGAGCCAGGAAAAGCTTGGCGAGCATCTGGGACTGACGTTCCAGCAGGTTCAGAAATACGAAAAAGGCGTCAATCGTATCGGCGCCAGCCGCCTCTTCGACCTCGCCAAGGTCTTGGGAGTTCCGGTTCAATTCTTCTACGACGAAGCCCCTTCCGGCGCCCAAAGCGCCGGCGCTGCAGCGCCGGGCTTCGCCGAGCAACCCGACGAAAGCTACGTCGTCGATTTTCTCGGCACCCGCGAAGGCCTCGAGTTGAACAAGGCTTTTGCCCGTGTCACCGATCCGAAAGTTCGCCGTTCGATTGTCGAACTCGTTCGCGCGCTTGCTGGCGAGGAAAGCTGAAGCCTTGCTGTTTTGTGACGGATTGGCTCGCCTCCGATAAAACGGAAGGGCGCTAGGTCGCGGCCCATTTCGCGTCTCTCGGCGCACCTCGGCTTGACCGGGCGCAACAAGATTGCGACAACCCGGCGCCTTTCGTCGGTTTGAAATCCGCACAGTGTTGCGGCGTTCGTCCCGCAAATCTTCAAAACATGGGGGCCAAAGTGGCGCGCAAGTCCTTCCTTTTCACAAGCGAATCCGTCTCCGAAGGCCATCCCGATAAAGTCTGCGATCGTATTTCCGATGAGGTCGTCGATGCGTTCTATCGCGAAGGCGCGAAGGAAGGGCTCGATCCCTGGACGATCCGCGCCGCTTGCGAAACGCTGGCAACGACCAACCGCGTCGTGATCGCCGGTGAATCGCGCGGCCCCAAGGGCATCACTGTCGCAGCCATCGAAGACCTGACCCGCAACGCGATCAAGGATATCGGCTACGAGCAGGACGGCTTCCACTGGGCCAACTGTAACATCGAAGTTCTGCTGCACTCGCAGTCGGCCGATATCGCAGCCGGCGTCGATGCCCAGCAGCCGACGAACCAGGAAGAAGGTGCGGGCGACCAGGGCATCATGTTCGGTTATGCCTGCAACGAGACGCCGGAACTGATGCCGGCGCCGATCTACTACGCGCACAAGATCCTGTTCGATCTTGCGGCCGCACGTAAAGGCAAGGTCGGCGACGCCGCAAAGCTCGGCCCCGACGCCAAGAGCCAGGTCACCGTCCGCTACGAAAACGGCAAGCCGGTCGGCGTGACGCAGATCGTCGTCTCACACCAGCACATCGTCGAAGACCTGAGCTCCCGCCAGGTTCGCGAGATCATCGAGCCCTACGTCCGCAAGGCACTTCCTGAGGGCTGGATCGGCAAAGACTGCATCTGGCACATCAACCCGACGGGTAAGTTCTTCATCGGCGGCCCTGACGGCGACACCGGTCTCACCGGCCGCAAGATCATCGTCGATACCTACGGCGGCGCGGCTCCCCACGGCGGCGGCGCGTTCTCCGGCAAGGACCCGACCAAGGTTGACCGCTCAGCAGCTTACGCAGCCCGCTATCTCGCCAAAAACGTTGTGGCGTCCGGCATTGCCGATCGTTGCACGATCCAGCTCTCCTACGCCATCGGCGTCGCCAAGCCGTTGTCGATCTACGTCGACACCTACGGCACCGGCAAAGTTGATGAAGCCGTCATCGAGAAGGCTCTCGGCGAGGTCATGGATCTGACGCCGCGCGGCATCCGCAACCAGCTCGACCTCAACAGGCCGATCTACGCGCGCACCGCGGCTTACGGTCATTTCGGCCGCCACGCCGAAGCTGACGGCGGCTTCTCGTGGGAGCGCACCGACCTCGCCGATAAGATCGCGAAGGCCGTCGGCTAAAGCCGCACGCACGAATTGAGTTTCGGAAAACGGCTGCGAAAGCGGCCGTTTTCTTTTACCGGATTTTGTTTCAACTAGCGCCCCATCGACGCGGAGTGCGTATCGCCAATGCCGACGCAAAAGCCTGCAAAACCCGCTGTTTTCTTCTGGTAACACATCATGTCTGACAGCGAACACGAGCTGAGATCGTTTGGACGGCGCCGCGGCCGCAAACCGAGCGCGCGCCAATCGGCACTGCTTCTCCATGATCTTCCGCGCCTCGCGTTCGATCCTGCAGCCCCGCCCGAAGGCTTCGCGCAAACATGGCTCGAAATCGGCTTCGGCGGCGGCGAACACTTGCTCTGGCAGGCGCGGCACAATCCGGGTGTTGCGCTGATCGGCTGCGAGCCGTTCGAAGACGGCATGATCAAAGTCCTGACGGCCGTCACCGAAGAGAATTTGAAAAATATTCGCCTGCACATGGACGACGTGCGCGACATCCTGCGCGCCGCTCAGTCAAACAGCATAGATCGCGCCTTTATCCTGTTTCCGGACCCTTGGCCGAAACGAAAGCACCGGAAGCGCCGCTTGGTTAATGCTTCGTTACTGGCGCTGCTCGCGAACGTGATGCGCCCCGGCGCTGAGCTGCGCATCGGCACGGACATTGGCGACTATGCCCGCACGATGCTTGAAGCTTTCGCCCACGAACCGCGCTTTCTCTGGCAGGCCGCAAGCCCCGGAGACTGGCGCATTCGCCCCGCCGACTGGCCCGAGACACGTTACGAAGCAAAGGCCGTTCGCGAAGGCCGCAAACGCTATTATTTCCGATTTCTGCGGGCCTGACGCCGCCGAAGCCTTGCGCAAAAGGCCAAAGTCGCCTATTTAGCTGCTATTCCAATAACACGACGCACTGATTGGAGAGTGGACCGCAGGGCCCGCTCCGAACGGACTTTAAACTCAGGAACGCCATTGCAAGACACGGTTGCCAACGATCAGGATCAGGCTTCGCCTGCAGAAAACGCCGATACGACGCGTTTTTTGCGCGAGACCGGCATTGCGGCTGAAATTGCTGCCATTGTCGAGCCGGTGCTTGCCGATCTCGGCTTTCGCTTGGTGCGCGTGAAAATTCAGGGCGACGGCCGCGACCGCATCGTGCAGTTGATGGCGGAACGGCCAGACGGCTCGATCACGGTCGATGATTGCGAGGCGATCTCCAAGGGCGTTTCTCCGGTCCTCGACGTCGCCGACCCAATCTCCGGCGCCTACCGGCTCGAAGTCTCCTCGCCCGGCATCGACCGTCCGCTGGTCCGCCCGAGCGACTTTGAAGACTGGTCCGGCCACGAAGCCAAGATCGAGCTGAAAGAAGCCGTTGACGGCCGCAAGCGTTTCAAGGGCATCCTTGAAGGCTTCGAAGACGGTGAGGTCCGCATCAAAGCCGATACCGGCGAACAGGGCATTCAGCACTTAGGGCTGCCCGTTCATCTCATTTCGGATGCCAAGCTCGTTTTAACCGACGAATTGATCCGCGAAGCGCTGCAACGCGCCAAAGAGCGCCATTCAACCCGGCCCGGCGACGGCGCTGAACTCGACGAAGACGATCTGGAGGATTGATCCCATGGCCATGGCAGGCATCAGTGCCAACCGCCTTGAGCTTCTGCAAATTGCAGACGCCGTCGCCCGCGAAAAGACGATCGACAAGAAGATCGTTATCGAGGCGATGGAAGACGCCATCCAGAAAGCCGCGAAGTCGCGTTATGGCGCGGAAAACGACATCCGCTGCGAAATCGATCCGAAGACCGGCGAAGCCAAGCTCACGCGCGTGCTCGCCGTCGTCGATGAAGTCGAGAACGACGCCACACAGATTACCGTCGAAGACGCCAAGAAGCGCAACCCCGATGCCAAAGCCGGCGACATGATCGCCGAAACGCTGCCGCCTCTCGAATTCGGCCGCGTTGCCGCTCAGAACGCCAAGCAGGTTATTGTCCAGAAGGTGCGTGAAGCTGAGCGCGACCGCCAGTTCTCCGAATTTAAGGACCGCACCGGCGACGTCATCAACGGCACCGTGAAGCGCGTCGAATACGGCAACGTCATCGTCGATCTGGGCCGCGCCGAGGGCATCATCCGCCGCGATGAGATGATCCCGCGCGAAAACGTCCGCCTCGGCGATCGCATCCGCGCCTACATCTACGAAGTCCGCCGCGAACAGCGCGGACCGCAGATTTTCTTAACGCGCGCCCGCCCCGAATTCATGTCGATGCTGTTCCGCTCCGAAGTGCCGGAAATCTACGATGGCGTGGTCGAGATCAAATCGGTTGCCCGCGACCCTGGCTCCAGAGCGAAAATCGCCGTCATATCCAAGGATTCCTCGATTGATCCGGTCGGCGCCTGCGTCGGTATGCGCGGCGCTCGTGTCCAGGCCGTCGTCAACGAATTGCAGGGCGAGAAAGTCGACATCATCCAGTGGAACCCGGATGCTGCGAGCTTCATCGTCAACGCGCTTGCTCCGGCCGAAGTCACCAAGGTCGTGCTCGACGAAGATTCAAATCGCATTGAAGTCGTCGTCCCCGAAGCCCAGCTTTCGCTCGCGATCGGCCGTCGCGGCCAGAACGTGCGGCTGGCCTCTCAGCTCACCGGCTGGGACATCGACATCCTGACCGAGCAGGAAGAAAGCGAACGCCGCCAGAAGGAATTCGCCGAGCGCACACAGCTTCTCATGGATTCGCTCGACGTCGACGAGGTCATCGCACAGCTTCTCGTCACCGAAGGCTTCGCGACGATCGAAGAAGTCGCCTACGTCGACATCGCGGAAATCGCGCACATCGAAGGCTTCGACGAGAATACCGCCGAGCAGATCCAGAGCCGCGCCCGTGAATACCTCGAACAGCAGGAAGCCGAACGCGATGCCAAGCGCCGCGAGTTGGGCGTTGCCGACGACATGGCCGAGATTCCGGGCATCACGACCGCGATGATGGTTGCGCTCGGCGAGAACGGCGTCAAAACCGTCGAAGACTTTGCCGACTGCGCGACCGACGAACTGATCGGCTGGACCGAGCGCAAGAAGGAAAAAGATTCAGAGCCGGTTCGTCACAAGGGTTATCTCGACGGCTTCGAGCTGTCGCGGACCGACGTCGAAAGCATGATCATGGCGGCGCGCGTGCACGCGGGCTGGATCAAGGCCGAAGATCTCGAACAGCCTGCTGAGGCTGAAGGCGAAGCTGAAGCTGCTGATGCCTCCGGCGTCAGCGCCGAAGGCTAATAGGAATGACCGGAAGGACGACAAACGCGCGTGATGGCGAAGCGACAACAACGGTCGATGCTGGACGACACGGAACAGGGTTCCGGCGTTGGTCCCGAGCGCCTGTGCGCCGTCACGCGGGAAAGCCGTGATTCGAGCGAACTGATCCGGTTCGTCTTGTCGCCGGAAGGCATTGTCGTTCCTGATCTCGACCGGCGGTTACCCGGACGTGGCGTCTGGATCGGTTGCGACAGAAAGTTGGTGGAAAAGGCCATCTCGACGCAGGCCTTTTCAAAAAGCCTTAAAACGAAGGCCGAAGCACCCAAGGATCTTGCAGATCTCGTTGACGCTCTTATCCTTAAGCGCGTGGCGGGAACGCTGTCGCTGGCCAATAAGGCCGGTCTCGCAGTCGCCGGTTTCGAAAAGGTTTTTGCGGCTCTCGAGAAAGGGCCGGTCCGCGTCATCCTGCATGGCGCCGATGCTGCCGCCGACGGCTGCTCGAAAATTGATCGAAAATACAAGGCTATTCAGGCAGATCGTGGCCAACCGGCTGCCATCGTCAATGTTCTGACGATCGCGCAAATGAGCTTGGCCATTGGGCGCGGAAGTGTGGTACATGCTGCGCTCATACCCGGAGGACTGTCGGATCGGTTTCTGGAGGAAGCGGAGCGGCTTACCCGCTACCGGCGCTCCACGATTGAAGCCGCCCCCGAAACCGCCCCTGGGGCGGCCGATGATATTTCTGAACTTTCTAGTGAAGGCTGAACGGACAACGCATGACGGATTCGAACGACCAGACCGATAAGACCATCCGGGTCGGAGCGCGAAAGCCGCTATCGCTGCAGCGAACGGTCGAGTCTGGCCACGTGCGGCAGAACTTCAGCCACGGGCGATCCAAGTCCGTTGTGGTCGAGAAAAAGAAGACCAGGCGATTGGGATCCGAGGGCGAGGGCGCTGCGCCTCCCGCTCCGAGCGCCGTAACGATCGAGAAATCGCAGGCACCGCATCGCGTGCCCCCGGCACCGCCGAGCCAATCGTCTGGCGACCGTTCCGCTGGCCGCGTCCTTTCGAATGAGGAACGCGCCGCTCGCGAACGCGCGCTTGCTGCAGCCCGCGCCGAGGATACGAACCGTGCGCCGGAAGTCGAACCGGTTCGCTTCGAGCCTGTCGCTCGACCGCCCGAGCCGCAGCCGCGCGCTGAAGAACGGCCGCAGCCGACGGCAACGGAGCCTGCAGTTGCCGCAAGCGCTGCTCCCGCTGCGCAAGCGCCCGAGCAAGCAGCGCCGCAGACCTCGGCTCCGGCATCCGCTCAGCCTTCGTCTGCTCCGACACCGCCGCCTGCCGGACGTGGAAACGCCCCGCAGCGTGAGCCGCGCCACGAAGGACGCCATGAAGGCCGCCGTGATGGCGGTCGCGACGCCGGTCATGCGCCGCGCGGCGAT
The DNA here is from genome assembly GCF_905067615.1 of Hyphomicrobium sp. MC8b. Taxonomy (NCBI): domain Bacteria; kingdom Pseudomonadati; phylum Pseudomonadota; class Alphaproteobacteria; order Hyphomicrobiales; family Hyphomicrobiaceae; genus Hyphomicrobium; species Hyphomicrobium sp. MC8b. The sequence goes on along the minus strand of NZ_LR898465.1, from coordinate 206,261 downwards.
GGCGGCCGTCCGCAATTCAACCGCGGTCCACGTCCGTCGGGCAACACTGCATTCATGCCGCGTGAAGCCGGTCGCCCGCGCGAGATCGAGCTGCCGATCCCGGCCCGCCGTGGCGCGTCCGCAGGACCGGCCGATGCGACGACGATTGAAAAGCCGTCCCGCCCGGTGCGTCCCCCGGTCGTTCGCGAGCAGGTCGAAGAGGATGATGCTCGCAAGCGCGGCCCCGGCGGCGTCAAGGTTCCGCGCCCGGCCGTCAAAACCAACGATGATGGCCGCCAGCGCCAGAAGCTGACGATCACGAACTTCGATCGCGAAGCTCAGGTCCGCTCGCTCGCATCCTTGAAGCGCAAGCGCGAGAAAGAAAAGCTGAAAGCCATGGGCATTCAGCAGACGCGCGAAAAGATCGCCCGCGAGGTCGTCATTCCTGAAGCCATCACGATTCAGGAACTCTCCAACCGTATGGCCGAGCGCGCCGTCGACCTCATCAAATACCTGATGCAGCAAGGCGCGATGCATAAGATCACCGACGTGCTCGACGCCGACACGGCTGAGCTGATCGTCCAGGAATTCGGCCACACATCGAAGCGCGTTTCTGAATCGGACGTCGAAATCGGTTTCGTCGGCGAGAAAGACGTTGACGATTCCTCGCTCGAATCGCGTGCGCCGGTCGTCACGATCATGGGTCACGTCGACCACGGCAAAACGTCGTTGCTCGACGCCATCCGTCAGGCCAACGTCGTCTCGGGCGAAGCTGGCGGCATCACCCAGCATATCGGCGCTTACCAGGTGACTGCGCCCGACGGCGACAAGATCACGTTCATCGATACACCAGGCCACGAAGCGTTCACCGCCATGCGTGCACGCGGTGCCAAGGTGACAGATATCGTCGTGTTGGTCGTTGCAGCTGACGACGGCGTCATGCCGCAAACGGTTGAAGCCATCAATCACGCCAAGGCTGCGAACGTGCCGATCATTGTTGCCATCAACAAGATCGACAAGCCGCAGGCCGATCCTAACCGCGTCCGCACCGAGCTTTTGTCCTACGAGATCGTGGTCGAAAGCATGGGCGGTGAAACGCTCGAAGTGCCGGTCTCGGCGCTGAAGCACACCAACCTCGATAAGCTGCTCGAAGCGATCCGCCTTCAGGCCGAAATTCTCGACCTCAAGGCCAACCCGAACCGCACGGCCGATGGCGTCGTCATCGAAGCCAAGCTCGAGCGCGGCCGTGGTCCGGTCGGCACCGTCCTTGTTCAGCGCGGTACGCTGCACGTCGGCGATATCATCGTCGCCGGTACGGCCTGGGGTCGCGTCCGTGCACTCCTCAACGATCACGGCGCCAACATCCAGGCGGCTGGTCCCTCGGTTCCCGCCGAGGTCCTGGGCTTTGACTCTGCACCGGAAGCTGGCGATCAGTTTGCGGTCGTGGAAAACGAAGCCCGCGCACGTGAGCTGACGGATTACCGCGTCCGCAAACGCCGCGAGACGCTTGGCTCTGCTGGCACCAAGAGCACGCTTGAGCAAATGATGCAGCAGCTCAAGGATGCTGGCCGCAAAGAATTCCCGCTCGTCGTCAAAGGCGACGTGCAGGGTTCTGTCGAAGCCATCGCTGGTGCGCTGAAAAAGGTTGGCAACGACGAAGTCGAAGCCCGTCTCGTGCACTCGGGCGTCGGTGGCATCACCGAGTCTGATATCGCGCTGGCAGCTGCCGCCAAGGCCGTCGTCATCGGCTTCAACGTCCGCGCCAACGCGCAGGCGAAACAGGCCGCCGACACCGCGGGCGTCGAAATCCGCTATTACAACATCATCTACGATCTCGTAGACGAAGTGAAAGCGGCGATGTCGGGTCTTCTGGCTCCGACCCGGCGCGAGATCTTCCTCGGCTACGCCACGATCAAGCAGGTCTTCAATATTTCGAAGTCAGGCAAAGTTGCCGGTTGTATTGTTACCGAAGGCAAGGTCGAACGCGGCGCCAAGGTCCGTCTGCTCCGCGACAACGTCGTTATTCACGAAGGCACGCTTGCGATCCTCAAGCGCTTCAAGGATGACGTCAAAGAAGTTGTCTCAGGTCAGGAATGCGGCATGTCTTTCGCCAACTACCAGGACATCCGTGAAGGCGACCAGATCGAGTGCTTCCAGGTCGAGACGATTGCTCGATCGCTCTAAGCATTTAAACCAAGCGATCCCGCGCGAATATTCATCGCGCGGGCTTGCGCGGATGTGAGACGATCCGCTACTCCCTCGACCCAGTAACCTATTTCTATCAAGAGGCCGCGCGCGGTCCCATCCCGCGGCGGATAACAAATGGCAAAGAAACCAGCCCCATCGGGCGCCAAAGGCCCGTCGCAACGCATGTTGCGCGTTGGCGAACTGATCCGTCACAAACTTTCCGAACTGCTGTCTCGCGGAGAAATCCACGACGACGTGCTGGCTTCCCACGTCATCACCATTCCGGAAGTGCGTCTCTCGCCGGACCTGAAGCTCGCAACGGTCTACGTCATGCCGCTTGGCGGCAACGATGTGAAACCCGTCATCGAAGCCCTCACGCGGAACAAGAAATACATCCGCGCCGAAGTCGCGCACACGCTGAACCTGCGTTATGCGCCCGACCTTCGCTTTCGCGAGGACGAAACCTTCGAAGAAGCAACCCGCATTGACCGTCTTCTCGATAGCGAGCGCGTTCAGCGCGACATCAAGAAATAACGAACATGGCACGACGCAAAAAAGGCAACGCCGTTCACGGCTGGCTCATTCTCGACAAGCCGATCAACATGACCTCGACGCAGGCTGTTGGTGCGGTTCGCCGCGCCTTCAACGCGCAAAAGGCCGGACATTCCGGCACGCTCGATCCGCTCGCAACAGGCATCCTCCCGATCGCGCTCGGCGAAGCCACGAAGACCGTATCGTTCGCGGTCGATGGCGAAAAAGCCTATCGCTTCACCGTGCGTTGGGGTGCTGAGACCGAGACGGACGACACCGAAGGCGCCGTCTCAAAAACGAGCGACAAGCGCCCCGAGCGCGCGGAGATCGAAGCTCTGCTGCCGCGCTTTCACGGCGAGATCATGCAGGTGCCGCCCGCCTATTCGGCGATCAAGATCGACGGCAATCGCGCCTACGATCTGGCACGCGACGGCGAAACGGTCGTCCTTGAACCGCGACCCGTCGTGATCGAGAGCCTGAAGCTTGTCGACATGCCGGATGACGCGACAAGCGTATTCGAAGCCCGCTGCGGCAAGGGCACCTACGTCCGCGCACTGGCCCGCGATCTCGGCCGGCTGATGGGCTGCTATGGCCACGTCATCGCGCTCCGGCGTACCGAAGTCGGCCCCTTCGACGAAGCTCGCGCCATCAGCATGGACACGCTCCTCGCGGCCGCGCAGTCGGAAGATCCGGGAGAGATCGCCAAGTTGCTGCTGCCCGTTGAGGCGGCCCTCGCCGATCTCCCCGAGTTGCTCGTCTCCCAAAGCGACGCCGCCACGCTGGCGCGCGGCCAAACGGTAATCATTCGCGGCCGTGACGCGCCGATCATGACCGGCCCCGCCTACGCGACCTCGAAGGGTCGCCTAATCGCGCTCGGCGAGCTTGCCAAGGGCGCGCTGCACCCGACGCGCGTCTTCAATCTCGGCTAATTTTCGTTAATTCATTGAAGAAAATCACGAAATTTCCCACGAAATCCGCCTCGCCTTTGGCTGAGGTTCGTGTATAAGTAGCGCACCCGCGCGGGCCTCGTTCCCGCGCGGCTTTCGTTTGCGACCCCGCTGGACGACATCCCGGCCGTGGCCGCTGATCTCAAACTCCCAATTTCGAAAGGAGCATTCGATGTCGCAGATCGCACCTCACCGCCGTGAGGCCAAGACGGCTATCATCAAGGACAACGCCACGAAGGCCAACGACACCGGCTCGCCGGAAGTCCAGATCGCCGTCCTGACGCATCGCATCAACGAGCTGACCGAGCACTTCAAGGCGCACAAGAAAGACAACCATTCGCGCCGTGGCCTGCTCAAGATGGTCAGCCAGCGCCGCCAGCTCCTTGACTACGTCAAGGCCAAGGACAACGCCCGCTATCAGAAGATCATCGAGAAAAACGGCATCCGCCGCTAATTGCGCGCTCGCAAGAGCGTCCAAGACAGGACGGGCCCCGATGGCCAGTCACGCGATCTACTGAACAAGAAGAACGTCGGCGCCCCGATCGGTGCCGGCGCGATACGCGCTCTACCGGCATGAGGCCGTTTGAGCTGACCGACCGAACAGAAAAAGCGAAAACGAAAGATCAAACATGTTTGACATCCATCGCGTCGAAATCGACTGGGGTGGCCGCAAGCTGAAGCTTGAAACTGGCCATTATGCCCGCCAGGCGGACGCCGCCGTCATGGCGCAATATGGCGACACCACGGTGCTCGCGACCGTCGTCGGCGCCCGCTCCGCCAAGCCCGGCATCGACTTCTTCCCCCTGACCGTGAACTATCAGGAACGCACGTACGCAGCCGGCAAGATCCCCGGCGGCTATTTCAAGCGCGAAGGCCGCCCGAGCGAAAAGGAAACGCTCGTCTCGCGCCTGATCGACCGTCCGATCCGTCCGCTCTTTGTTGATGGTTTCAAGAACGAAACCCAGGTCGTCGTGACGGTCATGTCGCACGATCTCGAAAACGATCCCGACATTTTGGGCATGGTCGCGGCCTCCGCCGCACTGACGCTCTCGGGGCTGCCCTTCCTCGGCCCGATCGGCGCCGCCCGCGTTGGCCTCATTGGCGGTGAGTTCGTCTTGAACCCGATGATTGACGAGATGGCGGAAACCTCCCTCGACCTCGTCGTCGCCGGCACGACCGACGCCGTGATGATGGTCGAATCGGAAGCCAAGGAACTTCCGGAATCCCAGATGCTCGAAGCCGTCATGTTCGGCCACACGCACATGCAGCCGGTGATCCAGGCGATCATCAAGCTGGCCGAAAAAGCCGCGAAAGAACCGTGGGATATCAAGATCGCCGACAAGGCGAAATACGCCGCCGACGTCAAGAAGATCGCCGAAACGAAGCTGAAGGAAGCCTTCTCGACCAAGGAAAAGGGCAAGCGTCAGGACCTCGTTTCGGAAGCCAAGAAGGCGATCACCGAAGGAATCGCCATTCCGGCTGACGACCCGAACGAGAAAGTCCTGCTCGGGGACGCGTTCAAGTCGCTCGAAATGGACATCATGCGTGGTGACGTCCTGAAGACGAAGCGGCGCATCGACGGCCGCGATCTCAAGACGGTTCGTCCGATCCTTTCCGAAGTCCACGTTCTGCCGCGCACGCACGGTTCTGCGCTCTTCACCCGCGGTGAGACGCAGGCGCTGGTCGTCGCGACGCTTGGCACAGGCGAAGACGAGCAGTTCATCGACAGCCTCGAAGGCACGAAGAAAGAGCGCTTCCTGCTGCACTATAACTTCCCGCCATACTCGGTCGGCGAAGTCGGCCGCATGGGGTCTCCGGGCCGCCGCGAAATCGGCCACGGCAAGCTCGCATGGCGCGCGATCCATCCCATGCTGCCGAGCCAGGAGGAGTTCCCGTATACGCTCCGCGTTGTGTCCGAAATCACCGAATCGAACGGCTCCTCGTCGATGGCGACGGTCTGCGGTTCGTCTCTCGCTCTGATGGACGCCGGCGTGCCGCTGAAGTCTCCGGTGGCTGGTATCGCGATGGGCCTGATCAAGGAAGGTGATGACTTCGTCGTCCTCTCCGACATCCTTGGCGACGAAGATCACCTCGGCGACATGGACTTCAAGGTGGCCGGCACCGACAAGGGTGTTACGTCGCTGCAGATGGACATCAAGATCACCGGCATCACCGAAGAAATCATGCGCGTCGCTCTCGAGCAGGCGCATGAGGGCCGCATCCACATCCTCGGCGAAATGTCGAAGGCGATCACGGGTGCGCGTTCCGAACTCGGTGAGTTCGCCCCGCGCATCGAGACGATCAAGATCCCGGTCGACAAGATCCGCGAAGTCATCGGCTCGGGCGGTTCGGTCATCCGTGAAATCGTCGCGGAATCCGGCGCTAAGATCGACATCGAAGACGATGGCACCGTGAAGATCGCTTCCGCCAACCGTGAATCGATCGAGAAAGCCCTCGACCGCATTCGCGGCATCACGTCGGAGCCCGAGGTCGGCCACATCTACAAGGGCAAGGTCGTGAAGGTCATGGAGTTCGGCGCGTTCGTGAACTTCTTCGGCGCGAAGGACGGCCTGGTCCACATCTCGCAGCTCGCGCAGGGCCGTCCAGAGACGGTCAGCGAAGTCGTGAAGGAAGGCCAGGAAGTCTACGTCAAGCTTCTGGGCTTCGACGATCGCGGCAAGACGCGTCTGTCGATGAAGGTCGTCGATCAGGCGACCGGCCAGGAAATCCCGCGCGCTGAAGGCGAGCCGGAAGAAGTCTTCGAGAGCCGTCCGCCGCGCCGCGAAGGTGGCCGTGGCGGTCGCGGTCCGCGCCGTGAGCGCGGCTGAGCCCTCGCCTCACTGCTGAAATGACGAAAGCCGCCGGAACCCGCAGTCCGGCGGCTTTTTTTTACCCCGCCTGATCTCTCAAACGGCCATCCTGGCGATACCGCTTGCGGGCCTAGAACTCGTAGGAGAAGCCTCTTCCCCGCTGTATCGAGCTCCCGCTCGCGACACCTCGTCCGAGATGACAACTGCGCCGGATCAATACCAGCGGCAGCGGCGAATACCCCAGCTATTGCGCCAGCATTTGCGCGCCGTGCATTGCACACGGCCGACGCCCGGCACCCACTTGTGATAGCCGCCGATGCCCCATCGGCAGCGATTCCAGTAGCCCACTTTTTGAACTGTAGTCCCCTGAGCAGCAGCCACGGTCTTCAGGCTGCCGACGGCGACGCTCGTATTCGCAATGCTTGGTCCGCTTGCAAACATCAGCCCCGCAGCGATCACCATGGCAGCGAACGAAAACTTTGTTGTCATCGGGCCTATTCCTCTCCCCTATGCCTTCGGCACCCGCCGGAGTTGTAGACACCATGACGTCTACCAGCGGGGAACTCTTCCGCCAACGGATCAATGACAAATGACTAGCGAAAATGTCGCAGCGTTGCACGGACGCTTCAGGCCTTGGCGAAGGCAGGGACGTCGGGCCAGAAAACCCGGGCTTTCTCGCTGACGTCCTGAGGGTCGCCTGTTGTCAACAGCGTGAGCTTTCCCCGTTCATTGCCGCTGAGGTAATTCGACCGCCGCGCCAAGTAATCCTCGAAACTGTCGGTCACGACCTCGGGCTGAGAAAGAATGCGCGTAAACGGCGGCAGGTATTTCCGGAACAGATGCTCAACGAGCGGAAAATGCGTGCAGCCGAGAATAGCGCGATGCGGCGGCATGTTGCCGTTGCTGGCAAGCATCGCCTCGACGCCCTCGCGAACGAGCGCATCAAGCTCCGCTTCCGGCCGCTTCTGCTCGATGGCGCCCGCAAGCTCCGAGCAGATCTGCTGCACGACCGTGACCTTCGGACAGCGCTTGCGGATCTCTTCCGGATAGACGCCCGACGTGATCGTCCGCGTCGTGCCGAAAACGGCAATCGTGTCGGTGTTGTACTTCTGCGGATATTGCGGCGACGTCACCGCCCACGGCGTCTGCGTTGCGCCTTCGACTGTCGGCGCGACGATGCCGAGCACGTTGTGTCCGCCGGCCCAGCGACTACCCGGCAGCCATTCCTGCTGCAATCGCCGAAGCGCCACCGCCGTCGCCGTGTTGCAGCCCAGAAGCGCGAGCTTGGCGCCGCGCGCAAACAGCTCTTCGACACAGTCGCGCGTATAGCCGACGATGGCTTCCGACGCCTGATTGCCATAGGGGACGTGGGCGTGATCGGCGAGATAGACGAAATCGACCGTGTCGAAACGCGCAACAAGCGCGCGAAGCACCGTCAGTCCACCCAGCCCTGAATCAAACACCCCGATCATGGCCGGAGTGTTTGCGACGGCGAATTGTGGACGTCAACGGGCCAGACGATCGCCTCAGGCCAGATGGGCGGATTTTACTCCGCTGCAGCCGACGGCGATGCGCTGGCGGGCTTGGCTTCCGCGTCCTGCTCTTTCAGGCTCTGCAGCGACGGCATCGACACGGTGTTATAGCCGCAATCGACGAAGTGAACTTCGCCCGTCACTGCGCCCGACAGCGGCGACAGCAAATAAAGCGCCGACCCCGCCACTTCATCGAGCGTCGGCGTACGCTGCAACGGCGAGTTATCGCGCTGGAAATTGAAGATCACGCGCGCATCCGAAACGCCAGCGCCCGAGAGCGTGCGCATCGGACCGGCCGAGAGCGCATTGACGCGAACGCCCTGCGGTCCAAGATCGGCTGCGAGATAGCGCACCGAAGCCTCAAGCGCGGCCTTCGCAACACCCATGACGTTGTAGGACGGCACCCAGCGCGTCGCACCGCCATAGGACAGCGTAATGAGCGAGCCCCCGTTCGGCATCAGCGCCGACGCGCGCTTCGCGATCTCAGTGAACGAGAAGCACGAGATCACCATCGAGTTGATGAAGTTTTCGCGCGTCGTGTCGGCGTAGCGGCCGGCAAGCTCTTTGGGATCGGAATAGGCCAGCGCATGCACGACGAAGTCGATGCTGCCCCACTCGTCCTTGATGCGATTGAAAACGCGATCGACGCTTTCGAGATCGAGAACGTTGCATTCCTCGATGATCTTCGAGCCGATCGACTGCGCCAGCGGCACGGCGCGGCGGCCGAATGCACCACCTTGATAAGTGAATGCCAGCTCGGCGCCTTGACCGTGAAGGACACGGGCAATGCCCCACGCGATCGAACGGTCGTTGGCAACACCCATGATGAGGCCACGCTTGCCGGCCATGATTGGGCCGGGCTTAGCGATATCGATGTCGGTCATAGGAAGCCTCTTTTTGTCACCAAAGGTACGCCCGCGTACGTCAAACCAGCCTGAACCACGCTTATATACTCTCATCGCTCTCAACCGTTCGCCGCTGAGCAGTCCTAGCGGCGACCAGGAAAGCATCGGTTAATCAGGCATCATGCCGGCAGAAAATGAGAGTGGCATTGGTGCCGCCAAAACCGAAGCTGTTCGACATCACACAGTTAAGGCTGGCGTTGTCGATACGACTGCGAGCGATTGGCACATCAGCGAACGCCGGGTCAAGCTCGTCGATATTTGCACTTTCGGCGATGAAGCCATTGTTCATCATCAGCAGTGAGAAAATCGCCTCTTGCACACCAATAGCGCCGAGCGAGTGCCCCGTTAACGACTTGGTAGCCGAGATCGGCGGGATTTTATCGCCGAAGACGGCCCGGATGGCGTCGATTTCCTTGGCGTCGCCGACCGGTGTGCCGGTTCCGTGCGGATTAATATAATCGATCGTGGGCAAGCCCTTACCGTCGAACCCTTTCATGGCCAAACGCATGCAGCGCTCCGCACCTTCGCCGGACGGTGCGACCATGTCATAGCCGTCGGATGTCGCGGCGTAGCCCTTGAGTTCGCCGTAAATCTTGGCTCCGCGAGCCTTGGCTCGTTCGAGCTCTTCAAGCACGACGACGCCTGCGCCGCCCGCGATCACGAAGCCGTCCCTGTTCTTGTCGAACGGCCGGCTGGCCCGCTCCGGCGTGACGTTGAAGCCGGTGGACATCGCACCCATGGCGTCGAACAGGTCCGACAGCGTCCAATCGAGTTCCTCGCAGCCGCCTGCGAACATGATGTCCTGCTTGCCCCACTGGATCATTTCGGCAGCATTGCCGATGCAGTGCGAGCTTGTCGCGCACGCCGACGCGATCGAATAGTTAACGCCCTTGATCTGGAACGCGGTCGCAAGCGCGGCCGACGGCCCCGAGCACATGCCTTTGGGCACCTCGAACGGGCCGATCTTCTTCGGACTGCCGGTCCGGAGCGTCGTCTCCGCCGCCTCGACGATGGCCTTCGTAGAAGGTCCGCCCGAGCCCAGAATGACGCCCGTGCGCTCATTCACCACATCCGACGGCTCAAGGCCCGCATCGCGAATGGCCTGATCCATCGCAATCCAGTTCCAGCCGACGCCCGCGCCCATGAAACGCTTCGGCTTGCGCGGCACCATGCTTTCCCAGTCGATATGGGGCGCGCCATGGACCTGACACTTGAAGCCAAGCTCAGCGTATTTCTCGGCGCGAGAAATGCCGGACTTCGCCTCTCTCAGCGAAGCAAGAACTTCCTGGGTGTTGTTCCCAATCGAGGACACAACACCCATCCCAGTCACAACTACGCGCCGCATGCGCTCCTTCACTCCTGCGGTTCCTGCTGCCGCCCACCCTGGCAACCGGGCGCTAGGCCCACGCTTAAGGGCCTTCGCTCGACTTGAGTAGGACCCTCAGGTCCTTGGCTGTGTATATCACTTCGCCGTCGGCTTTCAGGACCCCATCAGCCTCGGCGAGCTTCAGCTTTCGAGCAATAACCCGCTTGATGTCTATGATATATTCAAGCTGCTTCACGTCCGGCGTCACTTCTCGCGTGAACTTCACCTCGCCGACGCCCGATGCCCGGCCCTGCCCCGTAAGTCCGAGCCAGCCCAGAAAAAATCCGGTCAATTGCCACAGTGCATCGAGGCCGAGACAGCCCGGCATGACCGGATCGCCCTTGAAGTGGCAGGCAAATAACCAGTCCAGACGCTCGTTTCCGGCGACTTTGAGTTCGGCAACGATCTGGCCCTTGCCATGTGCGCCGCCCGTCTCCGAAATCGACGCGATCCGGTCGACCATCAGCATTGGCGGCAGCGGCAATTGGGCATTTCCCGGCCCGAACAGCTCCCCACGGCCGCAAGCGAGCAGATCATCGAATTCGTAGCTAGAACGGCGTTCTGCCATGTATCCCCTCGTTTCATGGCCGATAGTGTCGTGTAAGTGCACAATATGCTCCGGCCGTTCAAGATCAGCGGGTCCTAACACACGCTTGGCCGAGCGCCTAGCATGACCAGCCGGTGCGTGTAACAGGCCAAATCCCCGCCTCAAAGCCGTTTTGACCGCAAGTTGCGGGTTTTCCGGCAAGTGACTATACTTAGATCTTCGAAGCACGTTGCATCACGGGCGATTCTTGCGATCGAACGTGGTGACGCCAACACGGTTCTGCAAACGGAAATGTCCGAGAAATCTCCGCTCGATATGGAAACCGGGATGCCGGCAAACACCTCCGACCTCCTCCGAAAGGCGGGTCTGCGGCCAACGCGCCAGCGCATGACGCTCGGCCGTTTGCTGTTCGAAGGCGGTGACCGCCACGTGACGGCAGAACAGCTTCATGCCGAGGTTGCAGGTCTCGGAGAGCATGTCTCGCTCGCGACCGTGTATAATACCCTGCATCAGTTCAAGCGCGCGGGTCTACTGCGCGAGTTGGCGATCGAAGGCTCGAAAGCCTACTTCGACACCAACATCTCCAATCACAATCACTTCCTGCTCGAACCCAATGGCGAGCTGATGGATATTCCCGGCGACGCGATTTCGGTCGAAGGCCTGCCCGAACCACCGGAAGGCATGAAGATCACGCACGTCGACGTCGTCGTGAGGCTCGCGAAAATCTAACTGCGACGAATAGCCTGCAAAGCCCAACCGCGCTGGCGGCGCTTGGGCTTTTGCATCAGCGCGTCCTTTATTTGAAGGTCTCGCCCTCGTAGACGCCCCAGAGCTTCTTTTGCTCTATGTAGCCGCTGTACTGATCGACGGTCACGCGGCACCAGCGGCCGTCGCAGGAATGCAGATCGGCGATCACGCCGGCTTCCACCTTGGCGACGACGCCCGACCGTGAGCTGTCGCTGGCCATGATCGGCACGAGCGGCGACGATCCGGATTTTCGCTCCCAAGGCAGCACGAGCCCGGTTCTCCGACCCGACAGCAGCGACTGCAGCACCCAGCCCGTGACGCCGTCCGAATCGCGAACCTCGCGCCACGTCTCGAATTCCTTGATCACTTCGACCGGCAGCCCGGCCCGGCGATAGACCCAGCCAGTAGGATAGTCCGTCCCTGGGCCGTTCCTGAGGTTTACGCGATCCGATTTCAAACTGACGAAACGCGGAACCGGCAGGCCGCTGCCGGTCACAGGCGGCGAATCATCGGCCTTTGCCGGTACGACGGCCGACATTGCCGCAATCGCCACGGATATGGCCGCAACGACGAACCTAACCCACGAGACCGCAAGCAAAATTCTTCCGCGCGTCGGATTTGTGATGGCGAATTCAGTCATTTGGAATAGCTCGTAGCCCCCGCGTTCGAGCATGGATCGATGCATGCCCGGCAGTGGGGCGTCTGCTATTTGATTTCAGGACTTTGTCTTAGCAAAGGCCATCTGATAGACACGGGGCCGCACTTTCTCAAGCGGCCGAGTCATCTCGTCCAAAGCCGCATTTTTCAAGCAATGGGAAACGAATGCCGACGTCCCCCAAGAAACCTGTTGTCGTTGTTACGCGAAAACTCCCCGATGTCGTCGAGACACGGATGTGTGAATTGTTCGATACGCGCTTGAATGTCGACGACAAGCCGATGAGCCATGCTCAACTCGTCGAAGCTGTAAAAACCGCCGACGTTCTCGTCCCGACCGTCACCGACCGCATCGACCGCTCGGTTCTGACCCAGGCCGGACCAAAATTGCGCCTGATCGCAAACTTCGGCACCGGCGTCGACAATGTCGATCTCGACACCGCGCGCAACCGGGGCATCCTGGTTACGAACACCCCGGGCGTGCTGACCGAAGACACGGCCGACATGACGATGGCCCTGATCCTCACGGTTCCCCGCCGTCTCGCGGAAGGCGCTGCCTACATGCGCGATCCCGCAACGACATGGACGGGCTGGTCGCCGACCTGGATGCTCGGACACCGCATTTATGGCAAGCGCCTCGGCATCATCGGCATGGGCCGCATTGGTCAGGCGGTCGCCCGCCGCGCCAAGGCGTTCGGCTTGCAGATCCACTATCACAACCGCCGCCGTGTCACGGAAGAGGTCGAGGAAGAACTTGAGGCCACCTACTGGGAAAGCCTCGATCAGATGCTGACACGAATGGACATCATCTCGATCAATTGCCCGCACACGCCTGCGACGTACCATCTGCTTTCGGCGCGCCGTCTGAAGTTGATGAAACCATCGGCTTATCTCGTGAACACCGCGCGCGGCGAAGTCGTGGACGAGAACGAGCTGGTCCGCCTGCTCGAATCGGGCGCCATCGCAGGCGCCGGTCTCGACGTGTTCGAGCATGAACCGGCCGTCAATCCGCGTCTGCTCGCATCGAACCGCGTCGTCGCGCTTCCGCATATGAGTTCGGCAACGATCGAGGGCCGCATCGACATGGGCGAGAAGGTCATCATCAATATCAAGGCCTACTCCGACGGCCACGCACCGCCCGACCGCGTCCATCCGGCGATGCTCTGACGCAATCCCTGTCTCGCGGGCGGCTTCAAGAACCGCCCGCGACGAGCGGCGTATTCCAGGTGCGCTCCGCCACACCGATGTAAAAAAGTAATGTCGCGCCGTAGCCGCAGACGAGCCACGCCATCTCCCGGCGTGTCAGTGGCATCACCTGGTTGAGCGCATACGTCTGCTTCGACAAAACGCCGGGCGCAATCAGCAGAATGAGCGCCATCAAAAGGTAGTCGCCGAACCAGGCGGCAAGTCCGACACCGACGAGCAGCAGTGCGCCATGAATGGCACGTGCCCCGCGCGGCGACAGGCGCGACGTCAACGCCTGCAATATCCGGCCGCCGTCGAGCGGCAGGATTGGCAGCAGGTTCAAGCCGTTCACCACCGCACTCAACAACACCAGGTCTGCAAGAAACGGATCGTCGTTCTGCAACGACAGCCAGAAGAAAATCCCCGTCGTCAGCATGCTGCCCGCCGGTCCCATCAGCGCCACGAAACCGCGCACCGCTTCGCTTTTGCCGAAACCCTCGCCGACCGCCACACCACCGAAAAACGGAATGAAATAAATTCCGCGCACGGGAATGCCGACCCAGCGCATGGCCAGCACATGCCCAAGCTCATGCAGCAACACCACGAGCAGCAAAATCACGGCGGCCGACATATCGAAAAGCGCTGAGAAGCTCGCAAACGTCAGCGCCCCGGTAATAACCGCGCTCGTCAGTTGATCGCCAAAATTGCGCCCGCGCCGTCCCGCGCGAGCCTCCGCAGTTCGCTTCAGGCTGTAGAGACTGCGCAAGACCGTCAGCGGCATTAACAGCCGCGTCGAAATCCTGGTGTGCGTCAGCTCGCAACATTCCGTGATGACCGATTGCCGGTCGTCGCCCGCAACGGCAACAGCGCCGATGTAATCGTCGCCGACCTGGTAGATCGGATCGCATTCATCCGCCAGCAGACGCAACGTCATCGCTTCGCCCGGTGTCTCCGCCAGGATCTGGTAAGCGAATTTGAGCCGCTTGTCGTTGTACTGACAGGTTCCCGTAAACACGCCCGGACGCGCTGGATCGGGCTCGGTATCGAGCTCCATCGGCGGCGGCCCTTCGAGCTTGATCTTGTGCGCCGAGACGACGTTCCACGCCACTGTCTTCGGCGCATCCACAAAGCGCGAAACCTCATAGATCCGCCGCTTCGTGCCGACGACAAGATCGAACGGCACCCTGAGCAGTTCTATGATCAGAAAGAAAAGATTCTGCAGAAGAGGCAACACGCGGCGACCTCGCAATTGACGCCGGTACTTTTATCGCGAGCCACGCCGGGTACGCAAACGATAGGAAGAGACGTCCCTTGATTGCGCGCGACAGTGGTCAGCATAGAGACGGGGTCACTCGGCTGCGCAGGCCGAATTCTGCGACGCCCGGTGCGAAGACAGATCGACAATCGTCGGCTGCTTGCCTGACAGCGGATTGTCCGGATCCCAGGCGATGGTGACGACCTCGAAGCGCGCCGCGAGCGCGTCATAGATCAGCAGTCGCCCTGCCAGACTTTCACCGAGACCAAGAATTTCCTTCACCACTTCCGTCGCCTGCAGCGTGCCGACGACGCCGGCAACCGGCCCGAGTACGCCCACTTCTTCGCAGTTGGCGACAAGCCCTTGCGGCGGTGCCTCTGGAAAGAGACAGCGCAGTGTCGGATAAGGCTCGCCCTCGGCGTTCCGCTCATACGGCTTGAACGTCGAGACATAACCGTCGAACGACCCGAGCGTCGCATAGACGAGCGGTCGCTTGGCAAAATAACACGCGTCCGCCACGAGGTAGCGTGTCGCGAAGTTGTCCGAGCCGTCAGCAACGATGTCGTAGTTGGAAATCAGCGCAATCGCATTATCGGCATTGATGCGCTCCGCATGCGTCTCGACCATGACGAGTGGATTAAGACGCAGCATCGTATCGCGTGCGCTCTCGACTTTCAGTCGCCCGGCGTCCTCGGTGCGATGCGCGATCTGACGCTGCAGGTTGTCGATCGAAACGGTGTCGTCGTCGACGATGCCGATGGTGCCGACTCCCGCCGCCGCAAGATAGGTGACGACCGGCGAACCAAGTCCGCCGGCACCAACTACGAGTACACGCGCGCCCTTCAGCTTCTGCTGCCCAGGCGCACCGACATCACGCAGCACAAGGTGACGCTTGTAACGCTGCACCTCTTCGGACGTGAGTGTCGCCATAAGAACCTCTTGCGCGTTTAGCTCCGCGGCTGCGGATCGACGAACAGCTCGCTGGAATAATACCGCTCCGCCGAGGACGGTGCGAATGTCACGATCGTTTTGCCTGCGAATTCCGGCCGCTCGGCAACCGTGATCGCGGCGGCAACGTTGGCACCCGTCGAGATGCCGCCCGGAATGCCTTCCACCTTCGCGACCATGCGCGACACATCGAATGCCGTCTCGCTCGAAACCGTCACAACTTCGTCAATCAGGCCTTTATCGAGAATGCTCGGAATGAAACCGGCGCCGATGCCCTGGATCTTGTGCGGACCGCGCGGCTGCCCCGACAGTATCGCACTCGTCGACGGCTCGACGGCAATGACCTTGAGGCCTGGAATGCGCTTCTTCAGCGCCCGGCCGACACCGGTCAGCGTGCCGCCTGTGCCGACGCCAACCACGAGCGCGTCGACCTTGCCGTTGGTGTCGTTATAGATTTCTTCCGCCGTCGTCTTTTCGTGAACGAGCGGGTTCGCCGGATTATCGAATTGACCCGGAATGACCGCGTCCGGCAACGTCTTCGCAAGCTCTTCCGCGCGCGTGACCGCCGCCGGCATGCCGCCCGGTCCAGGCGTCAATTCAAGCTCGGCGCCGAGATGCGCCAGAATTTTTCTGCGCTCGATCGACATCGTCTCTGGCATGACGAGGATGAGGCGATATCCGCGCGCCGCTGCAACGAACGCAAGACCAATACCCGTGTTGCCCGACGTCGGCTCGATCAGAACGGTCTTACCCGGCTTGATGCGGCCTTCCGCTTCGAGCACGTCGATCATCGCCACGCCGATACGATCCTTGACCGACGACAGCGGATTGAAAAATTCGAGCTTCAGCAGAATGTCTGCCTTGAGCTTCGCAGCCTCTTGGATTTTCGAAAGGCGCACGAGCGGCGTATGACCGATGGTCTCGGTGATGCTGTCATAGACGCGGCCGCGCCCCCAGCTCTTTGTGGCGTCCAGTGTCTTGATCTCAAGCGTCTCTGTCATGGCCTGTCTCGGTTTGAGAAGTCTCGGGTTGCGTTGGCGCGTGTCTGCACCAGATACATCTGAATGTAGGGTCGTTTCTCGCAGGTTCGAGCACCGCTCTCAAGAGGCGATGCACAGCCGTAGGCGTCGATAAGCATTGCATTTTTTGTGCTTACGACGAGTGTCCCCGCTTTTGAGAGCCGGATTTTGTTTGCGCCGTCTCCCCCTCGCCGGAAACGGATTTCTCCTTGCGGGACTTCGGTTGGGATGTCGCCTCACCTACGCCCGTCGAGCCGAAACCGCCGGCGCCTCTTTTCGTCTTCGAAAGTTTTTTGACCTCGCGCAGTTTTACGCGGGCAACGGGCGCGATAACCATTTGCGCGATGCGCTCGCCCCTAGTCACGACGAACGGCTCTTTGCCGAGATTGATCAAAATGACTGCGACTTCGCCGCGATAGTCGGCGTCGATCGTACCGGGACTATTGAGAACCGTCACGCCATGCTTGATGGCAAGACCGGAGCGCGGTCTCACCTGAGCTTCCATCTTCTTCGGAATCTCGAAGATCAACCCCGTCGGAATGAGCACGCGGGCGCCCGGCAGGATCGTCACTGTCGTATCGGGAGCAACCGCCGCTACAAGATCGAAACCGGCCGCGTCGGGTGTTTGATAATCGGGAAGCGGAAGACTGTCGGCGTGCGGCAGCCGCTTGATTTTCACTTTCATTCTGCAGCCGTCCGCTTGCTGTGAAGCTCTCCGGCCGCACGCTCCATGAGCTTTCGCGCCACCTTGGCTTTGCTCATCTCCGGCCAACTCTCGACGCCGCTCGCCATTATCACGTGCACAGTATTGTTCTCTCCTCCCATCACGCCGGACGACGGCGAAACATCATTCGCAACGATCCAGTCCGCGCGCTTTGTCTTCAGTTTCTTTTGCCCGTACGCCAGCACGTCCTGCGTCTCGGCCGCAAAGCCAATGACGAGCGATGGCCGCATCTGACCGGATTGAGCAATCGTTTTCAGAATGTCGGGGTTTTCCGACAGCGTCAGCATCGGCGCGCTTTTGCCTTCGGCCTTTTTGATCTTTTCCGTTTGCGGCCGGTCGACACGCCAATCGGCAACGGCTGCCGCAAACACGGCGATATCGGCGGGAAGCGCCGCGCGCACCGCCGCAAGCATTTCATCAGCCGTCTTGACCCGCACGACCGTGACATCGCGCGGCTCAGGCAAGGACACAGGCCCGGTAATCAGCGTTACGCGGGCGCCAAGTTCGCGCGCGGCCGCCGCGAGTTCAAAACCCTGCTTGCCGGATGACCGGTTCGCCAGATAGCGGATCGGATCGATAGGCTCGTGCGTCGGCCCGCTTGTAATAACGACATGCCGCCCTGCGAGCGGACCAACGGCATCCGTGTTCAGTTCCAGCACACTCTCAATCGCTTCAATGAGCTGCGGAACCTCGACGAGACGGCCAGGGCCAGCTTCGCCGCGCTCCGCCATCTCGCCAACAGCCGGTCCGACGAAGCGAATGCCGTCTTCTTTGAGTTGCGCCACGTTTCGTCGCGTCGCCGGATTGAGCCACATCGCCGGGTTCATCGCTGGCGCGACCAGCACCGGCCTGTCGGTTGCCAGTAGCACCGCCGTCGCGAGGTCATCCGCATGCCCGCCTGCCATCCGCGCCATCAGATCCGCTGTCGCGGGCGCGACGACGATCACATCACTGTCGCGCGCCAGCCGGATGTGGCCGATCTCGCGCTCCTCGTCGAGATCGAAGAGATTCGTTAGTACGCGCTCATTCGTCAGCGCTCCAACCGATAGCGGCGTCACGAAGTGATGCGCGGCCTTGGTCATCACCGCCCGGACGCTGTGGCCGCGCTCCTTGAGCCGGCGGATCAGTTCTAGGCATTTGTAGGCCGCGATACCGCCGCCGATGATCAATAAAATGCGTTTAGCCGATGCCACAGCGTTCAATCCATTTCCTGGCCAGTTGCTGGCCGATCGAAACCAAGTTTAGCACGTCCTGGCGTGCGGGGCGTTAAACGGCTCTGAATACCGGTCAGTCAGACACTCTTGGCGTCCCAGGAAGCCAGGGGCGGCATAAGTTGCACAGGCTCGACGGCACCTCACGATGGCGATTTCCACGCTCTGAGGGCAGGCGAAACCCGCCTGCTGCTGCGGCACGCATTTCCTCCCGCCAATTCGCCATAATCGAGCAATAACCGAGCGCGGTGCACCCCTCCGAGGCAACAAAATTGACCATCGATTAGGCAGTCACAAAATCGAAATTATTTATGTCGCGCGGTGACTTGACGCAGAAGACACAATGGTACATGGTGCGCCCACTCAGCGATGGTTGGGACCGGTCGCAGGGATAAAAACGAATAAAGGTCCAAGTCTAGGGACGAAACTATTGGGGTGGTTCGCCAGTCGAGCCGCCCCAATTCAATTCCGGCATTCGAACGAGCGAAACAACGTTCGTTCTGGCCCGCCATTCCGCCGCCACCGACATTTTTCTGATCTTAGTTCAGAAGCTCTCATCGGTAATGTTCCCCGCCTTGATCGGAACGCCTTTCTGACGCCAATAGCGCGCGTTCGATGCTAAGCGGGGATGGGAAGAGGTTTTCAGAATGAGTTTGGGGGATATCGCAGGCGCCAGCCGGCCGTCGGGCCGCCTTTTGCTCGCAAGCTTGATGCTATGGCTGATCTTGGCTGTGGCTCTGCCGCTGTGCGCGCTGACGCTCAATCTCTTCCACTTCGCCGGCTTCCCGCTCGGCTTCTGGATCGCAGCCCAGGGCGCCATCATCGGGCTCGTTGCACTCGTCGCATTTTACGCTTGGCGCGCGGGCGGTACGTCGGCGCGCGAAGGCATCGGCCCCGCGCTCGTCTTTGCCGGTGAATGCGTCGGCGCGGTCGCGCTGTTGGGCTTCACCGGTTATATCGCGGCCATGGGATATGACGGCTTGGCACTACCTCTTGGTATGGTCGCCGGCATCGCGCTTCTCGCCATTCTCGTCGCGCCGCGCTTCGTGCTCTATCCGGTACAATCGATCAGCGGCTTTTTCGCCATCCGCTACGGCAGCAATGTCGTGCGCCGCCTCGCATTCCTGATTGCCTTCGTCGGCTGCGTGCTTTTGCTGGCAGCCGATATCCGCGCCGGATCGCTGGCCTTTCAAAGCTTATCGAACCTGCCGCTGCCGCAGGCGATCCTCGTTCTTACCCTCACGATCACCGCCATCTGGTTGGCCAGCTCTCTGCTGCCCGGCAAGAAGATCAACGGCATCGGCTTTATCATCATCTGCGGCGGCTTGCTCGCAACGCTGATTGGCCTTGCGCTTTACGCCGACGGGTCGGTCATACCCCATCTAACACTCGGGGCAGCACTGCAAAGTCATGCCAGCATCAGCCAGAAACTGATCATCAATCGCCTCTCGGACTTCCAATCGCTGAAGCCGATGGCGTCGCCATTCCTGCAGCTGTCGATGAAAAACTTCGCCGGCCTGCTACTGGCCGTCGCGTTCGGCATTGTCGTCGCGCCGCATCTTCTCGGCCGCCACGTCTCGCAATCCTCCGTCGCACCAGGCTCTGCCGTAAAGCGCACCGCCGCCGCACTTTTCGCGGTTGCCATCATCATCGCGAGCTTGCCGCCGCTCGCCGTCTATAGCCGCCTCGGCTTCGAACAGGCGATGTCGAAAGGCATCGAGATTGCCGCCATTCCGCAATCGCTGGCGGAGGCCAGCGCGCTCGGCTGGGTGAAGGTCTGCGATCGCAATTCCGAAGCGCCAACCGAACTGACGGCGGCCTGCCAGAAGGCCTCAGGCCAGCGCGGCTTCGTCCGGCTGCAAGACCTCGCGTTTACGACGGACGGTTTCGTCGTCGCCGCACCGAAGATCTCGGGCCTCGATCCTTGGCTGCAATACCCGCTGCTGATCGGCGCCGTGCTGGCCTCGATCCTTATGGGCAACGCGCTCATCTCCGGCATCGTCGTCGAGGATGGCGAAATCCGCGCGAACCGCGACGCCAACGAGGTCGTAAACCTCGATTTCCGAGCCGTGACAGTCGGCGGCACAATGCTTGTCGCAGGTGCGCTCGGCGCACTTTATGCGGCGATGAGCACGGGCCTGCTCGCCGCTGAAGGATTTGCGATCCTGGCCGCAGGGCTCTTCCCCGCACTCGTTTTAGGCTTGCATTGGCGGCACATGAACAAGGTCGGCGCCATCGCCGCGATGTTCGTCGGCATTGCCATCACCGGCATCTACCTTCTCGGCGTCCACCTCTGGCCGGTGGAACTGTTCAGCCTGAGCGGCAGCCTGTCGAACGCCATGCCCGAAGCCGCCGACCGTTTCGCAGAGTTGCAAGCCGCACTTGCTGCAGCGACGACACCGGAAGCTCAAGCTGCCGCTCGCGCCGCGCTCGTCGCCCATGTCACGACCATCGCCAACTGGGGCGGACTGCAACCGGCGGCCATCACGCTGGTTTCGGTACCCGCGGGCTTCATCGCCGGATTGGTTTTCAGCCTGCTGTTCCGCAGCCGCAAAGCCGGCGGCCCGACAAAAAGCTGATCCTTCGCGCTTCTGAGCGAGTCGCCTAGAATCCCGCAATGACCAACGTCGCGGAGCGGGTTCCCCATGGGTTTTGCATGACCGATGAAGTCTACGACTTGCTCGTGATCGGCGGCGGCATCAACGGTGCCGGGATCGCCGCCGACGCCGCGTCACGCGGCCTGTCGGTTCTGTTGGCCGAAGCCGAAGACCTGGCAGGCGCAACGTCGTCAGCAAGCTCCAAGCTGATCCACGGCGGCCTCCGCTACCTCGAACACTTCGAATTTCGCCTTGTCCGAGAAGCACTCGCCGAGCGAGAAGTCCTGCTGGCGAAAGCCCCGCACATCGTCCGTCCGCTGCGTTTCGTGCTGCCGCAAGTCGAAGGCATGCGACCGGCTCTGATGATGCGCGCCGGACTTTTCCTTTACGACCACCTCGCCACGCGCCAATCGCTCGGCGCCTCGCACGCGATTGATCTGCGGCGCGAACCGGCGGGCAAACCGCTTCAGCCAGAGATCGCGTCTGGCTTCACGTATTGGGATTGCGCCGTCGACGATGCCCGCCTTGTCGTTCTGAATGCACTCGCAGCCCGCAATGCCGGAGCCCGAATTCTGACGCGCACCGCCGTCGCAGCGCTCACAACTGAAAATGATCTATGGATCGCTTCGCTCGGACGCGATGGCCAACGCTGCGCTGCCCGCGCCATAGTCAATGCGGCTGGTCCTTGGGTCGCTGACGTCGCGAAGCTGGCGACTACGACACAACCGCCGGCAAACGCGATTGCCATTCGCCTCGTCAAAGGCAGTCACATCGTCGTCCCGCGCATCGCCGGCGCTGATGACGCTTACACGTTCCAGAACAGCGACGGCCGCGTCGTGTTTGCAATACCGTTCGAAGATGATTTCACGCTGATCGGCACGACGGAAGAAAAACTGTCGGGCGATCCACGCAATGCCACGCCGACGCGCGTTGAAGAAACATATCTGCTCGACGTCGCGCGCCGCTTTTTTCGGAATGCTCCAAAACATAGCGACATCGTCTGGAGTTTCGCAGGCGTGCGCCCGCTCGATGACGATGGCGCGCAAAGCGCATCCGCCGTCAGCCGCGATTACCGGCTCGACTTGGAAGCCAAGCAATCGCCGCCAATCCTTCACGTCATCGGCGGCAAGATCACCACCTATCGCAAGCTCGCCGAAGCCGCTCTTAGCGCGCTCCATCCCTACTTCCCGGACATGCCCCGCGGAACGACCGCAACGACGCCATTGCCGGGAGGCGACCTTGGTGGACAATCGTTCGAACAGTGGTTGGCAGACTTCGTCCGAGCGAACAGCGGTTTTGCGCCAACTCGTCTCCGCCGTCTCGCTCGCCGCTATGGCACGCGCGCGCAAGACCTCATCGCCGGAGCGCGATCGGAACAAGACCTTGGCGAAGACTTAGGCGGCGGTCTAACGGCCCGCGAAATCGCCTATCTCAAATCGGAGGAATGGGCCGTGACCGCCGACGATATTCTTTGGCGGCGCACGAAAGCAGGCCTGCACTTGGCGCTCGGCGAGCGCGCGATGGCCGCCGAACGCATTCAGAACGATCTCGATAAAGCGTAGGCCTCTGTGCTTACATCAACCGCCGACGCGACGCGCGAAGGCCGCACGTGGCCGGGCAGATCGAATCCGCATCGAGCATCTGGTTGGTCTTGCGCAACGCCGCTGCCAGCGCCTGCGCACCGTTAAGCGTATCGCCGATATCGCCCGAACCGATCAGCGCTTCAGCCGCAGCCGTCAGCGCCTGACGCTCATCATGCTGACACGCAGCGATAATCGAGATCGCGAGGCACTCGTCGCGGCAGAAGCTGCGGCAGCCTGCCGGCGAAATCTCGATGTCGCGCTGCGCATTGGCTTTGACGGCGCGAACGAACTTCGAAAGGTCGAGCAACAACGCCTTGGCATTGTCCGGGCCGAGCATGCCCGAAAACGTGTTCCACGCGTCTTCCCAGCATTTGATATCGCCGGTCGACAATCCGGCGAGCCAGCAGCGGAAGCCGACGGCAACCAGCCGCTCAGGTGCACGCGCCGGCAACGGAACGACCTTCGCCGAACGCGCCGATTGTCCGAGAGAGGAATTGGATGCCGAATTAGCCATTGTGCGAACCCTCCGACGAGAGGCTCACGAGCGCGGCGACGACGCCGGAGTCGAGACCTGATGAAACGAGTGCTGATGATTGAGAAAGTGCGCAATGAATAGCGCTGGAGAAAAAGTCCATTGTCCGCTCCAATAATCGAGGTTCAAGGCCCCGGTATCGGTTGACGCCAGCAACTGACGAGTGACTGACGCGCGATGTCGCCGATGACATCGTCATCTGAGCTAACGCGACGATAGCGACTCGGTCAACACTTACTAAGTCGCATCGCTCACATTAGAATTTTTATAATTTTCAACTAGCTATGGCGTGCTTCCGACGCCCTCACCGGATCACTTGAAACGGCGTGCGAAGTCGCCGAACAGGATCGTCGCCGCCGTCCCTTTCTGAGGCGCGCTCTCGATTTCCATCTCCGCCCCCATGTCGCGCACCAGCGATTCGACGAGCGGCAGTCCGATGCCGTTGCTGCGTGCCCACGCGGGCTTCAATTCGCTGGCCGATATCGATCCCGCCGCCGCACCGACGCCGCTCATCCCACCGCCGGTATCACGGACCGTGAGAAACACGCGACCGTCGTCCAGGTGTCCGGTCGCGACGTGGACATCTCCGCCCCGCGGGGTGAATTTGATCGCGTTGGTCAGCAGATTGAGCAGGATCTGCCGCAGCGCCGTCGGATTGGCGACGACATGCGGCGTGCTTCCATCGGAGTCGAATGAAAGGTTCAATCCACACGATTCCGCCAGCGCCTTCACGCTCGAAACCGTGCGGTCAACGATGGCATTGAGATCGATTGCAATGAGGCGTGACGCAGCCGTCGCGGGCTTGGCGCGTTCTGCGAGCAGCGACGTGATGACGTCGAGGGCGTGCGTTGCGCTTTCGTGAATGTCCGCAGCGTAGCTCAAGTAGCGCTGGTTCTTCATCTCGCCGAGCCGTTCGTCGCGCATGATCTCGGCAGCAGCCGCAATCGCCGTCAGCGGCGTCTTGAGCTCGTGCGCGAGCTTGGCGATGGTATCAACGTCGAGACCGGCGGCTATAGACGCCGCCACCGGCTGGGCCGCGACCGGTGCGCTCGCCGGCGCGTCCGGCAGCTTTTCGACCGCGCCGGCCGAAGTGCCCGCACGGCGGGACGGCGGATAACTATCGTCCGGAGCCTCAACCATCTCGATGTGAAGCAGCAAAACCTTCGAACCCTTGCCGCCGCGTTGCGCAACCTTGCATTTCACGCGTTTCAGCCGACCGCTGTTCCAGAACAGCAAGGTCTCCGGCGTCCCCTTGCCGAGGTTTGTTGCCGCCGCAATCTGCCGAAGGCGCGCAACGGCAGGCATCGCCGGATCAAGCGCGATCGGAAAGGTTGCATAAGGGAAAAGCCCGAGCGCAGACCGCCCGCGCGCGTTCGCGGCGAGAATTTCCGCAGCCTCAGTGTCGATGACGACAGTGGGTTGCGCGTCCTGCTCGGCATCGAGCGGCGCTGCATCGTCACGGCCATTCGGGAGTACGGGTTTAGCCGCGACAGCCATCGTGAAAGTTCGCCCGTTCCAAAGGCTTATTCGCAACGCACCACGTCAACGTACGTGATTTGCGGACACCTAGAACGGCGAAACGCACGATTTTCCACTGCCAACCGCGGGACGGGCGCGATCGCCTCGCTGCACCGCGGGTGGAACCACATCAACCGATTGAACGAAAACGCAGAATGACAATCTAGGCGCGCACCGACCTCGTCGGTTTACGCAGCCTTGGTCAGAATGGCCTCGCGGAGCTTCTCCGGGTCGCGTTCGCCGCGATCGGCCAGGTCGTAGAGTTTCTCGATAATGTCCTCATCTGGAATATTGAGCGACATCTGGTGTGCTTCGTCGATGATGCTTTTCAGCAATTGCTGAAGCTCATCGAGCTCTTCCGAGCTGTAATGACAAAGGGTCATGATTTTCCGTTTTCCCCCGAAAACAGTCCCTACGGTTTCCCCACTAGCGCACTATACTCGCGTCGGGGGACCGAGTTCCATGCGTTCATGCAAAGTTAATATTCAATCGTGTAGGCCCCCCCGAAAATTCGGGGCTGACAGCGCAAAGAGCGATAAGTCGCCCTTGACCCTCGCCCCAGGCTGTGATGGAACCAGCGCTCGCCGAGTGCACCTTCGGGGCCGCTCGACAATCGGGGATCTCCGGCGCGACGGATGAGGCGTTTGCAGATGCACTGCGCCACCCAAACGCGCTAAAGTTACCCTGAAAACGGCTTGTGCCGCCTTAGCTCAGTTGGTTAGAGCGCTAGATTGTGGATCTAGAGGTCCCCGGTTCAACTCTGGGAGGCGGTACCATTTCCGATTGCGTGGGCGGATCATCTGCTCGACCGGAGCGGATCAGGGCGAAACTGGCATGACCTCCGACAACACGCCCGAGCCGAAACCCAAGCATGATCTGACCTCGCGCCGCGCGTGGCTGCTCGCCATCTATATTTTCGTACTCGTCGTCCTTGTGCGGCTCTACTGGCCGGGCTGGCCATTTCCCGACAAGCCGCATCCCGCGCCGCAAGCTCCCGTATCCGGCCCGCAAATCCCGCAGAACTAAACGCCCGCTACGAAGGCCTCGCTTCAGTCCTGGCTCGGCGCTTCGCTGGGCAGCGGAAGATTGGAGTCCGGATCGGCGCTCGGCCCGGTGAGCACATTGACGTTATCGTCAACCGTCATGCCGTCGGCCTGATCCTGTTCGTCATCGGATTGCTGATCGCTCTGCGCGTCGTTTGCCGGCAATGCCATCGGATCTTCATGCTTCGTCGCATAGGCCTGACAGCCCGCAATGAAGTCGGCGGAATTTCCTCCGCATTCCGAGGGATCGTCAATGCCGAGTTCCTTGCCCCAGGCATAACCGGCGTCGCGGCTCACGCAATCGACATCGCACGGCGGCGTCCGATGCGCTTCTTTCGTTTCTGCAAAGCCGACTGCAATAAGCAGCGTCAATCCCATCACTCCGACAAACGTCGTCGACTGATGAAAGGAAACCGAACCGCTGCGCATGATGCAAAACCCCTCCGCTCGCTGATGTTAAGCTAGCAGAACAGGATTGCGGCGACAGCTATTTTACGCGCCGTTTTTCAAGCTTCCGCGCCAGCGTCCGCCGATGCATGCCAAGCCTCCGCGCCGCCTCGGAAATATTGAAATTCGTCTCAACCAGGATCTGATGAATGTGCTCCCACTCGACGGTCTTGATCGACGTCGGGCGTTCCGTGAGCGCAACACCGGGGTCGCCTTGGGCGCGCTCGAACGCATCCTCGATATCGTCCGTACTCGACGGCTTCACGAGGTAATGCCGCGCGCCGAGCTTGATCGCCTCGACCGCGGTGGCGATACTCGCAAAGCCCGTTAGCACGACGATTACGGTCGACGGGTCATGCGCATGCAGGGCTTCGACGCATGTCAAACCGGAAGCCCCAGCAAGCTTCAGGTCGACGACGGCAAAGCCCGGCGTGCGGACCTGCAGGATGTCGTGAAGTTGCTCGGGGCCTTCGGCGTGATCGACCTTGTACCCGCGCCGCTCGAACGAACGCTTGAGCGTCGCGGCGAAAGACGCATCGTCTTCGACGATCACCAGCGTTGGGTTGGCATCATCCATGTCTAGCGGGCTCCAAGGGCAAGGGCCGAAAGCGGCAGCTTGAGCGTCACGGACGCACCGCCTTCGGGACGGTTGGCCGCTATGACGCTGCCGCCGAGTTTGCGGACCACATTCACAACCAAAAACAATCCAAGCCCGCCGCCCGGCTTCCCCTTGCTCGATTGATAGGGCTTTCCGAATTGCGCGAGCATTTGCGGCGCAAATCCCGGACCGCGGTCCAGCACGCGCAGAATAAGCATGTCGCCATCACGCGAAATCGAAACGCCGACCCAGTCGGGCGATGAATCGTATGCGTTGTCCAGCACGTTGAAGATGATCTGCTTCAGCGTCGAATCGGAAACGATCGACAGATCGGTACCGAACGCGTTGCTATAATCGAGATAGTTTGGAGTTCGCGCTTCCCGCCACTCGTTGATCAGAGCGTTAAAGAAGGTCGTCACCGTGGTCACGCTCGGGGCTTCGCCGCGTGCCTCTCCGGCCGACAGCAGCACGCCCGTCAGGATCGATTTGCAGCGCTTCACGGCTGCTTGCATTTCATCGACTTCCTGCAACAGCTCGGGATTGCCTGTGATGACCGGAATCCGACGCCAATCGCCGAGAATGACCGACAGCGATGCCAATGGCGTGCCAAGTTCATGCGCAGCACCCGATGCCAAAAGCCCCATGCGCACGATATGATCCTCTTCGGCGGCATGCTGCTTCAGCGCTGCAAGGCGCGCATCGCGCTCCCTGAGATTGCGCGTGATGCGCGTGACAAACACGAACAGCAAGGCCGCATCGACCACGAAACAGACCAGCATGCCGATAACATGCAGGGTAAAGAGGTCGATCTCTCCGGCCGGAATTTCAAGTGGACGATAAAACCGCGTAAGCAAAAGGAAGCTCGCGCACGTCGCGGCCAACACCACCGACGTCAGCCGTACATTGAGCAGCACCGCTGCCAGCGTGACCTGAAGGAGATAAAGGAAGGCAAACGGGTTCATCGCCCCGCCGCTGAGATAGAGCTGTGCCGTCAGACCGGCAACGTCGAGCAGCAGCGCGATGAGCAAGCCCACAGCGCTGACGTCACGGCCGCGCCGCAGCCACCAGAGGCTCGCGAGATTGAGAACCACCAACGACGCCGCAACGAGACCCATCGGCACGAGCGGAAGATTGACCCCCAGGACGGTCCAGACGAACACAATCGTCGCCACCTGGCCCGCAACCGCGATCCAGCGAAGCTGGACCAGCAGCAGCATGTTTTCCACGCCAATGGCATCGGCTCCATTGGCAGGCGATGCCGCGAGTTCGTCGCTCTGAAAAGGGAACTGGTGGTCACTGAACTTCGACATACCGGGCGCACAGACTAGCGATCGGAGGACCTCAATCCGGAGCCACACCGCCGGCCCCCTGCGGCGTTTGCCGGATGCGAATCTCTTCGCGCAGGAACCGGACGAAGGCAGCCGCGAGCATCAGCGCCAGCGCAAACCACGTCAACGCGTAAACGAGGTGATTGTTCGGGAATTTGATCACCGTCAGACCACCGACCGGATAGCCGCCAGGATTGGGCGTTGCATCGGCGTCGATGAAGTAAGGCGCATAATTGTCGAGCCCGCGCTTGATCGCGATGGCGTCAACGTCGCGGGAATACCAGCGATCGGCCGAGATATCGTTGCCGCGCAGAAAAGCGCCCTTCGGCTCCGTCATGCGCAGTAGACCCGTAACGGTTACGTTGCCGTCGATCTCTCCCGCAAGCCGCGTCTCACGCTCCTTCTTTTCGGTCGGTACGAAACCGCGATTGACGAGCACTTCAAAACCCGTCGCGGTCTTGAGCGGCGTCATCACCCAATAGCCACCGCCCTCGTCGGTGACGGCCATGACGAGCGTCTCGCGATCATGAAGAAAGTGGCCGGAAACCGTGACGCGTCGATACTCGTCGTTATTGGCGGTGATCGAAGGCCAATCGGTCGGACCGGGCGCGGGCACCGGAGTTGCGTGAACCCGGATCTCGACGCGGGAAATCAAATCGAGCTTCCAAGCCCGCCGCTCAACCTGCCAAATGCCAAGCCACATGAGACCGGCAACACCGAGCAGCGCCACGAGGCTGATGACTGCCAGCGAAGACAGCGAACGAGGTGTGCGCGCCGGATCGCGACCCGGCGCATCCGCATCGAACTCCGTTGCGCCCGATGGCGCCGCTTCTTGTCCCCCGCGCCCGCCGGCGTCGGATGTCACGGCAGTTGGCTCGGATCCATCGGCATCATGTTGGTCGTCAGGTGATACATCACCCACAGCGAGCCGGTCAGCGTGATCACGACCATGACGACCGTGAAGATCAGCGCCATCAGCGTCCAACCGCCCTCCGAACTCGGCGACATGTGCAGGAAGTAGATCATGTGGACGACGATCTGGATCGCACCGATAGCCAGGATCGAGATAGCCGTCGCTTCCTTGCTTCCGAGCGCGCCCGACATCACGAGCCAGAACGGAATGGCCGTCAGGATGACGGAAAGAACGAAGCCCGTCAGATAGCCGCCGAGCGTCGACTCGGGATGGCCGCTGCCATGCCCGTGATCGTCGTGACCGCCGCCAGGAGCAATATGCCCATGCGCAGCATGTCCGTGATTGGCGTGCGCGTCCGTGCTCATCGCAGCACTCCCATAAGATAAACGAAGGTGAAAACGCCGATCCAGACGACGTCGAGGAAGTGCCAGAACATGCTGAGGCACAGGATACGACGCTTGTTCGGCTCATTCAGGCCGAACCTCGTCACCTGAACCATCAGCGTGATCATCCAGATGATGCCGAACGTCACGTGCAGGCCGTGCGTGCCGACGAGCGTGAAGAACGACGACAGGAACGCGCTTCTCTGAGGCGTCGCGCCTTCGAGGATCATGTGCGTGAATTCAAACAGCTCAATGCCGATGAACGCGGCGCCGAACGCCATCGTGATCGCCAGCCACATCAGCATGCCCTGCTTGCGGTTCTTCTGCATCTCAAGCACAGCAAAGCCATACGTGATCGACGAGAACAGCAGCATCGACGTGTTGACTGCCACCAGAGGCAGGTCGAACAAATCTTTCGGCGACGGCCCGGCCGCAAAATTGCCGCCAAGCACGCCGTAAGTCGCGAACAGCACCGCAAAGATGAGACAGTCGCTCATCAGGTAGAGCCAGAAGCCCAGCTGGGTGCTGCCACCGTCACCGTGCTCGTGCTCATCGGCCACGTAGAAGGGGCGCGTTTCCTTTGCCTCTCCGGCCCCGGACGCCGACGCACTTGCCGTCATTGTCGTCATCGCTCAGGCCCCCACCGATTGAAGGAGCTGAGTGCGCTCGCTCTCGGTTTCAACGATCTGCTGCGTCGGAATGTTGAAGCTCCGATTGTAGTTGAAGGTATGACCGATCGCGGTCGCCAGTAGCGCAACGAAGCCAACGGCGGCCAGCCACCAGATGTACCAGATCAAAGCGAAACCGGTGATGAAGCTGAGACCGGCGAGAATGACACCGGCTCCGGTGTTCCTCGGCATATGGATCGGCTTGAAGCCTCCCATCGGCCGCTTATAGCCGTGCTCCTTCATGTCCCACCACGCGTCGTGATCGTAGACGACCGGCGTAAAGGCGAAGTTGTAGACCGGCGGCGGCGATGACGTCGACCATTCGAGCGTCCGTGCATTCCAGGGATCGCCGGTGAGGTCGCGCAGCTTCTCGCGGTTCTTGATGCTTACGGCGAGCTGGATAAGGAACGAACCGATACCGAGCGCGATCAGGAACGCACCGAACGCCGCGATGACGAAGTAGATCTGCAACGACGGGTCGTCGAACACGCGCAGGCGCCGCGTCACACCCATCAGGCCAAGAACGTAGAGCGGCATGAAGGCGAGGTAGAAGCCCGAGACCCAGAACCAGAACGACATCTTGCCCCAGAACGGATCGAGCTTGAAACCGGTGACCTTCGGGAACCAGTACGCGATGCCCGCAAAGCAGCCGAACACGACGCCACCAATGATCACGTTATGGAAATGCGCGATCAGGAAGAGGCTGTTGTGAAGCACGAAGTCCGCCGGCGGGACTGCGAGCAGAACGCCCGTCATGCCGCCGATCACGAACGTCAGCATGAACGCGACGGTCCACATCATCGGCAGCTCGAAGCGAATCCGGCCGCGATACATAGTGAACAGCCAGTTGAAGAGTTTCGCGCCCGTCGGGATCGAGATGATCATCGTCGTGATGCCGAAGAACGAGTTGACGCTAGCGCCCGAGCCCATCGTGAAGAAGTGGTGCAGCCAGACGAGGTACGACAGGATCGTGATACAGACCGTGGCGTAGACCATCGACGTGTAGCCAAAGAGGCGCTTGCCCGAGAACGTCGCGGTCACCTCGGAGAACACGCCGAACACCGGCAGCACGAGAATGTAAACTTCCGGGTGGCCCCAGATCCAGATGAGGTTCACGTACATCATCGGGTTGCCGCCGAAGTCGTTCGTGAAGAAGTTCGTGCCGACGTACCGATCGAGAGAAAGGAGGGCCAGCACGCCCGTCAGAACGGGGAAGGCCGCCACGATCAGAACGTTGGTGCAAAGCGCGGTCCAGGTGAAGACCGGCATCTTCATCATCGTCATACCGGGGCAACGCATCTTCACGATCGTCGCGATCAGGTTGACGCCCGATAGAAGCGTTCCGACGCCAGCTATCTGCAGCGCCCATATGTAGTAATCGACCCCGACATCTGGACTGTAGGCGTAGTTCGAAAGCGGCGGATAGGCGAGCCAGCCGGTCCGTGCGAACTCACCGACGAACAGCGACGCCATAACAAGCACGCCGCCCGAAACCGTCATCCAGAAGCTGAAGTTGTTGAGGAACGGGAAGGCGACGTCGCGCGCGCCGATCTGCAGCGGCACGACATAGTTCATCAAACCCGTGACCAGCGGCATCGCCACGAAGAAGATCATGATCACGCCATGCGCCGTGAAGATCTGGTCGAAGTGATGCGCCGGCAGATAGCCCTCGTTGCCGTTGAAGGCGATGGCCTGCTGCGCGCGCATCATGATGGCGTCGGCGAAGCCGCGCAGCAGCATCACGAGGCCGAGCACGATGTACATGACGCCAATCCGCTTGTGATCGACGCTCGTGAACCATTCGTGCCAGAGGTAGCCCCACAGCCTGTAGTAGGTGATCGCGCCCAGAACCACCGCGCCGCCGATAGCGACGCCGATGAACGTCATCACCAAAATCGGCTCGTGATAGGGAATAGATTCGAGCGTCAACCGCCCGAATATCGCTTTCTGAAGGTCAAAGTTTTCGAACATCTCTGGAAACTATCCCGGTCAGGAGCCTGACGGCTCAGGAATTTGATGGCTTTCGCGCAAACGATTGGAACATGCCCGGCTGCGGCAGTCCGGCCCCGACGAGCGGCGTCGAACTGACAGGCGTGACTGCGGCAGCAGCCTGCGCATCCATGCCCATCGGCGCCGTCTTCGTGCACACGCTTGCGACGTACGACTTCTTCACGACCGGCCCATCACCGCGACGTGCATACTTGTCGTACTCAAGAGACTGCACGATGTTGTTGCCCGCGAGCCCAAGCCCACCCTTGGCGTCGATGGCTGCCATTTCGTGCATACACATTTTGCCGGGCTGGACACACATGTTGACGATTAGATCGAAGAGCTGCGGATCGACGCTCGAGAATTTCTTGACGGGCACAGCTTCGCTGGGACGCTCAAGATCAAGATACTCGGTCCGGCCAAGATTGCCGGTCTGCGATGCCTTGACGCCCGACACCCACTTGTCGAAGCCGGCATCGTCCATTGCCAGAAAGTCGAACCGCATCTCCGAAAAGCCGTTGCCGCTATAGTTCGAAGAGAAGCCCTTATAGGTGCCCGCTTTGTTGATTACCGCGTGCAGCTGGGTCTGCATGCCCGGCATCGCGTAAATCATGCCGGCGAGCGCCGGAACGTAGAACGCGTTCATCACCGACGAAGCAGAAATTTTGAAATTAAGCGGCCGGTCGACGGGAGCCGCCATTTCATTCACAGTAGCGATGCCCTGTTCGGGATAGATGAACAGCCACTTCCAATCGAGCGCGACGACCTGAACGGTAAGCGGTTTCGCAGTGGCCGCAACTTCCTTGTCCGGGCCGGTGCGGTTAAGCGGGCGCCACGGATCAAGCATGTGCGTCGCCATCCACGTTACGGCGCCAAGGCAGATGATGATCAGAAGCGGTGCCGACCAGATGATCAGCTCAAGATGGGTCGAATGCGACCAGTTCGGCTCGTATCGCGCGTTCGTGTTCGATGCTCGATAGTGCCAGGCAAACCAAGCCGTGAGTGCCATGACCGGAACGATGATCAAGAGCATCAGAACGGTCGAGATAATCACGAGATCGCGCTGCTGGATGGCAATATCGCCGGCAGGATTGAGCACGATTGCGTTGCAGCCGCCCAGAAGGGCAAGAACCGGCAACAGAGCGAATATATAAAAACGTTTCAAGGCAGGTCGCGTCCTATCGACAGAGCTTCCCCTGATCTCCCGCTAAACGCGCACAGGTTGAAGCAAAATTGGACAATTTGCCCAACGCCAGTTGGCCGCAGGACATCCCCGGCCTGGGTAACACACCTAGATATAGCTTTCAGTGACGATCGAACCGGTGTTGAGAACTCCGAAAAACTACACCTGATTTGAACGAAATTTGCCATCCAATTTGTCGCTCGGAGGCGCCGTGCCCAAAAATGCCGAACCTCGCCACCCCCGTGCGAGAGGCGCGAGGACGCTCCGATCGCACAGCGCCACTTGCGTCCGGGCGTTCCGATGACGATCCCTTTGGCCGCCAAAACCGCGCAAGGCCTGATGAAGGCTGCGATGCGTCAGAAGCATGCTCCGGGAAAATACGATGTCTTCGCCTGGCAGGTCGGCCCGGACTTGCATGCAATTCCGGTCGCCTGGAAGTCCTTCACCAAGAGGTCTGTTGCGCTTGAGGCCATGACGCTGAGCGATGGCAACGAAATTCAAACCAACGCCGCGCCTTTGCCGAACGGCGTCGGCAGCAAGGCAGCCCGCTATGTCGGCTCGTTCCGGATCGACAAACGGACAGGAGAGAACGAACCCTGACGGGAAACAACCGACGGACTGCGCCGCCTGATGGCCTGGCTCGTCGGAACGACGGCGCACCGGTCGGCGATCTAAGATATGACAAAGCGCTCCTCGCAAGGCTGAGATCGTCCCAGCCTGCAAGAAGCGCTTTGAGTTTCAGTTATAGATCGTGTCTGAGCGCGCCGCTTAAGCCTGCGGCGAAAGCCGCTTCAGTTCACCGACGAGCGTATCGGCCATGCGCTTCGCATCATCGTCCTTTGCGGCGGCAAGTTCCGCTTCCGCAGTCTTGAGCTCCGCCGCAATCGTTGCCGCCGACATCTCGTCGACGTCGTAGGCTTTCTCAGCCAGAACCGTCAGGCGCGCGGGATCGACTTCCGCGAAGCCCGACTTGACGAAGAGCCGCTTGCGCACGCTGCCGGCCGTAACATCGAGAACGCCCGGAACAAGCGTCGAGATGACCGGCACATGACCGGCGAGAACCGTGAACTCTCCGTCTGTGCCAGGCACGACCACCTGCTCGGCGTCGACCGACATCAACACCCGCTCGGGAGAGACGAGTTCAAACCTGAATGTGCCTGCCATGGTGATTTCCGACCCTTCGAAGGCGTTCGACCTGTTTAATGCCGTCGTTTTTTATTTTGGCGCCATCAAGCCTGGCGCGGCTCTTCTTCGCCATCGTCTTCGGCACCGGCTTTGGCTCTCACCTCTTCCGGCGTCTGCAGCTTGGTGCCACAGAACGGGCAAAAGAAAAGCGGATGATCGACGAGTCCCGGCTCTTCTTCTTCGAGATCGACGAGCCCGACGGTCATGTAGATGACCTCATCGGGCCCGACCGTGATCAAGGGCTCAAAGTCGCCGCCCTCAAGAGCCTCTTTCAGCTCTTCGCAGCAGCTTCCAAACGTCTTTCCGGCTTCCGCCATGAACTCTCTCTCCTGGCGGCGCCTTCGGACGGGTTCTCCGCTCGAAAACGCTCAGCCTTATTGTTATGCCGCTTCCGCGAGCTTCTCTGCCTTCGCGATCGCTTCGTCGATCGAACCGACCATATAGAACGCCGGTTCGGGAAGGTGATCGTACTCACCGTCGCAGAGACCCTTGAACGCCTTGATGGTATCGGCGAGCGGAACGAGCTTGCCGGGCGAGCCGGTGAACACTTCCGCGACGTGGAACGGCTGCGACATGAAACGCTCGATCTTACGAGCGCGGGCAACCGTGAGCTTATCCTCTTCGGAAAGCTCGTCCATGCCGAGGATCGCGATGATGTCCTGCAGCGACTTGTACTTCTGCAGGATCGCCTGAACCTT
Source organism: Hyphomicrobium sp. MC8b (assembly GCF_905067615.1). Lineage (NCBI taxonomy): Bacteria > Pseudomonadati > Pseudomonadota > Alphaproteobacteria > Hyphomicrobiales > Hyphomicrobiaceae > Hyphomicrobium > Hyphomicrobium sp. MC8b. The sequence goes on along the minus strand of NZ_LR898465.1, from coordinate 171,049 downwards.
ACGGGCAACGGCGTAGTGCTCTTCGCCGACGATGCGCGGATCGAGCATGCGCGACGTCGAGTCGAGCGGATCAACCGCCGGATAGATGCCCTTTTCAGCAATCGAGCGCGAAAGAACGGTCGTCGCATCAAGGTGAGCGAACGAGGTTGCCGGCGCCGGGTCGGTCAAGTCGTCGGCCGGAACGTAAATGGCCTGCACCGACGTGATCGAACCCTTCTGCGTCGTGGTGATGCGTTCCTGCAGGGCGCCCATGTCGGTCGCCAGCGTCGGCTGATAACCAACCGCCGAAGGAATGCGGCCGAGCAGCGCCGACACTTCCGAACCCGCCTGCGTGAAGCGGAAGATGTTGTCGACGAAGAACAGCACGTCCTGGCCCTGGTCACGGAAGTGCTCGGCGACTGTCAGACCCGAAAGAGCGACGCGAGCACGCGCACCCGGCGGTTCGTTCATCTGACCGTAAACCAGAGCGCACTTCGAACCGGCAGCCGACCCGTTGTTCTTCTTCGGGTCCTTGTTCACGTTGGACTCGATCATTTCGTAATAAAGATCGTTGCCCTCACGCGTACGCTCGCCGACGCCCGCGAAAACCGAGTAGCCGCCGTGGGCCTTAGCGACGTTATTGATCAACTCCATGATCAAAACCGTCTTGCCGACGCCTGCGCCGCCGAACAGGCCGATCTTGCCGCCCTTCGCATAAGGAGCGAGCAGGTCGACGACCTTGATGCCCGTGACGAGGATCTGTGCTTCCGTTGCCTGATCTTCAAACGTCGGCGCCGGTTGGTGGATAGCACGCACCGAGCTGCTGTTGATCGGACCAGCTTCATCAACCGGCTCGCCGATAACGTTCATGATCCGCCCGAGCGTCTCGTCGCCGACGGGAACCGAGATCGGAGCGCCCATGTCGGTGACTTCCTGACCGCGGACCAAGCCTTCGGTAGAGTCCATCGCGATCGTGCGCACGGTGTTTTCACCAAGGTGCTGCGCGACTTCGAGAACCAGACGATTGCCGTTGTTGGTGGTCTCAAGCGCGTTCAGAATTTCCGGCAGCTTGTCGGCGAAATGCACGTCAACGACGGCACCCGTCACCTGGTGAATCTTCCCTACGTTTTTAGCCATTTTTATCTCCAGCGGAATTGTTTCAGGCGACCGAGAGCGTCACCGGGATATTGTTGCGTGTCGCTTTGGAATACGGGCAGATCTGATGCGCTTCTTCGATCAGCGCCTGCAGCTTGTCCTTATCGGCGCCAGGAATCGCGAGCGTCAGATGCGCCTTGAGGGCGAAGCTCGTCGCGTCCTTGTCGAGTTCAACTTCGCACGTAACCTTGGCGGCCTGACCGTCGAGTCCGTGCTTCTTGGCCAGCAGCAGAACCGCCTGACCGAAGCAAGACGACCACCCGAGCGCAAACAGCTGCTCGGGGTTGTGGCCTTCACCCGATCCACCGAGATCCTTCGGCAGCGCCATCGCAAGAGCGAGCTTGCCCTCTTCGAGAACTGCGCGGCCGTCCCGGCCGCCCTTCGTCGTTGCACGCGTTACATAGGCCATGATCTATCTACCTCGCCCTAGACCGCTTCCGCTCCGGAGATGATCTCGATCAATTCCTTGGTGATGTTCGCCTGACGCTGACGGTTGTAGGCGATCGTCAACTTATTGATCATGTCACCCGCGTTGCGCGTCGCGTTGTCCATCGCGGTCATCTGCGCACCATAGAACGATGCCGAGTTCTCGAGCAGACCGCGGAAGATCTGCGTCGAGATATTGCGCGACAGCAGGAAGCCCAAGACTTCTTCTTCGCTCGGCTCGTACTCGTGAATGGCGCCTGCGCCCTTCGCAGCGTCCGGCGCCGCCTCAGGCACGGTTGCCGGAATGAGCTGCAGCGCCGTCGGCTTTTGTGAGATGATCGACTTGAACTCTGAGAAGTAGACCGTGGCGACGTCAAACTCGCCGGCTTCGAACATCTCAAGCACACGCTTCGCGAGGCCCTCGGCATGCCCGAACGTCAGCTGACGCACACCCTGAAAGTCTTTGCGCTCGACAATATTGCGGCCGAGATCGCGACGCAGGTTGTCGGCGCCCTTGCGGCCGACCGTCATGATCTTCACCGTCTTACCCGCGGCGATCAAACGGTTCGCATCTGAACGCGCTAGCTTGGCGATGTTCGAATTGAAACCGCCGCATAGACCACGTTCCGCCGTCATGACAATCAGCAGATGCACCTGATCCTTGCCGGTGCCGACGAGAAGTGGCGAAGCGCCGTTCTTATCCGCAACTTTCGAAGCCAGACTACCGAGCACGGTTGCCATCCGCTCGGCGTAAGGCCGGGCGGCAGTCGCAGCTTCCTGCGCGCGGCGCAGCTTCGCCGCCGCAACCATCTGCATGGCTTTCGTGATTTTCCGCGTCGCCTTCACCGAGGCGATGCGGTTGCGCATATCTTTTAAGCTCGCCATCGGGCGTTCTCCTCAAGGAACCCGATTAAGCTGCAAAACCTTTGGCAAACTTGTCGAGGAACTCGACCAGCTTCTTCTCGGAATCTGCCGACAGAGCCTTCTCTTTCGCGATCGTTTCGAGAAGCGTCTTTTCAGAGCGAAGCCCGGCGAGAACGCCTTCTTCGAACTTGCCAACGGCCGAGACCGGAATGGCGTCGAGATAGCCGCGCGTACCCGCAAAGATCACCGCAACCTGCTCTTCCATCTTGAGCGGCGAGAACTGCGGCTGCTTCAGAAGCTCCGTCAGACGTGCGCCGCGTGCGAGCAGCTTTTGCGTGGCGGCGTCGAGGTCCGAACCGAACTGCGCGAAGGCCGCCATTTCGCGGTACTGCGCCAGCTCGCCTTTGATCTTGCCGGCGACCTGCTTCATCGCCTTCGTCTGCGCCGAAGAGCCGACGCGCGACACCGACAGACCGACGTTCACGGCCGGACGGATGCCCTGATAGAAGAGATCCGATTCAAGGAAGATCTGGCCGTCGGTGATCGAAATGACGTTCGTCGGAATGAACGCAGACACGTCGTTGCCCTGGGTCTCAATGACAGGGAGCGCCGTGAGCGACCCCTTGCCGGCGGCGTCGCCCATCTTTGCAGCGCGCTCAAGCAGACGGGAATGGAGATAGAAAACGTCGCCCGGATAAGCTTCGCGGCCCGGCGGACGGCGCAGCAGCAACGACATCTGACGGTAAGCGACGGCCTGCTTGGAGAGGTCGTCATACGCGATCACGGCGTGCATGCCGTTGTCGCGGAAGTATTCGCCCATCGTGCAGCCGGTGAACGGCGCGAGATACTGCATCGGCGCCGGATCGGATGCGGTCGCCGCGACGACGATCGAATATTCAAGCGCGCCGCGCTCTTCCAGGACCTTTACGAACTGAGCAACCGTTGAGCGCTTCTGGCCGACGGCAACGTAAACGCAATAAAGCTTTGCGCTTTCGTCGTTGCCCGCGTTGAGCGGCTTCTGGTTGAGGAAGGTATCTAGAACGACGGCGGTCTTGCCCGTCTGACGGTCGCCGATGACCAACTCGCGCTGGCCACGGCCGATCGGGATGAGCGCGTCGATGGCCTTGAGACCCGTCGCCATCGGCTCGTGCACCGACTTGCGCGGCAGGATGCCCGGCGCCTTGACGTCGACGCGCATCTTTTTCTCGAACTGGATCGGGCCCTTGCCGTCGATCGGGTTGCCGAGACCGTCGACGACGCGACCGAGAAGACCCTTGCCGACCGGAACTTCGACGATGGTGCCGGTCCGCTTGACGGTGTCGCCTTCCTTGATCGTGCGATCGTCGCCGAAAATAACGACGCCGACGTTATCGGCTTCGAGGTTCAGCGCCATGCCGCGGATGCCGCCGGGGAACTCGACCATCTCGCCCGCCTGGACGTTGTCGAGACCATAGACGCGCGCGATGCCGTCGCCGACCGACAGCACCTGGCCAATTTCGGAAACCTCGGCTTCCTTGCCGAAGTTTTTGATCTGATCCTTCAGGATCGAAGAAATTTCTGCGGCCCGGATTTCCATTGAGACCTCTTCCCTGGTCGTTTCCATTTACGGAGCCTGGTCCGGCCCCTTATGCCAATTTGTTAAGTGCAAACCTTGCCGTGACACCGCCAGCCTCGCAGCCAGCAGCGAAACTGTCAGGCCTTAAGCCCCGGCTCCGTTCAGCGCCGTCTTCATGTTCTGAAGCTTGGTCTTGAGCGAGGAATCGATCATGCGGCTGCCAACCTTGACGATCAGGCCGCCGAGAATGCTCGGATCGACGCGCGACTGCAGCGTCACATCCTTGCCGACAGAAGCTTTGAGCGTCTCTTTAAGAGCCGAGACCTGCTCGTCGTTGAGGGCAAACGCGCTGGTGACCTCAGCCGTGATTTCGCCGCGCGCCTTGGCGGCGAGCGAGCGATAAACTTTGATCATGTCTTGAATGACGAACAGGCGCCGATTGGCGGTCACGAGCTTCAGGAAGTTCGCGGTCAAGCCGCTGATGCCTGCCCTGTCGAGGATGGCGGCCATCGCCTTCTGTTGATCGTCCGCTGCGATCACCGGGCTGCGCACGAGGCGCACGAGATCCGGGCTTTCATCGAGCAACGATTGGAAATTTACGAGATCGCTTTCGATCCCCTCGATGTTCGAGCTTTCCTTAGCCAGCTCGAACAAGGCCGACGCATACCGTCCGGCCACTCCGTCCACGCTTGTTTCGTCCGTCGCCACGTCGCTCTCACCTCGCGCCTTCGGGCGCATAGAGGGCGGGGCACGAAAAGGCCCGAAATTGCGCCCGCTCCAAGGAAAGGCCTTTGACAAAAAAAGAGCGCCGGGGCCGGAACCCACCAGCAGCCCCCTTCCAAAGCCGGGCTGTCCTTAACATGCACTCTGCAAGGCTTCAACAGTGCGCCAAGAGGGCGCGTTGCCGCATTACATTTTCGCAAGGAGCCTGAATTTCGGGCGTTTCGCGGCCCGGCCAACTTCCAGAGGGATGAACGAAGGGATCGAGCGCCGTTCAAACTACGTTCAGGCTCGACCAGCTAAACGTTCGTCAACATGCAGCGCAAATCTATCGCGCTCGCGCGTTCCTAGACGATGACGGTCCCTGCACTTCACGTTCAATCACTCAAAGACCCGCTTTGGCGGGTCTTTTTTTGTCTCAAAGCGCATCCCGCATGATGATCGGAAAGCGCCACGGCAAGACAAACACCAAATCGAAACCGACATCGAATTCGCGATATTGCGGGTTCCGCGCCAGCCACAGATCGGCAGCACGGCGCACGCGGCGGCGCATCGTCAGGGTAATCGCGTCTTCGGCATCTTCGGTCGTTTGCCGCCGTTTGACCTCGATGAAAGCCACCCGGTTCTTCCTGATCGCGATCAGGTCGATCTCCCCGACCGGGGTCTTGAACCGGCGCCCCAAAATGCGATGCCCGGTGGCCATATAGACCACTGCGACGATCGTCTCTGCCCTGACACCACTATGGTGCCGCCGCTTGCGCTCAAGCCGCTGCCGGAGCTCATCATTGACGTTCGAACTCATCGTCCCACGTCCTTCGCCTTTAGTTCGTCTTTTGCCTTGATCCCAAGCCCATAAACGCGCGCTTTCGGAACCCCAAATTCGTCGGCCAGGGCTTTGGCGGCATCCTTGAGGCTCATAACCTCAAGAGCCCCCGCCAGCCGCGCCGTCAACGTCTCGTCACTGACGGCCTGAGCCTGCTCCGGCCCAACGACAATGACAACCTCGCCCTTAAGGCCTTCCATTGGAGTTGCTTCGGCAAGCTCCGCCAGGGTGCCGCGACGAACATCCTCGTGTAGCTTCGTCAGTTCGCGGGCGATGACGGCGTCCCGGCTACCGAGCAAACGCGCCATATCCGGAATCGTCTCCGCGACACGGTGAGGCGCTTCATAAAAGACGAGACTGCCAGGAATGGCCGATAATTCCGCAAGCCGCGCCCGCCGGGCCGCCTGCTTCGGCGGCAAAAAGCCCGCGAAGAAGAACGCATCCGTCGGCAGACCGCTGGTTGTCAGCGCTGGCAGCAGTGCCGACGCGCCGGGAATAGCGACGACTGGAATGTCCTCCGCCGCCGCAGCGCGCACAAGTTTGAATCCCGGATCAGAAAGCAGAGGCGTCCCGGCGTCCGATATGATCGCAATGCGCTTATCGGCTTTGAGTTCGTCGATAACGCGCGCGCTTTCGCGCTCTTCATTATGGTCGTGAAATGGCCGCGTCCGCGTGGCAATGCCATAATGCTGCAAAAGCTTCGCGGAATGGCGCGTATCTTCGCAATAAATGATATCGGCCCGCGCCAGCACCGACAGTGCGCGCAGCGTGATATCCCCGAGATTGCCAATCGGCGTCGCGACCAGATAAAGCCCGGCCGCCAATGGCTCCGACAAAAGCCCCGCAATCACGCCCTGCGCACGCGCCGCCGGTCCGAGAGTTGGCGTCGCTATGGCGGAATGAGAGGAACGATCGTCGGCCACGGAGAAAGTCTCGATCCTGTAATGCGGGCAGTTGCACTACCCATATCAACCCAGGACGAATGCCGAAAGCCGTCTTGCCTTAAAGCATTTAAGCAGCGATTGCGCCGCCGATCGGCCGCAGCGCCGGCATCGGCGCCACACCCAGCACATGCACCGTCGCGCGACGGCGGACCCGATCGCCCATATCCATGACGGACGACAATTCATCGATCAAAGACGACAAGGCATATTGCGCCAGATCGATCTGCTGGGTTGCAGAGACATGGCAGCGTGTCGCCGTTTCGGCTTGCTGCACCGCCCCGACCACGATGTCGGACAGCCGGCTCCATTGGTCGGCAAGCGACAGCCGGCGCGGCTCGACCGGCCTTCGAATTTCAACCGTTTCCGGAACGTCGGCAAAGGCCCAGATGACGAATTGACGGACGATTGCAAGTCCGCGCGCAATTGCGGCGGATAATCTGGCACCGACAATTTTCGATATTTCTGCCATAAATGCGAGAATCCGGTGGATAGATTAGAGAACGATTAAAATTGACGTGATTTGGCCAAAGTTACAAGGAGGGGCCAATTTGCTTTTCAAATATTTTTGAATCTTAAGAGTAATAAGGGAAATATCGCGCACGAATCCGGCGCGGAATGCGACCGGGAAACGCGGCAATGAAATATGGCACCGACGCCGAATCAAAAAAGTTGGCGCCTTAGGGAATTTAATTCCGCCCCGCGCCTCGCCATATCGCAATGGCCACAAAAACGTTCCGGCGCGATCAGACTTCGAAGATGACCCGCCGGATATCGTCCGCTGTCGCCCCTTCGTCGCGCAGCACCCGGAGCCCCATATCCTGATTGGACTTCGAAAGCTTTTGTCCGTTGGCCCATCGGATCACCCGATGATGCGAATAGACCGGCTGCGGCAGATCCAATAACTCTTGCAGCAGACGCTGCAGATCTGTCGCCGCCAGCAAATCCTGTCCGCGCGTAACATGCGTCACGCCTTGCCGCGCATCGTCGACGACGACAGAAAGATGATAGCTCGCAGGCACTTCCTTACGCACGATCACGGCATCGCCCCAGCGCGCCGGATCGGCCACAACAGTCCTCTGCGAACCGTCATCCCCAATCTCGACGAACGTCAACGGCTCATCGCCGCGTTTCGATTTCAGAACCTGCAACGCGCCTTCCATGTTGAGACGAAGCGCCGGCGTCTCTCCTGCAGCCATCCGCTCACCAACTATTTCGGCGGAAGCGCCACGCCAAATTCCTGGATAAAGCGGAGCGCCATCAGGATCGGTTTTTGTCGGATCCGCCGCAACGACAATTTCCTTGCGCGTTGCAAAGCACGGATAGAGCAAACCCATCGCGATCAGCCGCTCTGCAGCCGCGAGATATTCAGCGAAATGCTCCGACTGTACCAGCACCGGCTCTTCCCACGTCAGTCCGAGCCAATTGAGATCTTCAAAGATGGCCGTGATGAATTCAGGCCGCCTCCGTTCGACATCGATATCCTCAATGCGTAGCAGAAAGCGTCCGCCGTTCCGGCGTGCTGTATCGTGCGCAATAATCGCGGAGAGTGCGTGCCCGATGTGCAAGAGCCCGTTGGGCGACGGCGCGAAGCGCGTAACAGAATCCATCACGCGCTTTGGCTCGCAAAACGCGCGTCACCGACGCAATGACCGGCCTTCCACTCAGCAGACTGATAAATCATGACCTCAACTACGACCCAAGCTGTTGAACTTATCCGCGAATGCAACGCCTAGCATGCCAAGGCAATTTCACCGGCACACGATCTGAATGCACCGAAAAGCCGACCGGAGATCAGGGAAGTTTTGAAAATCTTCGATAGTCGGATGGTCGCCTTTTGCGGAAAGATCGGCATGCTTGCAATTGCCATGCACGTCTTACGTCGGCGCCATACTCATTGATCTGAGATGCCTCCGTGTGTCATTCCAAAACTTGTCGAACCTCGCCATGGCGAAAGCGTGACGCCTCAGAATCGCATTGCCGCACTGTCTGAAATCAGCAAAGCGATAAAGAGCGCCGCCAATAGAATTCCAGCAATCCGTGTCATTTTCCACGTCCTCTTTTCGCCGGCTCCGCATTGCGCGATAAGATCGCCCGCGAATTGAATGAGGCAAATCCTTCCCGGAACAACGCGTTTGACCCCTCGCCACCATGCGACCGTAACGACCGAACGCCAGCTCAAGGCAGCGGCGATTATGCTCGCCGCTCAATGCAAGGTCATGTCGCGCATATTGAAACGCACCGGCCTTCCACCGCCACGGGATTTTCCCGCCGATTTCTCCGGACTGGCAAAAATCGTCGTCGGGCAACAGCTTTCAACCCAGAGCGCCGCTGCCATCTGGACACGCGTCGCGGAAGCGCTTTTCCCGTTCACGCCTGATGCAATCCAGGCGGCGAGCGACAGCGATCTGAAACGGCTCGGACTTTCGGACGGCAAGATCCGCACGCTGCGCGCCCTGACGCGCGCTGTCCTCGACGAAGGCCTCGACTTCGAAGCCCTCAACGCCGCCAATGATCTCGTCATCGTCGAACGTTTGACCGCAATCCATGGCATCGGCCCCTGGACCGCCGACATCTATATTCTTTTTGCTTTGGGCCGCCGTGATGCATTCGCGCCGGGCGATCTCGCCTTGCAGCTCGCCGCGCAACACCACTTCAAGCTTGAAAATCGCCCCACGGCCGAGGAACTGGAACGAATCGCCGAGCGCTGGCGCCCCGCACGCGCTGTCGCCGCCAGGCTGTTATGGGCCGATTACGCCTTTGCGCGCCGCGCTCTCCTGGGGAAAGCCCAACAGACGATCAGGACAAAAACAAATAAATTACTGAAATAGAACGAAAAAATCATTTCCGCGACAGATGGGCTCGAATGCTTCACAGAACTGATACGCGCGGCTAGTATCCCGGCGTCCGAGTGGGGCCAAGACGCGATTCGACGGATCGAAAAACCGCGAGGTTTGCGCGACTGTGAATGCTCACGTGACAATACCGGACAATTGTCCGGCTCTTGTGCTGAACGCCGACTTCCGGCCGCTCAGTTACTACCCGCTGTCCTTGTGGAGCTGGCAGGACACGGTGAAGGCGGTCTTTTTGGACCGCGTAAATATCGTCTCGGAATACGAACGCTATGTCCGAAGCCCGTCATTCGAGCTGAAGCTGCCGAGTGTCGTTTCGCTGAAGACCTACGTGAAGCCGGCGCTTTATCCGGCATTCACGCGTTTCAATGTTTTCCTGCGCGATCGCTTCACCTGCCAGTACTGCGGCGACAGGAATGATCTGACGTTCGATCATCTCATTCCGCGCTCGCGTGGCGGTCAGACGCGATGGGACAACGTCGTCACCGCTTGCGCACCCTGCAATTTGAAGAAAGGCGGATTGATGCCGCGCGCTGCAGGCATGTTCCCAGCGCATGAGCCATATCGGCCAACCGTCTTCGAACTGCATCGCAACGGCCGGCTTTTTCCGCCGAACTATCTGCACGAAAGCTGGCTCGACTATCTCTACTGGGATACCGAACTCGAGCCGTAGCCGCGCACTCTATTCAATGGCCGGGCAAAACCCGGCCATCATCTTCCGAGCGCAGCAAGGGCCTGATCTTAAGCAGCCCGCGCCATCGGATGCGCACACAGCTCGGACGCAACGAGATCGACCACGCGCTCCCAGTCTGCGCCTTCCTCGCGCTTTAGGCCGAACGCGACCAGAGCGTCGCGAGGCGCACCGCCATCGCGAAAGATTCTGGCGCACTGCTCGCGGCTCACTGCGACGGCCTGATGCCACTGAATGGGGCTGACGTGTTCCGGAACCGAGGGGGTCATTGTCTTCGCACTCCGCTAAACCGAAAATCGTGGAACGATTCCCGAAGCTTCTGAGTTTCAAACGATGGCGGCAGACACACAGAGCGCTGTGACATCACTACGCGAGACCGTGTCACATGATGTCTCGATTGAGGGCTAACTCCAATCACGCTCCGTGCGTCTGCCAGCTCGTTGGAAAGCCAGCGCTCTCCGAAATCCTTTTTCCCAACTCTTAAAACTCGACGCATACGCGACCGGATACTCAACGCTCGACTTAGGGGTTCACTGCGCCTTTGCGAGAGCCGCAGCGACCATGGCGTTTCGCACCACATCGCCCGCGACGTCTCCAACTGGACGCCATCCCCAATCGGGTGAACGCGCACTTGCCTCAAAACCGTTGGAGGTCCGCTCCGGGAAAGAGCGATCTCCGTGAGGAGTGCGGGCGAACCGCGAGGACATACGCTTTGACGAGTTTGTCGAAGCAGTTCGCCTAAATTTTGCAAACGTCTCGGACAGAACGTCTTTCGGGCTCGGTCCGTACACAGACACCACGCTACGCAACGAACGCCTACGAAACGCAACAACGCCACTCGTACTCAAAGATGGTGCGGACTGGGCCTCGGACAATGGATTGCTGTCACTCGTCCCAAGCATTGCACTCGACAAACTCAACGCAGACGCCACCACGAACGCTCCCAACGCTGGTACGATATCCACACAATCCACATGGGCCGGCTCGGGTTTCGTTCCGTGCCCCGCGAACGAAGCAAGAATAGCCGTCACATTCGGGCAACGCGAAGGCGCGATCACGGCTTACCGGTGATATTCACCGCGACATTGCCTTGACAGTATTAGGCCAGCAACAAAATCAACGTTTTCATGGATTTTGAGAATTGTGGACAAGCGTCAGAACATTGGGAACGCTGCCGCGCCTCAGATGTTACGGCGCGCCCAAGCCGCCGAAGCCGCACCGAACGCAACCACCATCAGCAGCACCGAAGCGACGACGTTCCAGCCAGCAAAAGAGATGCCGAGGAAGCGCAACGCCGCTTCATCGCACTTGATGACTTTGATGTGCTCGATGTCGTTCAGAAGATTTCCGGCGGACGACGTGAGGGATTCCCCGCCGCCGCAGGCGCTCGGGCCAGGCCAGAACTTCCACTCCGCTCCGGCGTGATAGATGCCAAGCCCCGTATTCGCCAGAAACGCCAAAGCGACCAACACGAAGAGCAGCGAGGCCATCCGCCGATAGCCGCCCGCCGTCAGCACCAACGCGATGAAAAGAACCGGAATTCCCGCGTAATAGGCGTAGCGTTCGATCAGGCACAGCATACACGGCACGTAGCCGCCAATGTATTGAAACCCGAGCGCCGTCAGGATCGTCGCAATCGCTCCAAATAGCGCCAGCGCGCCGAGCTGATAATCCGCACCCCGACCCGACCGTTCTGCAAACGCCATGGCTTCAACCCAACTTAGAAGATGTATTTGACGGCCACGAACCCGCCGACCAGCAGCACGAGAAACACCGTCATCACCATTCCGAGCCGCTTCTCGATAAAGGCACGGATTGGCTCGCCGAAGAAATATAGGAGGCCAGCGACCAGATAGAAACGCATCGCGCGGGCGATGATACTCGCACCGAGAAAGGCCCAGATGTTCATCTGACCAACGCCGGCCGCAATCGTCACAACTTTGTAAGGGATCGGCGTCGCGCCCTTGATGATGACCGCTTCGACACCGTACTCCTGCACAAATGCCATGAAGCTATCGAGCGCATGCTCGCGGCCGTAGAACTTCAGGATGGGCAGTCCGACCGCCTCAAAGAAATAGTACCCGATGGCGTACCCGAGAATGCCGCCGATTACGGAGGCGACGGTCGCCACCGTCGCATACCACCACGCTTTCCGCCGGTTGCTCAGGACCATCGGGATCAGCATGATGTCGGGCGGTATCGGAAAAAACGAACTCTCGGCGAACGAAACGGCGGCGAGCGCCCACGGCGCCCGTTTACTGGCCGCCATTCGCATCGTCCAATCGTAAAGTCCCCTCAGCATGAGCGCTGCTTAAACGGCGCTTCTGAGCTTGTCCATGCGGTCCGTCAGCTGAAAGCTGTTTGAGAGTTTGGCGACGACGGCGTTAAGCACGAGCCGGCCATGCGGCGTCACCCGGATGCGCACGCCAGACAGCGGTTGCGTCTCGGGAGCAAGTCCTGGACTTGAGCACATGACGATCTCGTCAAGCTCATTCCGCCGCCAGTCGCCACCGGCCGGGGAGGCGCGCAAGGACGCAGGCAGCGTCTCCAGAAGCCCGAGTTCCGCCAGTTCGTCGATTGTTGCTTGGCTGGGGCGCACCCCCCCGATCTTAGCAAGCTGCGCCAGATCGACCCCTTCGGAAAGCCGCAGACCCATCAGCAGCATCTCGTCCGCCTGCTCGGCGTCAGACAATGCGATCCGCTCAATGAAACCATGACCGTTGCCTTCGACGTTTTCGACCCACGCCTCAGGATTGCGCTCGGCAATCGTCGCTTCACGCCGGCCATCGACCACAATCCGGCCATGCGCCCCCGGCCCGATCCCTGCATACTCGCCGTAGCGCCAATAAAGGAGATTGTGCCGGCTTTCCGACCCGTCGCGCGCGTAGTTTGAAACCTCATAAGCCGCGAGCCCGCGTGCCGCCGTCATCTCCTCGGTGATCTCGTAAAGCGCCCCTGCATCGTAGTCGTCCGGAATGACGAGCTTACCGGCAGCGTGAAGTGCGGCGTAAGGCGTATCGGGCTCGATGGTCAGCTGATAAAGCGATAGGTGATCGCCTGCCAGCTCGAGCGCCTCGCCAAGCTCGCGACGCCATGCGTCTGCGGTCTGACCGGGACGTACATAAATCAGATCGAACGAAAACCGCTCGAACGTGCCGCGCGCTACATCGAGCGCCGCCTTGGCTTCCGCCACGCTGTGAATGCGCCCAAGCTTGCGCAGTTCGTCATCTCGCAGCGATTGCACGCCGATCGAAACGCGGTTGATGCCCGCGTCGCGAAAACCGCGAAAGCGCGCGGCTTCCACGCTGCCCGGATTGGCCTCAAGCGTGATCTCGGCGTTGTCCGCAATGCCCCAGCGTTTCGCAATGTGATCGAGGATGCCCGCAACCGTCTCGGGCTGCATCAGCGATGGCGTGCCGCCGCCGAAGAACACGCTCATCGCAACGCGTGCTCCGATGCGATCCGCCACCCAGTCGATCTCGCGCTTATAGGCCGAAAGAAACCGCGACTCGTCCCAGCCTTTATGGCGAACGTGACTGTTGAAGTCGCAGTACGGACACTTCTGCGCGCAGAACGGCCAGTGCACGTAGACGCCGAATGTCGTGTCGCGATCAGTCATCGCTCGCAGCCAGCATTGCTTTTGTGATTTGCCGCCACGCCGGTTCATCCTTCGAAGGCGCACGCTCTAACTCTCGGGCAAGTGCACCAAGAAACCTTTCGAGCGTCGTGTTGTTCCATTCGGCGCCGTGCGTGACGAGATCGTCTTTCAAACGTGCAACGAACGCCGCAGCCTCGACCCGCGTCGAAAGACTCGCGGCTGCCGCTGCAAACGCATCGACGTCGCGGCCCCTACGCACCTTCGCGGCGGTCGGCGCAATACCATCGAGCATCGCCGCCTTGAAGGCCGCAAAGGCCCGTGTCCGATGCGAAATCGCATACTTCTCTTTCGGCTCCATCTCGCCGAACGTGCGGGTGTCGCCGTCCGGCACGAACATCGGATCGTAGCCGAAGCCGTTGCCGCCACGTGCCGGCCAGACAAGATGGCCAAACACCTTGCCCTCGAATAGCTCCACCTCGCCGCCTGGCCACGCAAGACACAAGACCGAAATGAAATTGGCGCGCGGGCCTTCAGCCGTCCAGCCGTGACACGCGCTGATCTCGTCTGCGACTTTCTTCATAGCGACGCCGAAGTCTTTTGCCGGACCGGCCCAGCGCGCCGAATAGATCCCCGGCGCGCCATCCAGGCATTCGACTTCAAGTCCGGAGTCATCGGCAAGCGCCAGCAACCCAGAACCCTCAGCCGCTGCGACAGCCTTCAGCCGCGCGTTGCCAGCAAACGTCGTCTCCGTCTCTTCGGGTTCCGAAAGCCCAAGCTCGCCCGCCGAAACGGCATCGAGTCCATAAGGCTGGATGAGTTGATTGATCTCCCAGACCTTGCCAGGGTTGTGGCTCGCCACGACGAGCTTCATGCCCTTCGAAAGAGTCTTCATTGCAGTCCCCAGATGCGCGGCTCGGCAAATTCGAGGCAATTGCCCGCCGGATCGCGAAAGTAGATTGAGCGGCCGCCGCGCGGCCATTCGAGTTCGGCTTCGATCGGAATATGGAGGCTCTCAAGTCGATGCCTCCAACGCACGAGGTCGTCGCGCGTGGCTCGAAAGCAGACATGCCCCTCGCCACGCATGCCGTGAGGCGGCACTGGCAGCGCATCGTGCGCGGGCGGAATACGCGATGTCTCCGGATTGAAGATTAAAAGCATCTGCGTACCTAGTCGGTAAAAGAGGTGGCGGCCGGCAACGGCTTGAAATGGTCGAATGCCAAAGACCCGACGATAAAAGTCTTCAATCGGCACGAGATCCCGCGCGTAAAGCACCGTTTCGAGCACACCAGGCAGTGCCGGCGGTATGTTTAAATCGACGCCCATAGGAAAAGCCCCAGGCTGAAGGCGCCAAGCACGCTGCGCACGCCGTGCAGCATGCCCCAGCGCTCGATCAGCGCCCGTGTCTCTTCGTTGGCCCGTTCGAACGGGGTCTCTTCAAGGATCTTATTGACCGGCATGATCGCGAAGATCGTAAACGGCCAATTGGCGAGTAGCGCCGCGCCACCGGCAAGCCAGATCACCTTGCCGGTGACCAGCCACTCGAGCGTTCCCAGAATGAAGCCGATGACGGCAAGCGACGCCTGCATCTGGAATCCGCGCCGGTAGGCGGGTTTCCATTCCGCAAGCATCGCAGCATCGTCGAGAGAAAGCCGCGCCGGTTGCTCTGCCCAGTTGATATAGATCGCCGCGCCGGTGAACAGCGCCGCGACCGTCAGGGCAAAAGGTCCGAACATGGCCTCGCTCCGTTGTCTGGTCTTAAGCGACCGTCAGCTTCTGCAGCTGAACGAGTTCGCCGATCCCCTTCTTGGCGAGCCCCATCAGCTCGGTGAACTTGTCTTCTGTGAAGGGCGTCGTCTCGGCCGTGCCTTGGATTTCGACGATGCCACCCGAACCGGTCATCACGAAATTGGAATCGGCATCCGCGTTGCTGTCCTCGGCATAGTCGAGATCGAGCACCGGCTCACCTTTATAGAGACCGCACGACACGGCAGCCACGTGATCGCGCAGCACGGCATCCTTCACCATGTCGCGCATTTTCATCCACTGGATGCAATCGTGCAGAGCCACCCACGCGCCGGTGATCGACGCCGTGCGCGTGCCGCCATCGGCCTGGATGACGTCGCAGTCGACCGTGATCTGCCGTTCGCCAAGCTTCGTCAGATCGACGACCGCACGAAGCGCCCGGCCGACGAGACGCTGAATTTCTTGCGTCCGCCCTGACGGATGGCCGCTCGTCACCTCGCGCCGCGTCCGGTCGTGCGTCGACCGCGGCAGCATCGAGTATTCGGCCGTCACCCAGCCGCGGCCCTGACCCTTCAGCCACTGCGGGAGGCGCTCTTCCAAGCTCGCCGTGCAAAGAACATGGGTGTCGCCGAATTTGATGAGGCAGGAGCCTTCGGCATATTTGGAAACGGCCCGCTCGATTGAAACACGGCGCAACTCGTCTGGCTTGCGTTTGGAAGGTCGCATGAGTTCCCTGAATTGTTGGTATTGCGGCCGCGACCCTAATGAAGGCCCCCCCAGCCTTCAACCGGAAACCTTATCGGTTGAAAGAAGGGTGCAGATACCCAGAAAACACCGCAGGATTTGACGTAGGCCCCTGTCATTCATAGATTTTGACGGTGAACACGGAAGATCAAATCGTGGCAGCACCCATCCTGGACGGCAAAACGCAGCTGCAAAAGCTTAACGAGCGCTCGCGGACGATCCTGCGGCGCATCGTCGAAAGCTATCTGGCGACGGGTGAGCCGGTTGGCTCTCGCAATCTGTCACGCGCCTTGCCGATCGCGCTCTCGCCAGCCTCGATCCGCAACGTCATGTCGGACTTGGAGCAGCTCGGCCTCATTATCGCGCCGCACACGTCTGCGGGGCGCCTGCCCACCCAGCTCGGCCTGCGTCTGTTCGTTGACGGCCTTCTTGAAGTCGGCGACATCACCCCGGACGAGCGCCGTCAGATCGAAGCCCAGATCGCCGTCCGCCGCGAAAAATCGGTCGATCAGCTTTTGAGCGAAGCGGGCGAACTGATGTCCGGTCTGTCCCACTGCGCGGGCGTCGTCCTCGCCGAAAAACAGGTCGCCCGCCTGCGCCACATCGAATTCGTGCCGCTCGAACCCGGACGCGGCCTCGTCATCCTGGTCGATGAAGACCAGAACGTTGAGAACCGCATCATCAACCTTCCCGATGGCTTGCCGCCGTCTGCCTTGCAGGAAGCTTCCAACTATCTCAACACCCACTTGCGCGGCCTGACGCTCGCCGAAGCCAGGGCAGAACTCGAAAAGTCGTTGAACGCCGCCAAGGCAGAACTCGACGTATTGACCCAAAAGGTCATCAAGGCCGGGCTCGCCGAATGGTCAGGTGTCGCCGATGATCGCAAGAGCCTCATCGTCCGCGGTCAGAGTAACCTCCTAAAAGACGTGACCGCCGCCGAAGACCTGGAACGCATCCGCCAGCTCTTTGACGCCTTCGAATCCAAGCAGGACATCGTCGAGCTGCTCGGCGCCTCCGAAACGGCCGAAGGCGTCCGCATTTTCATTGGCTCGGAAAACAAGCTGTTTTCGCTTTCGGGCTCATCGTTGATTGTTGCCCCATTTCGGGATGAGACCCGCCACGTCGTCGGCGTGCTAGGCGTTATCGGCCCGACGCGGCTCAATTATGCCCGCATCATCCCGATGGTGGATTATACAGCCAAGCTGATGAGCCGCTTGATGGGCTGAGGCATCGAGACCTATTTGACCCGCTTCTGACGCACCCCAACTTGAACTGCCTTGATTTTTACGGCCTAGCGGCCGATACCCCGGCACCGGAATTTTTGCAGTGCTATTCCAGCGAAGAGAAAAATGAGCGACGACAAAAAGCCCATAGACGAGACCGTGCAACCGTCCGCGGCAACGCCCCCCGAAATGGGAGATGTGAGCGTCGAGCAGCTCAAGGCGATGATCGCCGCCCTTCAGGCCGATCTCGAAAAGAAGTCCGCCGAAGCTGCTGCCAAGCAGGATCAGTACCTGCGCGCCGTTGCTGAAACGGAGAACGTCCGCCGCCGCCTCGAAAAGGAAAAGGAAGAGACGGCGAAGTATGCGATCACCAAGTTTGCCAAGGATATCTTGACAGTCGGCGACAACTTCCAGCGCGCTATCGCCGCCGTGCCGAAGGATGCCGTCGAGAGCGATCCGGCCCTGAAAACCTTGCTCGATGGGGTCATTCTCGCCGAGCGTGATTATAAGACGGCCCTTGAGCGTCACGGTGTCCGCGCCATCGACCCGGCCGGCCAGCCCTTCAATCCGCACCACCACCAAGCCGTGATGGAGCAGGAGAACGCAAACGTCCCAGCTGGCACCGTGCTGCAGGTCTATCAGGTCGGTTACATGATCGATGACCGCAACCTGCGGCCGGCGATGGTCGTCGTCTCCCGCGGCGGCCCGAAAGTCGCCAAGGCTGACGATGCTGCCCCTGCCTCGTCGGAGCCGCCCGCCGATGCTTGATGCGGCTGCGACGTCGCGACCAGCGTCGCAACAGAACAAACGTTGAGCGAAATCAAGGCGCCTCCTCCTCTCCAGGGATGCGCTTCAACCGCAGAAAAAAGCTTGCAAACTGAAGCATTGCGTCACGGCGGGTAGTTCCGTTTTGACGCAATCAAAAGGCGATAAAGTTGATCTATGGAGGGGATAAGAAGCGTTGCACGCTGAAATCAGGCCCCTATATAACCGTCGGTCACACAATTGAAATCCTGGGGACCGGTGCCTCTGACCTCTCGTTGGGGAGCACGTTGGATGCCAATAGAGGGTCCACCCGGTCTGCCGCAACTGAGAAGGATTGATGCGAATGGCAAAAGTAATCGGTATTGACCTCGGCACGACCAACTCGTGCGTCGCCGTCATGGATGGCGGCAAACCGAAAGTCCTTGAGAACTCCGAAGGCGCCAATACCACCCCGTCCATTGTTGCATTTACCGCCGACGACGAACGTCTCGTCGGTCTGCCAGCCAAGCGCCAGGCAGTCACGAACCCCACCAACACCTTTTTCGCGATCAAGCGCCTGATCGGCCGCCGCTACGACGATCCCGAGGTCACGAAGGACCAGAAGCTCGTTCCGTACAAAATCGTGAAGGGCACCAACGGCGACGCCTGGGTCGAAAGCCACGGCAAGCAGTATTCCCCGCAGCAGATCTCGGCTTTCATCCTTCAGAAGATGAAAGAAACCGCCGAAGCCAAGCTCGGCGAGAAGGTCACGCAGGCGGTCATCACCGTTCCCGCTTACTTCAACGACGCCCAGCGCCAGGCAACGAAAGACGCCGGCAAGATCGCGGGCCTTGAAGTTCTGCGCATCATCAACGAGCCGACGGCAGCCGCGCTCGCCTACGGCCTCGACAAAAAGACGGACGCCAAGACGATCGCGGTCTACGACCTCGGCGGCGGCACCTTCGACGTGTCCATTCTCGAAATCGGCGACGGTGTCTTTGAAGTGAAGTCGACGAACGGCGACACGCACTTGGGCGGCGAAGACTTCGACATGGTGCTCGTCACCTATCTCGCCGACGAGTTCAAGAAAGAGCAGGGCATTGACCTGCGCTCCGATAAGCTCGCCCTTCAGCGTCTGAAGGAAGCCGCCGAAAAGGCCAAGATCGAGCTGTCGAGCGCCCCTTCGACCGAAGTCAACCTGCCGTTCATCACGGCCGACGCGACCGGTCCGAAGCATCTCACGATGAAGCTGACGCGCGCCAAGCTCGAAAGCCTCGTCGATGGCCTCATCAACCGGACCAAGGGTCCGTGCGAAAAGGCTCTGAAGGATGCTGGCCTCAAGGCTGCCGAGATCGACGAAGTCGTTCTCGTCGGCGGCATGACGCGTATGCCGAAGGTCCAGGAAGTCGTGAAGCAGCTCTTCGGCAAAGAGCCGCACAAGGGCGTCAACCCGGATGAAGTCGTCGCCGTCGGCGCCGCGATCCAGGGTGGCGTTCTGCAGGGCGAGGTCAAGGACGTCCTGCTGCTCGACGTCACGCCGCTGTCGCTCGGCATCGAAACGCTGGGTGGCGTCTTCACCCGTCTGATCGATCGCAACACGACGATCCCGACGAAGAAGAGCCAGACTTTCTCGACCGCCGAAGACAGCCAGAACGCTGTCACCATCCGCGTCTTCCAGGGTGAGCGTGAAATGGCGGCCGACAACAAGATGCTCGGCCAGTTCGACCTCGTCGGCATCCCACCGGCGCCGCGCGGCGTCCCGCAGATCGAAGTCACTTTCGATATCGACGCCAACGGCATCGTCCACGTTTCGGCGAAGGACAAGGCGACCGGCAAGGAACAGTCGATCCGCATCCAGGCCTCCGGTGGCCTCTCGGACGCCGACATCGACAAGATGGTCAAGGACGCCGAAGTCCACGCGGCCGAAGACAAGAAGCGTCGCGAGGTCGTCGAGCTTCGCAACCAGACCGAAGCCCTCGTCCACGGCACCGAGAAATCGCTCGCCGAGAACGAGTCGATCCCGGCCGTCGCCGCGATCAAGGGCGAAGTCGAAGCTGCGATCACTGCCGCCAAGGAAGCCATCGCCGGCGAAGATGCCGATGCGATCCGCTCGGCTTCGACCGCGTTGACCCAGGTCGCCATGAAGATCGGCGAAGCCGTCTACACGGCCAAAGGTGGCGCTGAAGGCATGGAAGGCGGCCCGGAAGCGTCGGCTGAAAAATCTGCCAGCGGCGACGACGTCGTCGATGCGGATTTTGAAGAAGTCAAAGACGACAAGAAGAAATCGGCTTAAAAGTCGAACTTAGATTCGCCCTTGGGTTGTCGCAGCGTTCTCAATTTTGGACGCTGCGCCCGGCCTGAGGGCGAAAAGTTAATATAACCGCTTGTTATTGCTGCGACTTCATCGACCAGCAACTTGCCAATCAATAGGTCATAGAACAGCGCACCATGGCTAAGCGCGATTATTACGAAGTTCTGACCGTCAAGCGGTCCGCTACCGAAATCGAGATCAAATCCGCCTATCGGTCTCTCGCCAAGGAATATCACCCCGACCGCAATGCGGGCGACAAAGAAGCCGAGCGCCGCTTCAAGGAAGTCAACGAAGCCTACGAAGTTCTGAAAGACCCTCAGAAGCGCGCCGCTTATGACCAGTTCGGCCACGCCGCTTTCGACGGCGGCATGGGCGGTCGCGGCGGCCCCGGCTTCGGACCGGATTTCGCCTCTTCGATGTCGGACATCTTCGACGATCTGTTCGGCGAATTCATGGGTGGACGACGCGGCACCCAGGGCCGCTCGCGCACAGCTCGCGAAGCAGGCGCCGACCTGCGCTACAATCTCGAAATCACGCTGTCGGAAGCCTACACCGGCAAGACCGCGCAGATCCGCGTTCCCGCCAGCGTCAAATGCGAAACCTGCTCCGGCACCGGCGCAAAACCCGGCACCAAGGCGAAGACCTGCACCACCTGCGGCGGCATGGGCAAAGTCCGCGCCAGCCAGGGCTTCTTCACGATTGAGCGCACCTGCCCACACTGCCAGGGCCGCGGCGAGATGATCGACGATCCGTGCGTCGACTGCGCCGGTTCCGGCCGCGTCCAGAAAGAACGCACGCTCTCGGTCAACATCCCAGCGGGCGTCGAAGACGGCACGCGCATTCGGCTTGCGGGCGAAGGCGAAGCCGGTCTGCGCGGCGGCGCGCCCGGCGACCTTTACATCTTCCTCTCAATCAAGCCGCACGAATTCTTCCAGCGCGATGGCGCCGACATTTTCTGCAAGGTGCCGATCTCGATGACGACCGCTGCTCTCGGCGGCCAGATCGACGTGCCAACACTCGAAGGCACGACGACGCGGGTGAAAATCCCCGAGGGCACCGAAAGCCGCAAGCAGTTCCGTCTGCGCGGTAAGGGTATGCCCGTGCTCCGCGCTAAGGTCTCGGGCGACATGTATATCGAGGTCGATGTCGAAACGCCCAAGAACCTCACGCGTAAGCAGCGCGAACTGCTCGAAGAGTTCGAGCGAGCAAGTCATAAGGAAACGAGCCCGGAAAGCGCCGGTTTCTTTTCGCGCGTGAAAGAATTCTTCGAAGGCAAGAGCGGCTGATTCATTGTCGCTCCTGCTCGCGTTCAAGCCTTCTGCGCAGCCTTGCCAACGGTGCGAAAGCCGCTAGGGTCCGGCTCACAAAGCGCTCTCATTATCCGGACCTTCGACCCAAATGACCGACGCCCCCGCGCCCGATCCGCGCCTTCTGTTCTTCGCAGGCAGCGCCCGCCAAGCCTCGTTCAATAAGCGCGTGGCGAAACTCGGCGCCGTGATTGCCGAAGCCAATAGTATCCCCGCGACGTTCGTCGATCTCTCCGACTACCCGATGCCGATCTATGACGGCGATCTGGAAGCCGCGTCCGGCCAGCCGGAAAATGCGCACAAGCTCAAGAACCTGATGATGGCCCACACCGGCGTTTTCATTATGAGTCCCGAATACAACGCGTCCTTCACGCCGCTCTTGAAAAACACGCTCGACTGGGTCAGCCATATCCGCGACGACGGCGAGAGTCCGCTCGAAGTGTTCCGCACACGCGTCTTCGCTCTTGGCGCAGCCTCGAACGGCGGCACCGGCGGTCTGCGCGGCCTCTCGCAACTGCGCCTGATGCTGGAATTGGGAACCGGCGCGCTCGTTCTACCGAACCAGTTCCTTCTTCCACGCGCCGCCGATGCTTTCGACGAGCACGGCCACCTGAAAAACAAAGAGCAGACCGAACAGTTCAAGACCGTCATTCAGCGGCTCGCACGCGCCGCCCGCGTGCTGCACGGCTAGAGGAACGAGACCGCGATGATCGACGCCGCCACACGAGACAAGCTCATCGTCGCCCTTGACCTGTCGTCTTACGATCAAGCGCGCGCGCTTGTTGATCGCCTCGACGATACCGTCAGCTTCTACAAGATCGGCTTGGAACTGTTGTTTGCGGGCGGTCTCGATCTTGCTCAGGAACTGAAGCGCGAGGGAAAACGCGTTTTCCTCGATCTGAAATTCCTCGATATCGCTAACACCGTCGAGCGCGCGGTCGCGTCAGCGGCCGGGCTGGGCGTCGATTTCGTTACCGTCCACGGCCACGACACCAAGACGCTGACAGCCGCCGTCAAAGGCCGTGCCTCCTCGAACCTGAAGCTGCTCGCCGTCACGGTGCTGACGAGCCTCGATCAGTCCGACCTCGAAGAACAGGGCATTACCGACATAACGCCGGCGGGCCTCGTGGTCGGCCGCGCCCGCATGTCGGAGCTCGCGGGCTTCGACGGCGTCATCGCCTCTGGCCAGGAAGCCGCCGCCATTCGCGCCGAAACCGGGCCGGATTTCCTCATCGTCACGCCAGGCATCCGGCTGCCCGGCGCCGAAGCCGGCGACCAGACCCGCGTCACGACGCCCGAAGAGGCTATCGGCTTCGGCGCCAACCACATCGTCGTCGGCCGCCCGATCAACGCCGCCAAGGACCCCAAAGCCGCCGCTGAAGCGTTCCTGCAGCACATCGCCCAGGCTTAGCGGCGAAGGCACTTACGCGCGATAAGTCGCTGGCCGATCATGGCCTTGCCACATCCGCGCCCAGCTCTCACCACGCCCTGCGCACACTCGCCGTTTACCTCCCCTTAACCGTCTTTGGCCATGAACTGGACGGTCCATGATGGTTAAGCGTTTGCGTAAGCGGGGTTCACGGACAGCATGCGTTGGCTTTGGCACTTGACCCAGCAGGTGCGTCTGCTGGCTGCGGCAATCGCCGTTGCCGTCCAGGTTTTTGCGCCCGTGGCGCTTGCGGACGAGCGGTCCGCCGAAAAGCCGCTTCCTTCCGCCGTGGAAGCCGCCCTGATCCTCAAGGACATCGACCAGAATTCCCCTGTCTATCTTCGTATCTTCAAGGAAGAATCCGAGCTTGAGGTCTGGAAGGCCCGCCCGAACGGCCGTTACGCGCTGATCAAGACGTTCCCTGTCTGCAATTGGGGCGGCACGCTCGGACCAAAGCGCACCCAGGGCGATCTGATGTCGCCCGAAGGCTTCTACCGTATCACGCCCGGCGCCATGAACCCGAACAGCAAATATCATCTGGCGCTCAACGTCGGCTATCCGAACGCTCTCGATCGTTCGCTCGGCCGCACCGGCAGCTACATCATGGTCCACGGCGACTGCAAAAGCGTCGGCTGCTTCGCCATGACCGACAATCAGATCGAAGAAATCTACGCTTTCGTGCGCGATGCGCTCGCTGGCGGCGAAACATCCGTGCCGATCCACATTTTCCCGTTCCGCATGACCGCCGCCAACATGAAGCGCCATGCCGACAATCCGGCACGAGATACGTGGGAGCCGTTGAAAGAAGCCTACGACGATTTCACCCGAACGCGCGAGCCGCCGCGGATCGGCATGTGCGGCAAGCGCTACATCGTCAATCCGCTGACCTCGGTCGGCGACGATCCGAATGCCGCCTGCCCGGTTCTTATCGGCAAGCGCTTGGCGCCGCTGTCGCCGCGCTTCCGGAAGCGATTGGTTAAGGCCGATCCTGACCTTGAAGGGAACGGCAAGAAGCTCAAGGGCGTGATGATCGCGAGCCAGAGTTGGGAAACCTATCTGCTGGGCACCTCCGTCGCGACGGCATCCAATCCGCCGCGCCCTGCGCCGCACCGGCAGTCGTACGCGACCAGCAGCGACACCGCTCTCGGCGCTCTTCAGTCGATCGTGAAATAACGCCTGCTCCGCCGCCATTGACGTCGCATGGGTTGCCGAAGCGCCGCCGCACCGGCTATGGCTCCTCGTCCAAAAATCCACGCTCTGCGTCGAAGGAAAGAACAAGCCAATGCCCAAGGGATACGTTATCGCCCGCTCCATCGTCACCGACCCCGACAAGTGGGCTCAGTACGCTGCCAAGACAAAGGCTGCGCTCGACAAGTTCGAAGGCAAGCCCATCGCACGCGGCGGCAAGAGCGAGACCCTGGAAGGCGAGGGCGTCGCCCGCAACGTCATCCTCGAATTTCCGAGCTACGAACACGCCGTCGGATATGCCAAGTCGCCCGAATATGCCGAAGCCAAAGCGCTGCGCCAGGGCGCCGGCACGATGCACATGACCATTGTCGAAGGCGTGTAATCGGACGCTCAACGGTGTCATCCTCGGGCTTGTCCCGAGGACCCATCGGTCATCGTCCCGCTGCAAAATGGATCCTCGGCGTGCAGCCGAGGATGACAACATAAATGGCCCACTTCCCAACGAGCGACGGACGCGCCCCGTGGCGAGCGCAGGTCCTAACCCTCTTCCCCGAGATGTTTCCGGGACCGCTCGGCATCTCGCTGCTGGGACAGGCGCTCGACGCCGACCTCTGGTCGCTCGACGCTCTGCAGATCCGTGACTTCGGCTTGGGCCGTCACCGTCAGGTCGATGATACGCCCGCGGGCGGCGGCGCAGGCATGGTGCTGCGTGCCGACGTGCTCGGCCCAGCACTCGATCACGCCCAAAAACGTTCGCCCGATGCACCGCTGATCTATCTCTCTCCGCGCGGCACCCCCCTGACGCAGCAACTCGCCCGCGATCTCTCCGAAGGACCGGGCGTCACGCTGCTCGCGGGCCGCTTCGAAGGCATCGACCAGCGTGTCATCGAAGCCAGGGGGCTACGCGAAATTTCGATTGGCGATTATGTGCTGGCGGGCGGCGAGTTGGCCGCCATGGTTCTGATCGAGGCCTGCGTCCGCCTCATCCCGGGCGTCCTGGGCGCCGCCGACAGCCTAACCAGTGAAAGCTTCGAGACCGGCCTGCTCGAATACCCGCAGTACACCAAGCCCCGCGAGTGGGAAGGTCGCGCCATTCCCGAAATTCTGCTCTCCGGCAATCATAAGAAAATTGAAGACTGGCGCCGCCGCCAATCAGAAGAACTAACGGCCGCCCGCCGCCCGGATCTTATTCGTCCCACCCGCGCCCCAAAGTGAGGCGTCACAGCCGCTTCGCCTTTGCATGGCCAGGATTTCTTGGGCAAATGACGCGGGGGAAGATTCGCGAAACGGTTCTTTAGACCGCGCGCATGAAGCTCTCGGCACGGACGCGTGACCAATCGAGAGATGGCGATGGGACATTACAAAAATCTGCTTCTCGGCATAGCGGCTATGGTGCTGCTGACGTCTCCCGCAATCGCCGATCCGCTCCCCGCCGCGCCCGATCCGGTGCCCGTTCAAACCAATACGCCCAATCCAAAAGCCGCAGCCGAAACCCCGGCCGCTCCGGCAGCAACGCCGGCCGCGACCGCGCCCCCATCCTCTGAAGCGGCTTCTGCCGCACCGCAACAAACGCAAGACGATCCGGTTCTGGCTGCCGCTCGCGCCAAGCTCGCCGCCGAACCAGCGGCAGACGACGAACACGACCGCGACGATCAAAAGGCGCTCGTCGAATTCTACAACAGTCGCCACGGCGACGGCTTGTGGGTGACGGCCTCGGGCCTCAAACCCGAAGCCAAGGCGCTTGCCGCCGAGATCGCCAACGCCGATCACTACGCGCTCGATGTCCGGCGTTTCAAGGTCCCCAAACTCGCCAACGGCGCGCTGACGGTAACGGACACAGATTCTCTGGCCGACGCCGAGATCATGTATTCGAAGGCCGCGCTGCTCTATGCTCGCGACGCCCGGGGCGGCCGGATCCCCGACCCGTCGGCGCAGCTGACGACCAACCTCGATCGCCGCCCGCAATGGATCGAGCCGAAAATCGTCATCGACGCGCTCGCCGCCACGCACGAGCCCGACGCCTATCTGCGCAGCCTCGAACCGCAGCATCCGCAGTTTGAAAAGCTGCGCCAGATCTACATCACGATGCTGCCGAAGGACGGTAAAGGCAAACTGAGCCCGGCCGCCAAGCGCATTCGCGCCAACATGGAAGAGTGGCGCTGGATGTGGCTCGATATGGGCAATTTCTACGTCCTGAACAACGTCCCCGAGTTCATGCAGTACGTCTATAAGGACGGAAAGATCATCCGCTCCGAAAAGATCGTGGCTGGCCTCGTCGACAAGCAGACGACGATCTTCTCGCGCCCGCTGAAATACGTAGTGCTGCGTCCTGCCTGGCGCGTGCCCGAAAGCATCATGGTCAACGAGCTGTGGCCGAACCTGATCCGTGGCGGCGGCATGATGACCAAATACGGACTGCAAATTCGCTCGAAGGACGGTAGCCGTAATATCGACTATCGCAAGGTCGATTGGGCCTCGACGGACATCCGCAATTTCGAGGTCATCCAGCCGCCTGGACGCAGGAGCGTGCTGGGCCACGTCAAATTTTCGTTCCCGAGCCAACACACGATCTTCATGCACGACACGCCCGACAAGTGGATGTTCAAGCCAGCGGTCCGCACGTTGAGCCATGGTTGCCTGCGCGTCTGGAAGCCGATGGACCTCGCCAAGATGATCTTGAAGGAAGACAAGGGCTGGGACGCCGCCAAAGTCGATGAGCTTGACCAGACGGGACCGCTCAACAACGAAATCCCGATCACCAAGGAAATCCCGATCCACATCGTCTACTTCACCGCCTGGGTGACGGACGATGGCAAGCTGAAGACCTTCCCCGACGTCTACGGCCACGAGCGCCGCATCACGCAAGCTCTCGATGGTCAGTGGAGCAAGATCAACAAGGGTCACGACCACCTCGCACCCGTCGAGCCCGACTTCAACCCGGAAGCGCTCGCCGCCCGCACCCGCGATAACGACGTGGATGACGAACAATATCCGGCCCGCCAAAACGCGACGCTCGGCAATATGATCGGCAACGCGCTCGGACTAAGTAATTGATTTTATAGCAATATATATATCAAAAATCGAACGCGCGTTCGGGTTCACCGCACCGCCCATTAAATTAACAGCGTATACGAACTAATCGGTGGATAACTCGCCGCCGACTAAGGACTTTCGCACTGCAACGTGATCAGTTGCCTGCGCAAGTGAGTTGGTTCCTCAATTTTGAGAAAGTGAGTAAATCGTCATGGCTCAGAATGAGAAAACATCTGCGCGCGTGAGTTCGATCGCCTCAAGGGCCCTATCGAACCCACAGTCCCTGAACTCTGAAGAGATCAAAGAGCTTGCAGCGTCCGTGTTGTCGCAATCTCAAGATCCTCAGAGATCGCAGCAAAATGCCCAGAACCAGCAATACCAGCAGAACCAGGGGCAGCAAAAGCGTTAGTACCGCGTTCAACTTCCGTCAGCCTTTCAACCGAAAGGACGCAGCGAGTGGGTATCGTCATGATCCCGCTCGCTTGTGCTTTTTCGGGGGTCTCGAGATCGCCGACGTTCTGGCAGATGACAATCACCTCCGCAGTATCCCGCAGCAGCCAACCGACGCTCGCCACTTCGACTGGCCGCGCCTCCGGCAAATCCGCAAGATAACGCCATTGCCCTGACGGTTGCCGGCTATCGAGCCACCGAATGATGACGAGCGGGCAATCGGCCATTCCGCACCTCCGAATGTGATTCGAAGGAAATCATAACAGACTGAGGCGCCTGACGGCGTGGCCGCCGCTTTTGGCTGTGGTAACGTGGCTCACCGGAACCACGCCGGTTTTCGCTCGCCCTCTCGCGCGACGCCCTCGACAAAACCAGGCGCTTCGGTTATCAACCGCCCCAACAATATTCCCCCTCAAACGGGTTGCCCTTCGGGGTTGCATGAACGGCTCGGGCGCCAACGCTGCTTAGCCGATCCTCTGCGTCATCAAAAAACTATATGGAATCAACAAGATGAACCTTATCCAGCAGCTCGAACGCGAGCAGATGGACGCCATTCTTTCCAAGCGCGGCGTCCCCGAATTCGGCCCCGGCGATACCGTCAAAGTGATGGTAAAAGTCATTGAGGCGGCCGAAGCCGATCCTAAGGACAAGAAAAAGAAGGTCGAGAAAGAACCGACCGTTCGCTTCCAGGCCTATGAAGGCGTCGTGATTGCCCGTTCGGGTGCAGGTCTCAACGAGAACTTCACGGTCCGCAAGATTTCCTACGGTGAAGGCGTCGAGCGCGTTTTCCCGATCTACTCGCCCTTCATCGCCGAAATCGAAGTCCTGCGTCGCGGTAAAGTCCGCCGCGCGAAGCTTTACTATCTCCGTGGCCGCCGCGGTAAGGCCGCCCGCATCTTCGAACGTACGGACGCTCGCGCGCGCCGCCTGAACGCCGCCTGGAAGGGCTTCAAGAAGCCGAAGGGTGAGGCCGAAGATCTGACGCAGATCAAGGGCATCGACATCGACCTGCAGAACCGTCTGAAGCAAGTCAACGCCTACAAGATCGAGCAGATCGCGAACCTCTCGGATGAGGATATCGCCAACCTCGATGAGACGCTGAAGCTCAAGGGCGCCATTGAGAAGCAGGATTGGGTCGGCCAGGCTCAGCGTCTTCTCGCCGAGCTGACGGCTGCCGAAGTTCCGGCTGAAGAAGCCAAGGAATAAGCGCCTCGTGCAGGCCGCTTCTGAAATTTTAAAAAGCGCCGGGATCTCCTGGCGCTTTTTGCGTTAATGCCGCCGCGACGATGCCATGTATTTTGTTGGCCGCGGTTTCGCACTAAATATACTGACGAACGATTGCCCCGCCGTGGAGTCCCATGTCCAACATTGAAGTGAGCAAAACAGCAAGCCGCGACGGTAAGATCCCGTTGCACGGCCCCGACGCCTTCGCCGCCATGCGCAAGGCCGGCCAATTGGCAGCCGCCGCGCTCGACATGCTGGTTCCGGTCGTGCAACCGGGCGTCACGACGGCCGAAATTGACGAGCTTGTGCTCTCATTCGCCCTCGATCACGGCGCCATCCCGGCAACACTGAACTATCGCGGCTATCGCTACGCGACGTGCACCTCGATCAATCACGTCGTCTGCCATGGCATGCCGAACGACAAGCCGCTGCGGCCTGGCGACATCGTCAACATCGACGTGACGCTGATCGTCGACGGCTGGCACGGCGACACCAGCCGCATGTATCCGGTGGGAGACGTGTCGCGACGCGCCGAACGGCTGATGGACGTCACCTATGAATCTCTGATGCGCGGCATCGCCGTTGTGAAGCCCGGCGCGACGACCGGCGACATCGGCGCCGCCATCCAGCGCTTTGCCGAAGCTGAGCGTTGCACCGTCGTCCGCGATTTCTGCGGTCACGGCCTCGGCCGCGTCTTCCATGACCGCCCGAACATCCTGCACTATGGCGAACCGGGCGAAGGCACCGTGCTCGAACCGGGCATGCTCTTCACGATTGAGCCGATGATCAACCTCGGTAAGCCGCACGTGAAAATCCTGGCTGACGGCTGGACGGCGGTCACGCGCGACCGCGAGCTGTCCGCGCAATTCGAGCATACCGTCGGCGTCACCGAGACCGGCTGCGAGATCTTCACGGAATCGCCCGCCGGTTATCATTACCCGCCCTACAACGTCCGCGCCGCGGCGTAATGGAGTAAGGCATGTCGCGCTCCGGGGGGTCTCGCGACAAGGCAAGCGCCGAAGAACAGGCGGCGTTTTTCGCCGCCGCGCCTGAGAAGCCGAAACCCGAGCCGGACGATCGACACGGCCACCGCAAGCGCCTTCGCGACCGCTTCCAGAACGGCGGCGCCGAAGCGATCCCCGACTACGAGCTTCTCGAAATGATCCTGTTCCGCGCCTTCCCGCGGATCGACACCAAGCCCATCGCCAAACGATTGCTCGCCAAGTTCGGCTCGTTCGCCGACGTCGTCTCCGCAGCACCCCAACGCTTGAAAGAAGTCGAAGGCGTCGGCGACCGTGCTGTCGAAGAACTGAAGCTCATCAAGGCCGCTGCCGAGCGTTTGACGAAAGGCGAGATCAAGTCCCGCTCGGCGCTCACTTCGTGGAGCGGCGTCATTGATTATCTGCGCTTGGCGCAAGGCTTCGAGACGCGCGAGCAGTTCCGCATTCTTTTCCTCGACAAGAAGAACCAGATCATCGCCGATGAAGTGCAAGGCCACGGCACTGTCGACCACACACCTGTCTATGTGCGCGAAGTGGTGAAGCGCGCGCTCGAGCTGTCAGCGACAGCGATCATTCTCGTCCACAATCATCCCTCCGGCGATCCGACCCCGTCGCGCGCCGACATCGACATGACGAAGCAGATCATCGAGGCCTCGCGGCCGTTTGGCGTCACCGTGCACGACCACATCATCGTTGGCCGCAACGGCCACGCGAGCCTCAAAGGGCTGCGATTGATTTGAACCACATCCGTCAAACATGATGTCTCAATCAATCTCCGAGCGATCTCGCGTATCCCGCATCGTCGCATAAACGATGAGAGAAAGCGCGATGCAGCCCGTGACGTACCAATAGAAATAGGTTTCGTGTCCGGCCTGCTTGAGCCACAGCGCAATCCACTCAGCCGTTCCGCCGAACAGCGCGACCGCTAGCGCATACGGCAATCCGACGCCGAGTGCGCGCACGGATGTCGGAAACAGCTCTGCCTTCACGACAGCGTTGATCGCCGTGTAGCACGAGACGATGCAAAGCCCGACGACGATCAACAAGAAGGCCTCCCACGGATCGCGCACGTTTCCGATGGCGCTCAAAAGCGGCACCGTACACAGCGTGCCGAGAACACCGAACGTGACGAGCACCGGCCGCCGCCCGACCTTGTCCGATATCGCGCCGACGATAGGCTGCAACAGCATGTAGACGAACAGCGCGGATGCCGACACGAGCGTTGCGGTGTCCTTCGAAAATCCCGCCGTGTTGGCGAGAAATTTCTGCATGTACGTGGTGTAAGTGTAGAACGCCAGCGTACCGCCCATCGTCAGCCCAATGACGATCGCAACCTCGCGCGGATGTCGCATGAGTGCCGCAAGCGAACCCTCACGCCGCGTCTCACGCGCAAACGAATCCGTCTCGACGAGATCGCGCCGCATCACGAATGCGATCAGCGCAAGCAGCGCCCCGATGACGAACGGAATGCGCCAACCCCAGGCTTCAAGCTGAGTAGCCGTCAGCACGAACGTCTGCAGCACGATCAACACCAGCATCGCCGTCAGTTGCCCGCCGATCAGCGTCACGTACTGAAAGCTCGAATAGAACCCGCGATGCTTCGACGTCGCCATCTCGGATAGGTACGTCGCGCTCGTGCCGTACTCGCCGCCGAGGCTCAGCCCTTGGATCATGCGCGCGATGAGCAGAATGATCGGCGCAGCTACGCCGATCGTTGCATAGACCGGCGTCACCGCGATCATCGCCGAGCCGAAACACATCAGCAGCACGGACGCCGTCAGCGACACACGCCGCCCGTGCCTGTCCGCCATCCGCCCGAACAGCCACGCCCCGATCGGGCGCATCAGAAAACCGACGGCGAAAATCGCGGCGGTATTCAAGAGCTGCGCGGTCTGATTGCCTGCCGGGAAAAACGCTTTGGCGAAATACAGCGAAAACGCCGCGTAAACGTAGAAATCGTACCACTCGACCAGATTGCCCGAAGAGCCGATGAGGATGGCTCTGATTCGCTGGCCGAAGCTCATCTCCGGCGCGGACTTCGCGTCATTCACCCCTGGTCACCCCCGGTTTTTGATGAAGCCTAACACGGCCCGCGCCGCTGTGCCGCACGTATTCCCCGGAAACGACGGCGCTCGGGCCGACGAACATTGACGATGGGCAAACGGCACCCCTAATTAGCAAACCCTGACCCGCAGGCTGCGGTCGGAGAGTGAGAGCCATGACTAAAAAACCGCATCACGCCAAGGTTATCGTTCTGGGCTCCGGCCCCGCCGGCTACACCGCCGCGATCTACACCGCGCGCGCCATGCTTTCGCCGACGCTCATCCAAGGCACCCAGCCTGGCGGCCAGCTGACGATCACGACCGATGTGGAAAACTATCCGGGTTTCGCCGATCCGATCCAAGGCCCGTGGCTGATGGAGCAGATGCAGGCGCAGGCCGAACACGTCGGCACGCACATCATCATGGACCACATCAACAAGGTTGATCTGCGTGTTCGCCCGTTTCGCCTGGAAGGCGACAGCGGCGACACCTACACGTGCGATGCGCTCATCATCGCGACCGGTGCACAAGCGCGTTGGCTTGGCCTGCCGTCGGAAGAGCATTTCAAAGGTCACGGCGTCTCGGCTTGCGCGACATGCGACGGCTTTTTCTACAAGGGCAAGGACGTCGTCGTCATCGGCGGCGGCAACACCGCCGTTGAGGAAGCGCTGTTTCTTACGAACTTCGCCAACAAGGTGACGCTCGTTCATCGCCGCGACTTCCTGCGCGCAGAAAAGATCTTGCAGGAACGCCTGTTCAAGAACCCGAAGATCGACGTCATCTGGGATAGCGTCGTCGAGGAAGTCATCGGCGCACCGTCGCCGAAGTCGGTGACCGGCATCGTACTGAAGAACATCAAAACCGGCATGACGTCCGAACTCGCGACAGACGGCTTCTTCGTTGCGATCGGCCACGCGCCCGCAACCGAGCTGTTCAAGGGCCAGCTTGAGACGACACCCTCGGGCTATCTCATCACTGCGCCCGACTCGACCGCGACGGCCATCCCCGGCGTCTTTGCGGCGGGTGACGTCAAGGATGAAGTCTTCCGCCAGGCCGTGACGGCGGCCGGCATGGGCTGCATGGCGGCGCTCGAAGCCGAGCGCTATCTCGCGCAGATGGAAGACCAAGCCGACGCCGCTGAATAGAAACGGCGCATTCATCGCGACCAGAGATGCCTTTGATCTGTGGACGGAGCGCGACAAGACCGCGCTCGGCCCATTTGTCTATTGCTTATCTGGCATACCCCCGTTGCAATGCATCCAGTGCATAGCTAATTATGTACCGTCCAGTAACCCCCCACTGGTGAGCCTCCGAAATGGATTGGGATAAGCTTCGAATCTTCCATGCCGCAGCCGAGGCAGGGAGCTTCACGCATGCCGGCGAGCAGCTTCATATGAGCCAGTCGGCCGTCAGCCGGCAGATCTCGGCTCTCGAAGCCAACCTTCGCGTCACGCTCTTTCACCGGCACGCCCGCGGCTTGGTCCTGACCGAGCAGGGCGAGCTGCTGAACCGTACGGTCGCTGAGGTCTTCGCCAAGCTGCAGACCGCCGAAACCTTGCTCTCGGACTCGACGACGAAGCCTTCGGGCGAACTTCGCGTCACCGCGCCGATCGGCTTCGGCACGATTTGGCTTACGCCGCGTTTGAAGGAATTTGGCGAGCTTTATCCCGAAATTCGCATCGAGCTGATCCTCAACGACGATCAGGTCGATATCGGCATGCGCGCCGCCGACGCCGCGATCTGGACGCGCGAACCGGAGCAGGCTGACCTCATCCGTCGCCCACTGTTCGAGAGCCGCGTCCGCGCCTTCGCATCTGCACACTACATTCGCAAATACGGCACGCCGAAGAGCCTTGAGGATCTCAGCCAGCACCGCATCATCGGCTATACCGGTCCGTCCGCCCAGCACCTCGACGCCATGTCCTGGATCGAAACCGCGGGCAGCCTGAACGGCGAGCCGCGCGAAGCCGCCCTGCGCGTCAACAGCGTCGTCGCCATCAAATACGCGATCAAGGCCGGCATCGGCGTCGGCATGATCCCGGATTATCTGACCGACGACATCACCGACCTCGTGCCTGTCCTGACCGACATCGAGCAGCCGTCGCTCAACATGGTGTACGCCTACCCGGAAGAGCTGAAATCCTCAAAGAAGGTCCAGCTTCTGCGCGACTTCCTGATTTCGAAGATTGCGAAAAATAAAGGTAACTGAACGCTCTGCGCGCCTTGCTGGCCGAGCGCGAGCACCCCATGTCCCTGACATGCGTGGAGCGGCGAACTGGTTTGTTTGCCACCACCGGTCGGCGCTCCGTTTGAAATGCCAGCTCCCTGAACTGCCGGGCCCAAAAGGCCCGGCTTTTTGCTGATCGGGCCTGCGACCAGCACTGATTTGCGGAAATCGATCTCTGACGCTATCTAACGCGTTCGTTTTGATCCGCCGCACCCAAAAGGCTCTCGAAAAGTCATGGCAAAGACGCTGTACGATAAAATCTTCGACGATCACGTGGTTGAGCAATCGCCGGACGGAACGAGCCTCCTTTATATTGACCGCCACCTTGTCCACGAGGTCACGAGCCCGCAGGCATTCGAAGGCCTGCGCATGGCCGGCCGCAAGGTTCGCGCCCCCGAGAAGACGCTCGCCGTCGTCGACCACAACGTTCCGACGACGGACCGTTCCAAGGGCATCGCCGACGAGCAGAGCCGCGTTCAAGTCGAAACGCTGGCAACGAACGCGCGCGACTTCGGCATCGAGTATTTCAACGAGCGCGACAAACGCCAAGGCATCGTCCACGTCGTCGGACCGGAGCAAGGCTTCACGCTGCCGGGCACGACGATCGTTTGCGGTGACAGCCATACCTCGACGCATGGCGCATTCGGCGCACTCGCACACGGCATCGGCACCTCCGAGGTTGAGCACGTTCTGGCGACGCAGACGCTGATCCAGAAGAAAGCCAAGAACATGCGCGTGACGGTCGATGGCGTCGCCCCGAAGGGAGTCGGCGCCAAGGACATCACGCTCGCGATCATCGGCGAGATCGGCACCGCTGGTGGCACTGGCTCGGTCATCGAATATGCGGGCGAGGCCATTCGCGCGTTGTCGATGGAAGGCCGCATGACGGTCTGCAACATGTCGATCGAAGGCGGCGCCCGTGCCGGCATGATCGCACCGGATGAGAAAACGTTTGCGTTCCTCAAGGATCGTCCCAAGGCGCCGAAGGGCATGGCCTGGGACATGGCGATGAAGTACTGGGAAACGCTGCGCACGGACGACGGCGCGCACTTCGATCGCGAAGTTCGCCTCGACGCCGCAAAGCTGCCGCCCATCGTCTCGTGGGGCACGAGCCCCGAAGACGTGACGTCGATCGCGAGCGCCGTGCCCAATCCTGCCGATGTGCACGACGAGAACAAGCGCGCCTCCATGCAGCGTGCGCTCGAATACATGGGCTTGACGCCCGGCACCCGGATGACCGACATTCCGCTCGACGTCGTCTGGATCGGCTCATGCACCAACGGCCGCATCGAAGATCTTCGCGCTGTCGCCAAGATCGTGGATGGCAAGAAGATCTCGTCGCGCCTCGCTTACGCGATGATCGTTCCGGGCTCGGGCCTCGTGAAAGAGCAAGCGGAAGCTGAAGGTCTCGACAAGATCTTCCTCGACGCCGGCTTCGAATGGCGTGAGCCGGGCTGCTCGATGTGCCTCGGCATGAACCCGGACCAGCTGAAGCCCGGCCAGCGCTGCGCCTCGACCTCGAACCGCAATTTCGAAGGCCGCCAGGGCTACAAGGGTCGCACGCATTTGGTCTCGCCGATCATGGCCGCCGCCGCAGCCCTCGAAGGCCACTTCGTCGATGTGAGAGAGTGGCAGGGCTAAGAGACTCGCACCACGCCGTCTCCTGTCATCCCGGGCGAGCCGCTCTTTGCTGCGAAACCTGGGAACCAGAATGTTGCTACAGGTCTGCTGATTGATGGGTCCCGGCTGTCCGCTACGCTGCGGCCGGGATGACAAATGAGGAATGTGCGCTATGGCCGACGACACAACCACTTCCGTCCAATCGCAGTTCGGCCGCGCCGCCGCCGACTACGCAACGTCGGAAGTTCATGCCAAGGGCGAAAGCCTCGCACGCATCGTCGAACTGACGGCCCCGCAAAAAACCTGGGAAGCCCTCGACGTCGCGACCGGCGCCGGACATACCGCCGCGATCTTTGCGCCGCACGTCGCCAGCATGATCGCGAGCGACGTCACCGACGAGATGCTGCAGGAAGCAGCAAAGCTCGCCAATGCGCGGCGCATCTCAAACATGCTGACGGCGCGCGCTTCTGCTGATGCCCTGCCGTTTCCCGACGAAAGCTTCGATCTCGTCTGCTGCCGCTTGGCGGCGCATCACTTCCCGAACCTTGAAGCCTTCGTGCGCGAAGTGCGCCGCGTCCTGAAAAAAGGCGGACGCTTCGCGTTCGTCGATAACGTCGCGCCGGATCGTGTGCGTCTGCCGAACGCGAGCGACGCGGAAATCGAAACAGCCGTCGTTGACTACAACAGCTTCGAGAAACTGCGCGATCCGAGCCACGGCTTCGCGCCGCCGCCTGAAACCTGGGTCGCTTTGCTCAAAGCCAACGGCTTCTCGATTGCTGCGCATGAGCAAATGGAAAAGGAACTCGACTTTGCATCGTGGGTCGCGCGTATGCGCTGCACACCCGATGTTGTCGCCGAGCTCGATCGCATCCTGACTGCCGGTCCGACGCCGCTCAGAGCTTTCCTCAAGCCACGCACCGACGACACCGGCGCACTGCACTTCACGTTGCAGGAACTTCTCATCGTCGCTGACCGGACCTGATCGAAAACGGCCTTTCCATTTCGTCCAGCGAGGCCTATCTCCTGCGCTCAACCACAGGAGAGCGCCGAGATGCCGATCGATTGGAGCAATGCCATCGCCCCAAGCCTTGCCGACTTCGAGATGCTCGCGCAAACCGCGTGGAATAAGCTACCCGCCGAATTCCGCACGATGGCTGGCGACGTCATCATTCGCATCGAAGATTTTGCGTCCGACGACATCCTCGACGAGTTGGACATCGAAGATCCCTTCGAACTGACGGGCCTTTACCAGGGCGTCAGCCTCGACCGCAAAAGCGTGACCGAGACCACGCGCGAACCCGACATGGTGTTCCTCTATCGCCGCGCCATTCTCGACGAGTGGGCCTCCGAGGGCGAAGAGCTGGGCCACCTCGTCGCGCACGTCCTCGTCCATGAAATCGGCCATCACTTTGGCTTCTCGGACGATGACATGGAGGCCATAGAGACCCGCATAAGTGACTGAACCGTGGCCGGAAGTCACATCGGATTAACTGTGTTCATGCCACAAGACGGCTAAGCTTGAGCACTACGACATTTCGGTCCATGTTGTAGGGGCAGGCTGAAAGAACGCGGGGCACGTTTTTGAATGTTTGAACGGATGAGCGGCCGGCGATTCCTATTCAGGATCGTCTTGGCGGGATGTTTGGGCTTTGCGGTTGCGTTCGCGCCATCCGCTGACGCGCAAGACACGTCGGCAACGCTGCGCGACGGCATCCCGACGCCGGAGCAATACGTCTCGACCGTCGGCGGAGACAGCCACATCGTTGGCCCTGGAAAATTCAAACTCGACGGCCAGACGCAATATTGCGGCCAACGGCCGACGGTCATCGACAACAAGCTTGATGACTACGGCGCGGCCTATCCGGGCTTCCTGATCATGAATCCGCGCCTGCTCGACAAGGTATCGACGCCCGTCAAGCAGTGGATCTACGCGCACGAGTGCGGACATCAGTTCCGCGGCCCGGACGAGGAAACCGCCGACTGCTTCGCCGTCCAGCGCGGCCGCCGCCAGGGCTGGCTGAAGCCCGAAGGCCTGGAAGAGATCTGCACGTTCATTACGCCCGCCAAAGGCGATGCCATGCACTTCTCCGGATCGTACCGCTGCGAATACATGCGCAAGTGCTACGCCGACCCGAAGATCCGGTGACGATTTAGGTTTAGCCGCGGCGGCCGGCTCCGGGAACGGGAGTCGCCGCGGCCCGCCAAAAAAGCCAAAAACTTATCCCCGCCCATTCCGGCGGCCGTAAAATCCCAGATCCGTTAGACCTGAGGATCTGCCATGCGGCTCGCCGACTACGCCCAGCGCCTTCTTGACCTCGCCCGCACGGTCAACCGCTGGCTGGCGCTCGCCGCCAAGCTGGACGGCCTCCGGCGCGAGAAGGTCGCCCTCTATGCCGAGGAAGTTGCAGCAACATTGGCCCGCGCCGCCTCAAGCCTTGCGGTCCTCGAAGGCGAACCCCATAACCGCCTAGCGCTCCTGACCGCCACCCGCGAGTTCGGTCGCGTCAGTGGTTACGTCGAAACGATTGTCGCGACGCTCGAACACCATCTTGACGGGCGCAAGCAGGCTGGCGTTAAACGGCGGCTGGAACATCTGAAGCCCTTCGATCTCGAAGCCGCCATCCGGGAGTTCGGCGCTTTCCGGCACGCTCGGCGGCTTGCCTCGGCGGAAGGCTATTTCCGGGCGCTGGCAGACACACTGCGCGCCTGAAGAGGAGACGTAAGCATGGATAAATTCACGGTTCTGACCGGCGTAGCGGCGCCCCTGCCGATCCGCAATGTCGACACCGACATGATCATCCCGAAGCAGTTCCTGAAAACGATCAAGCGGACCGGCCTCGGCAAGTCGCTGTTCTATGAAATGCGCTACGACCCGGCGACGGGCAACGAGCTGTCGGACTTCGTCCTGAATAAGCCGCAGTACCGCAACGCGACGATCCTCGTTGCCGGCGACAACTTCGGCTGCGGCTCTTCGCGCGAGCATGCGCCCTGGGCGCTGTTGGACTTCGGCATTCGCTGCGTGATCGCCACCGACTTCGCCGACATTTTCTACAACAACTGCTTCCAAAACGGCATCCTGCCGATCAAGCTGCCGCAGGCGGACGTCGATAAGCTGATGGACGACGCCAGCCGCGGCGCCAACGCGACGATCACCGTCGATCTGGAAAAACAGGAAATCCGCGGTCCCGATGGCGGCGTCATCAAGTTCGACATTGATCCATTCCGCAAGCACTGCCTGTTGAACGGCCTCGACAACATCGGCCTGACGCTGGAGAAGGGCAAAGCCATCTCGACGTTCGAAGAAGGCACCGCCTCCTCGCGCCCCTGGCTGTGACGCCTTTTTCCTCTTGTCATGGCCGGACTCGATGTGGCCGTGACGTAAAAAGAACGAAAACGAAAAGGGAGAAACGGACAGAATGGCCAAAGCGATTCATATGATGATCCGCGTTCTCGACGAGGCGCGCTCGGTGAAGTTCTACGAGGCGTGCTTCGGTCTCAAAGTTTCCGAAAAGAAAGATTGGCCGGACTTTTCGCTCACCTATCTGAAGAACGCCGAGAATGATTTCGAGGTTGAGCTGACGGTCAACAAGGGCCGCACCGAGCCCTACAATCTTGGCGATGGCTATGGCCATATCGCCTTCGTCGTTGACGATCTCGAAGCAACGCGCGCGAAAATCGTCGCTGCCGGCTACCAGCCGAAAGACATCAAGAACATGACACACGACGGCAAGCCGTTCGGCACGTTCTTTTTCATCGACGATCCGGACGGCTACAAGATCGAAGTCCTGCAGCGAGGCGGGCGATTCCAGTAACGATCGAGGACCAAAGTTGTCTCGCGTTGCCGGTTAAACGTGCTCGAGTGGAATTCCGGGAATCCCCCATTACGCGAGATATGCTATGCTTCGATAAAACCTACGGGGGGAAGCATTGGCGCAAAAAACCAGGGCACAGCTAGAAACTGAGCTGCGACTTCTTCGATCGGCAAAACGCTCAGAAGGGTTCGTTGCCCTGGGGCGGGATATAATTCGATGGGGCGGCCTATGTTTTATAGCGTGGTGTGCATATCTGGCCGTGGAGGCATTGGCCGGGAAAACGACGACTGCGGACGTTGACGTTGGGTTTTGGGGAACTTTCAACGTTTCTGTCGCATTGTCGTGGACGGTTGCGATCATTGGCACCGCATATGGAGTACAGCAGCGCCGATTGCGGCGCGATACTGTTGAACGTTTGCAAAGCCGAAATATCTATCTGGAAGGATTAGTTGACCCTCATCGCTCTTCGAGCAAGCTG
Source organism: Hyphomicrobium sp. MC8b (assembly GCF_905067615.1). Taxonomy (NCBI): domain Bacteria; kingdom Pseudomonadati; phylum Pseudomonadota; class Alphaproteobacteria; order Hyphomicrobiales; family Hyphomicrobiaceae; genus Hyphomicrobium; species Hyphomicrobium sp. MC8b. The sequence continues at coordinate 130,869 of NZ_LR898465.1, read as the reverse complement.
ACACCACGAGGAGACACGAGACCGGAGGATCGAAATTGACATACGTATACGCATTGGTCTCGCTGGGGTCCTTGGCATTTATTTGGTATTATATCTTCTGGCTTTATCGCGATTTTCGCATCGATCAGTTCCGACAGCAGATGTTCTGTTTAAGAGATGAGCTGTTCGACAATGTCGTGGACGGTGATCTCTCGTTCGACGATGAGGCATACGGAACGTTGCGGGTTACGATGAACGGATTTATTCGATTTGCTCATGTATTGAGCTTGTCGAACGTTCTCGCCGCTTCCTTTTGGATGCACGAGGAGGGCGTCAGCATTCCCAACCAAAAGGAGCGACTAGATCGAAGTTTGGCAGAGCTACCAAAAGAAAAACGCGATAAGTATGCGGAATACAGACTGCGAATGCATCGCATAGTGTTACGCCATTTATTACTCAGTTCCCCCGTCTCCCTTATAACTATCGTGATCCCCGCCTCGTGCTTTTTTCTTGCTGCGGCCATTCTCGAACGCGCCACGGTTGCTGCTCGGTTACAGCTTGAAAGGATCGATTCCGTTGCGTATGTGGCGGCGGATCCGAACTAAGCCAAGGACTACTAAATGGCCGACGACGATTTCAAGTTCGATGCGGCCACGATGGGGCGTCTCGCGGGCGCCCTGTCCTTTGTCGTAGGCGCCGATCACCCCGCAACGAAAGCATTGAAGACCGCCGCCGAAACCGGCGCCGCAAAAGACGTCAAGGCTGCGCGTACGCAGTTCCTGCGCTTAAAGCCGGGCGACCGCCGCGCCGCGCTGACGATGCTGAATGATTAGCTAGAGCGTCTACTAAAACCTTGACCCGCGCGACGCGATAAGCGCCCCGGTCAGAGCATTGGCGAAATCACGCCGCTCGTCATCCGTCAGAAACTTCCCGAACCGCACCGCCTTGCCCTGCGCCGACAGCCAGAGCGACGTCCTCCCGTCCGGACGATCGACCGTGCAGTTCACCCGCGTCCAATACGGGTTGAACTCGAACACTTCGCGCCTCCCCGAGGGATGCACATGCGTGAGCGTCAGCACGTCGGGAGTGACGTCCACGGTCTCGTATTCCCGGCCGTCGCGATAGTTGCGTTTGAAGGCCCAGTAGATCAGCGCGACGTCGAGCCCGAAAAACCCGAACACCGGCCACGCGCCCATGAGATAAAACACCAGCCCGACGATGAAGCTTACCGAGCTGACCAAGCTCATCATGATCAGGAAACCGCTCGGCGGCAGCGAGCGATGAGGATGAAGCACAAACTGCGTATCTTTCGCGGATTGCATTTCAGTTCGTTTATCGCTCATGTCTCGTGGCTGGCGACCCGTCTCAACCCATCACTGCGCAGCGCCAACGGCGCCAACACAGCGGAGCTCTGATGGCCAAAGCGTCCTCGGATGTACACCATACAAGCATCGGAAGTTCCGAAAAAAAACGCAAGGCGGCAAAACCTGCGGCAATTGCGGCCAAGAAGGCGCGTAAATCCGCGCTGCTCGACAAAGCCGAAATTCATGAGGTTTTCCGGAGGTTTCACGCCGCAAACCCCGAGCCCAAGGGCGAGCTGGAGCATACCAATCCGTTTACGCTATTGGTCGCCGTTGTGCTGTCCGCCCAGGCAACCGACGCCGGCGTCAACAAAGCAACCCGGGCTCTCTTCAAGATCGCCGATACGCCGGCAAAGATGCTGAAGCTCGGCGAAGACAAACTGCGCGATTACGTGAAAACGATCGGCCTCTATCGTGCCAAAGCGAAGAACGTCATCGGCTTATCGCAGCGCTTGGTCGACGACTACGACGGCATCGTACCGTCGGATCGCGATGCGCTGGAATCGCTGCCCGGCGTCGGCCGCAAGACCGCGAACGTCGTCATGAACATCGCCTTTCACCAGCCGACGATGGCGGTTGACACGCACGTCTTTCGCGTCGCGAACCGCATCGGACTATCACGCGGAAAAACACCGCTGGGGGTGGAAGAAGACCTGATGCACGTCGTGCCGGAGCAATACGCCATGCATGCCCATCATTGGCTGATCCTGCACGGCCGCTACGTCTGCAAGGCGAGAAAGCCCGAATGCTGGCGCTGCCTCATCAACGACATCTGCCGCTTCCCGGATAAAACGCCCGCGCCTTAGAAACCGGACGCCATAGCCCCAAGGCGGCGCCCTTTTGGTTCCTCATACCGTCATCCCGGCGCAGGCCGGAATCTAGTCAAACCTCGACAGGTGAAATGGTGATGCCTGTCTGAATGCCGACCTCCGTGGGCATGACGGAGGGCAGGGCGCCATTCCAAACTCAAGAAAATCTAGGAATCCATCCGCATCGCGAGTCCGGCTTTGGCCATGTAGTCTTTCGCTTGCGGGATCGAGTACGTCCCGAAGTGAAAGATCGACGCTGCCAGTACGGCGCTCGCGTGGCCGCCTTCGACGCCATCAACCAGATGCTGCAGCGTGCCCACGCCGCCCGAGGCAATGACGGGAATTGTTACGGCATCCGACACGGCCCGCGTCAATTCCACGTCGAACCCGGCTTTGGTGCCGTCGCGATCCATCGAGGTCAGCAGAATCTCCCCTGCCCCGAGTTCTGCAACTTCGCGTGCATATTCGACGGCATTGATACCGGTCGGGTTACGTCCGCCGTGCGTGAAGATCTCCCACCGCGCCGGCTCGCCTTCGGCTGAGACGCGCTTGGCGTCGATCGCGACGACGATGCACTGCGCCCCGAATTTCTCGCTCGCTTCTTTCACGAACGCACGATTATTGACCGCTGCCGTGTTGATCGAAACCTTGTCTGCGCCCGCTTCCAAGAGCTTCCGGATATCCTCGACGGTCCGAACGCCGCCGCCGACCGTCAGCGGCATGAAGCAGCGGTTCGCCGTGCGTTCAACCACGTCGAAAATGGTGTCGCGGTTTTCATGGCTCGCCGTGATGTCAAGAAAGCAAAGCTCGTCGGCGCCGGCTGCGTCATAAGCGGCGGCCGCCTCGACCGGATCGCCCGCATCGATGAGATCGACGAAATTGACGCCCTTTACAACTCGTCCATCTTTGACATCAAGACATGGAATGATGCGGACTTTCAGCATATTTGTAAAAGCGACTTCCTTTGCACCTCGGAGCTCCGGTATCACGCCCCGTGGCTAGGCAACTATCACGCCGTATCCGTCAGCGTCGAGCATATTAACGGTCTCCCTGAGGGAACTCTCGCGCACTTCGGAAGTTATGCCGTCTCGCGGGACTACGCGCAAAAATTTGCAAGGGAACCTGAAAATCTATGGTCGACGAATTTGCCCCTAAGAACCTTCGCGCCCGGTTGGCCGCAATCCAGGACCGTATTACACAGGCCCGCACCCAGCTCGAAGCCCATGGCATCATTGGCGATCAAGCCGACGCCCTGACCAATTTCATTGATCAGCACGACACCATTCGCGGCTCGCTGGACGCGGAAGGCACCATAACGGAGCTGCAGCACAGCAAGGCGTCCGCCCAGACGGATGCCCTCGAAACCGCGCTGCATAAGTGGCTGGAAGGCGTGGAAGGCAAGTTCAACAACCCGCAGAGGCGGGAGCCAAATATATCGGTCTGAAGCCGCGCCTTATTCGTCTGTTTGCGGGAATTTGACGCGGATCAAACCTCCGACGGCGATCGCCGGAATATCAAATTGGCGGGAGTGGCCGCCGCAAGCGGCAATGTTCTCGCAGATACCCGTTTTTGGGCGCAGCAGCGGTCGCTCCCGCAGCCACGCCGCCTTTAGCTGCTCAGCATGCCTACAATCGAATTAGGATTCGCCGCGTTCCCGGAGTGCGGCGAATTTGATTTCGGGGAAGCGCTCGGTCTTGTATTTCAGCATCCAGGCGCTCTCCGCAAGGAACACGAGCGCCCCGTCACGATCGGTCGCGATCTCGCCCCGATGCGCATTGACGAACTTCTGCAACGCCGCCGGATCATCCGCCGAGATCCACCGCGCCACTTCGAACGGCGACTGTTCCAGCGACACCGGTACGCTGTATTCGTTGGCCACACGTGACTGCAAAACTTCGAACTGCAGCTGCCCGACGACGCCGAGAATTTGCCGCCCGCCCGCGATCGGGGTGAACACCTGCACGATGCCCTCTTCTGCCAGATCGTCCAAAGCGCGGTTGAGCTGCTTCGCCTTCATCGCATCCTGAATAACGACGCGGCGCAGAAGCTCCGGCGCGAAATTCGGGATGCCGGTGAATTTCAGGCTCTCTTTTTCCGTCAGCGTATCGCCGACGCGCAGCGTTCCATGGTTCGGTACGCCGATGATGTCGCCCGCCCAGGCTTCGTCCGCAGTCTCGCGGCCCTGGCCGAAGAAGAACGTCGGCGACGAGATCGTCATCGGCTTGTTGTCTCGGACGTGCAGCATCTTCATGCCGCGCTTGAACTTGCCCGAGCAGATCCGCATGAACGCAATACGGTCGCGATGGTTCGGGTCCATGTTGGCCTGCACCTTGAAGATGAAGCCGGTAACCTGATCCTCGCCCGGCTGCACCGTCCGCTGCGTGGCATCGCGCGGCAGCGGCCCCGGCGCCCAGGCGCCAAGCGCGTCGAGAAGCTGCTCGACGCCGAAATTCTTCAAGGCGCTGCCAAAGAACACCGGCGACAGATGCCCTTCGCGGAAGGCCTGTAGATCGAACTGCGGCAGCGCACCCTGCGCCAGTTCCACAGCCTCGATCGTCTTCTCAGCGATACGCTCGTCGATTCCCTCGATGCGGCGCAGTCCCTCGAACGTTTCGAGCGGTTGCGAATGCCCGTACGAAGCGCCGCGCTCGGCGCTCTCGGGAAGCAAAATCTTATTGCCGACGAGATCGAGTACACCGCGAAAATCCGTGCCCATGCCAACGGGCCACGCCATCGGCACGAGGTCGAGCGCGAGATCGGCCGCAATCTGATCAAGCAGTGTCAGCGGATCTTCCGCTTCGCGGTCGATCTTGTTGATGAAGGTGATGATCGGAATATCGCGCAGGCGGCAAACTTCGAACAGTTTGCGCGTCTGGCTTTCGATGCCCTTCGCCGCGTCCATCACCATCACCGCCGCGTCGACCGCCGACAGCGTACGATACGTGTCTTCGCTGAAGTCGGAATGGCCCGGCGTATCGAGCAGGTTGTAGACGATGCCGTTACGCTCGAACGTCATCACCGACGACGTCACCGAGATGCCGCGCTGCTGCTCGATCTGCATCCAGTCGGAACGCGTGCGCCGCCGCTCGCCGCGCGCTTTCACTGCGCCCGCCATCTGGATCGCTCCGCCGAACAGCAACAGCTTTTCCGTCAGCGTCGTTTTACCGGCGTCAGGGTGCGAGATGATCGCGAACGTGCGCCGCCGCGCAATTTCAGGCGGCTGCATCGGCTCGGCCGACGCGCCTTGCGTCATGACGTTCAAAGTTCAGGCCTCAATCAATTGCACTTGGCTCGGATCGAGCCAGATTTGGTGATGCTCGGCGGACTTGCCGAAAACTTCGCCGACATGCAGCTCGACCAGTCCGTCGTCGAACTTGACGATCGGAAACGTCTTGCCGACGCAGCCGCGAAACAGCGTCATGAGCTGCTTGTTATCTTTGGGCACGCCATCCGGAACGCCCAGCACACGAACTTTGTCACCGATCTTCATGCCGTCTCCAGAAGTTCGAGCGCTTCTTTGGCATCGAGGCGGCCATCGTAGAGCGCGCGGCCCGTGATGGCCCCTTCGAGCATGCGGTATTCAGGTTTCATCAGGTCGCGCACATCGGCGATGGACGCAAGACCTCCCGACGCGATGACCGGAATGCGCGTCGCCTGCGCGAGCGCAGCTGTGGCAGGCAGATTAAGCCCCTTCAACACACCGTCGCGCTCGATGTCGGTATAGATGATAGCCGCAACGCCCGCGTCTTCGAACCGCTTCGCCAGATCGACAGCCGTCAGCTCCGATGTCTCCGCCCAACCCTCGACGGCCACCTTGCCGCCCTTGGCGTCAATTCCGACCGCGACCTGGCCTGGAAAGCGTTTCGCCGCGTCCTTCACAAGCGCCGGATCGCGCACCGCGACCGTGCCGAGGATCACGCGGCGAATGCCCTTATCCAGCCAAGCTTCGATGGTCGCAAGATCGCGAATCCCGCCGCCAAGCTGCGCCGGCATTTTGATCGCCGTTAGAATGGCTTCGACCGCCGCACCATTGACCGGCTTGCCGGCAAACGCGCCGTTGAGATCGACGATATGCAGATACTTGAAGCCCTGGCGCTCGAAGCTCGCCGCCTGCGCCGCCGGATCGTCGTTGAACACGGTGGCGGCATCCATCTCGCCGAGCTTCAGCCGCACGCACTGGCCGTCTTTCAAGTCAATGGCAGGGAATAGGATCAATGCTTTTGTCTCGCGGGTAAATTCCTGCTCCCGTCAGGGAGAGGACGAATTCGCGCCATATCCGGCGCGACAATCCGGCCATCAGATTGCTGTCTTGGGTTCCTAAATGTTCCGTGCGATCAATCGCGGATCGCAGGCTACGTCAAGACCTACACGCTGCGGCCGGCTCGCGGAACGCGTGTCGCAGCGCGCAATCGAAGAAACAGCCGACTCCACCGGAAGGAGTCGCAATGCGCAAAAATAAGAGTGTTCCATGGCTACCGCGTTTCTTGTCGAGCCGCCGCCTGCCGTTGCCCGCCGTCCCCTAACCGAGGACGACGCGGTCGACATCTGGATCGCCCGCTGGATGCGCATCCGCCCGACGGACCTGCAGCGCCGCTACGCCTGCGACCCGCGCCGCCTCTATGAAATCTGGGAGGAAGTGCGCTTCCCCGGCGCCCGCGCCAGGGCGCTGGCTGAGTTCCAGCGGCGTTTTCCGGGCCTTGAGCCGCGCTTCGATCCCGGTCCCCACCGGCGCATTCCGACGTCCGCGCACCCTGATCCCAATCAGCTGAGCCTGTTTCCCGAGGCGTAACGGGCCGCCGGCACATGTTCCGCTTGGGCCCGGGGTGCAACGCCCCGCTTAAGGCCGAAATTCTTAATTATTTTAACCTGTTGTTCCTACCACGACGTTAAGACTCCGACAAGAACAATTTTAGAACAAATGCTGGACAACTGTTCTGAGTCGTGGCATGTTCTTCCTATGTTCACGACGCCGCAAGTCAGGCGCCACCCTGGGTCAGAGTAGCGTGTTCGACCCTCCCGAAACACTAGGAGAGCCCCCATGCGCACCTACCTCATCTCGTACGATCTCGCCCACCCGACCCGCAATCAGCACGTCGTCGCCCAGGCCATCATGGGCATTGGCGACAAGTGGGCCCGGCCACTGTCGAACACCTGGTACGTCATGTCCGAACGCGAAGAAGTGGAACTCGAGACCGATCTCCGCGCGCTCCTCGCCGAAGATGACGGCCTCCTGATCCAGGCGACGAAGCGCGACGCCGCAATGACGAACACGTCGCTCCGCTGGTTCCGCCAGCGCCGCCCCAGCGTCGATCTCGCACCCGATGGCAACGTCATCGCCTTCCCGCTTCCCGCAACAGCTGCCGCCGAGCCGATGGAGCCCGAGCTGCCGTTCGCGAAAGCCGGCTGACGCTCACGAATTCCGGTCTTTGGGCGGGGCGGGTCTTTCTCTCCCCCTAGCCTTCCCCCGACGGGCTCGTCTCGTCCAAAGGCCGATGCTGGAGACCCGGGGATCATGCCCCCCAACTGCCTCATGATCCCCGGCTCCTTTTTTCACTTTGCGTTTTTTCACGTCGCGTACTGCGTACCTCATGCCTGCTCCCCCAAAGCTTCCCCCGCCCAGTACCGGATTAGCGCCATGAAGACCTTCCTTCTCCATCACACCCCCAAATCCGCCAACCAGGACACCTGGACGGTGACGTTCTCGCTCCCCTACATCGCGACCGAATACGCCCCCGCCGGCAACGGCGTCTGGTACGTCAGAACCTGGCTCGGCGCCGAACAGATCAAGCGACGCCTCGCGATCCTTTTCGATTCTCCTGATGAACTCGCCGTCCACGAACTTGGTCGCGCCGACGCGGCCGGCACGTCACGTCTCACCTGGCTCGAAGGCCGCCTCGAAGACGACGATACCGATGGCACATGGCACGTCCCGCGCGGCGTCTGGACGGTCATTCAATCGGCCGTCGGCACGCTCGCGCGGTGACTTCGGCTTCTGACTTCCTGCTCCCTATCGGGAAGGGGTTAGAGATCGGGGGATAGACACGCCCGCTGAACGTCATCCCGGCGCAGGCCGGGATCCAGCCAAGCCTCAGCTTGCCAGACATTTGCTCGCTGACTGGATGCCGACCTCCGTCGGCATGACGTCAATATCTACGGCTTCCACTTCAAGAAATTCGCAATCAGCTTCAGCCCGAGCTTCTGGCTCTTCTCGGGGTGAAACTGCGTGCCCGCGATATTGCCGTCGGCGACGAACGCCGTGATCGGCCCGCCGTAATCTGTCTCGGCAACGACGACGCGCCGCTCTGTCGGCACCATCGCGAACGAATGCACGAAATACGCGTGCCAGCCGTCCGGGCCGGTCGGAATGCCGTCGAGCAACGCATGCGGATGGACAACGTTGAGCGTGTTCCAGCCCATGTGCGGAATTTTCAATTCCGGATCGCTGGGTGCAATCGCACGCACTTCCCCTTTGATCCACCCAAGCCCCGGCGTCTCGACGAATTCGAGCCCCCGCTCGGACAAAAGCTGCATGCCGACGCAAATGCCGAGAAACGGCCGACCCTTCTGCCGCACCGTCTCTTCCAGCGCCGGGATGAGCCCCGGCACGCGTTCGAGCCCATGCTTGCAGTCGCCGTATGCTCCGACACCCGGCAGCACGATCCGATCCGCCGCCAGCACATCATCAGGCCGCGGACTGACGATGATCCGGGCATCGGCCTCGCTCTCGCGCGCCGCACTTTCAAACGCTTTCGCCGCCGAGTGCAGATTGCCCGACCCGTAATCGATGATAACGACGCTTTGCATGAGAAGACCGGGCCTCGGAGGAATCTTCAGTGAGATAAATTGTGCCAGCTTCCAATGCCGCAAGCCGCGCCAATTGTCATCCCGGGTGAGCCCTCTTGCGAGACCTGGGACCCAGTCTCAACGACGCGGACTATGCGACCTGGATTGCGATCGTCTCACGACGCATACCCGGAAGAACAATGCGCGCGCGTGACGCTCAAGCCCCAATGCCGAATGGCCAGAAGCGCGATCCGCGCGCCCTCGACGACGCACCAGTGGCGTCATCGCGCGCTATCACCGGCTGCTCCGGCAGCCAGCCTTCGAAGAACCGCCGCTCGCTCTCAGCAATCGACTTGCCGTTGACGACGCCAATCATCTGCCAGCCACGTTGGTCCAACATCCACCGCTTCAGGCTCGACACCTCGAAGCCAAGGTAGACGTTGATCATCAGAAAGATGATGCCGATGCTGTCCGGGCTGACTTTCAGCGCATTCAGCACGTAGCCGAGCAGCGCCGAACCCGCGAGATAGGCAATCGCCATCAGCCAGACGCCGTTCGCCACAAACCCGAGCGGCGGACAGATTGCGGTCAACCACGAAAACCCGTCTTTGACGAACTCAAGCTCGACGCCGCGATCGATGCGATCGGCATCGGCATCCGGCGGCTCATGCACGGTGTAGGTCGACACAGAACTCAAAGCTCCTTGCTCCATTCGAACGGCGCGCCGCCCAGATCCGTCAGCCAGATCCGTCAGGACGACCGGCTCGAACGTTAAAGCGCGCCTTTCGTCGACGGAATGCGACCCGCCTGCCGCGGATCGATCGCAACCGCCGCCTTTAGGGCCCGCGCGAGGCCCTTATAGCAGGTCTCCGCGATATGGTGATTGTTCTCGCCATAAAGGTTTTCGACGTGCAGCGTGATGCCGGCATTCTGGGCAAACGCCTGGAACCATTCGCGGAACAGCTCCGTGTCCATCTCGCCAAGCTTCGGCCGCGTGAAGTCCACCTTCCAGACCAGAAACGGCCGCCCCGAAACGTCGACCGCCACGCGCGTCAGCGTCTCGTCCATCGGCAGATGCACGTCGGCATACCGCACGATCCCGGCTTTATCGTCGAGCGCCTTGGCGATCGCCTGCCCCAGCACGATGCCCGTATCCTCGGCCGTGTGGTGGAAATCGATGTGCAGGTCGCCTTTGGCCCTGAGCGTAATGTTGATGAGAGAATGCCGGGCGAGTTGCTCCAGCATGTGATCGAGAAAGCCGATCCCCGTCGAAACGTCGTAGGCGCCCGTCCCGTCGAGGTCGACGGTCGCGGAGATCTCGGTCTCCTTGGTCTTGCGCGTTATCGTCGCCTGCCGCTTCACGTGAATCGTTCCTTTTCGTTTGGCCCCGGCGACTCCCGTACCGGAAGCCGGCCGCCGGGGCCAGAAAACCATCAATGTTTGCCCGCGAGGCCACGAGCCTTTATCAGCTTGTCACCCGACAGGCCAAGGCCCACCCACCTTGCATCTTCCCGCCAAAAGCTTAACTGACGCGATACATATGACGCACCAGAGCCAAAATGCCGGCCTTCCGAGTTGGCACGCCACGACGATCCTGACGGTCCGGAAGGGCGGCAAAGTTGTAGTTGCCGGTGATGGCCAGGTCAGCCTGGGCCAAACGGTCATCAAGTCGAATGCCAAAAAGGTCCGCCGCCTGGGCAAAGGCGACGTGATTGGCGGCTTCGCAGGCGCGACGGCCGACGCCTTCACCTTGTTCGAGCGGCTCGAGGCCAAGCTTGAGCAATACCCCGGCCAGTTGACCCGTGCCGCCGTCGAACTGGCGAAAGACTGGCGCACTGACCGCTTCCTGCGCCGCCTGGAAGCTATGATGATCGTCGCCGACGCCACAACGACCCTCGTCCTGACAGGCACCGGCGACGTGCTGGAACCCGAAAACGCCATCGCCGGCATCGGCTCCGGCGGCAACTATGCGCTTGCCGCCGCGCGCGCCTTGATCGACCAACCGCTCGACGCCGAAGCCATCGCCCGCAAGGCCATGTCCATTGCCGCCGAGATTTGCGTCTATACGAATTCGAACATCGTCGTCGAAAGCCTCGACGCGAAGACATCGTAACGGCGCGAGCCCGCTCATGGCCAACGGACCATCCTCTGACGATCTTCAGGCAGCCGTCGACGCGGGCGTCATCGACGCCGCGCAAGCCGAGAAGCTGCGTGCCATGCGCCATGGTCCCGCCGCTGCGCCGCTCGGACCCGACGGCGAACCGTCCGTGCTGGCCGATGAGGAACGCTTCCGCTTCCTCAACGGCTTCAACGACGTTTTCCTGACCATTGGCGTGCTGCTGATCGCGGCTGCGTTTCTCACCGTTACGTCCACCGGACTTTTCGGCATCAGCTGGGTCGCGACACTGGCTGTCGCCGCCGCCACGTTCTGGATCTTGAGCGAAATTCTCGTCGGACGGCTGCGCGCCGTGCTGCCGGGAATGGTGCTCTCTCTGCTGTTCGTTGCGTTCGCAGCCTCCGCCGTCGTCGTCCAGCTTCACTGGGACAACTTAAAATCCTCCAACTGGGATACCGCTTCCGAACTCGCATTCTGGCGCAATCCGACACTTGTGTTCGGCTTGCCAGCCCTCATCGCGGCGTTCGTCTATTACTTGCGCTTCCGCCTGCCGTTCGCGCTCGGCCTGATGGCGTTCTTCGGCTACGCCGTCGTCAGCAAAGGTCTTTACTCGATAGGGCTCGGCTTATCGTTTGCGGCATTCGGTTACGGCATCTTCGTGTTGCTTGTCGCGCTGTTCTACGATGCGAAGGACCCCAAGCGCGTCATGCGCTTTTCCGATTGCGCCTTCTGGCTGCATCTCGTCGCCGCCGCACTGATCGTCTCGCCGATGATCATGCTGATCAAAAGTTCAACCAACGGCTTGATGACTTCTGGCGTCGTGCTTCTGACCGTTCTGGCACTTGGCCTCTTTGCGCTGGCCATAGATCGGCGCGCACTGCTCGTCTCGTCGCTCGCCTACTTCTGCGGCGCGGTCTACGATCTCTTGAGCGGTGGCGTGGAGCTGCCTCATAGCGGCAACGCTCCCTCGTCCTTCACCTTGACGCTTGCCCTCGTTGGCGGCTTCGTCTTGATCCTCGGCGTCTTCTGGCACCCGCTGCGCAACCGCCTGCTGCCGGTGCTGAACGCCACACCCATCGGTCCCTACCTTCCGCAAGCGAGACAATGACCAACTTTTCCCCGCGTGAAATCGTATCCGAACTCGACCGCTACATCGTCGGCCAAGCGGACGCCAAGCGCGCCGTCGCCATCGCGTTGCGCAATCGCTGGCGCCGCCAGCAATTGACCGGCGAGTTGCGCGACGAAGTCCTGCCGAAGAACATCTTGATGATCGGCCCGACTGGCGTCGGCAAGACCGAAATCTCCCGCCGCTTGGCGAAACTCGCGGGCGCGCCGTTCCTCAAAGTCGAAGCCACGAAATTCACCGAGGTCGGCTACGTCGGCCGCGACGTCGAAAGCATTATCCGCGATCTCGTCGAAGTCGGCTTGGGCCTCGTCAAAGAATCGAAACGCCAAGGCGTCCGCGCCAAAGCCGAGAAAGCCGCGGAAGAACGCGTACTCGATGCGCTCGTCGGCTCGAACGCCTCACCATCCACGCGCGATAGCTTCCGCAAGAAGCTGCGCAACAATGAATTGAACGACAAGGAAATCGACATCCTTGTCGCCGATACGGCGTCTCCCATCCCGACGTTCGACATGCCCGGCGGTTCGATGGCAACCATCAACATCAGCGAGATGCTGGGCAAGGCGCTCGGCCAGCGGACGAAGTCGCGCCGCGTGACCGTTAAAGACAGCTTTGACATTCTCATTGCCGAGGAAAGCGACAAACTGATCGACAGCGATCAGATCTCCGGCGAAGCGATCGCTGCGGTCGAAAACAACGGCATCGTCTTCCTCGATGAGATCGACAAAATCTCTTCACGTAGCGACGGCGCGCGTGGTGGCGCCGATGTCTCGCGCGAAGGCGTCCAGCGCGATCTTCTGCCGTTGATCGAAGGCACCACGGTCGCGACAAAGTACGGCCCGGTGAAAACCGACCACATTCTCTTTATCGCATCCGGCGCCTTCCACGTCTCCAAGCCGTCGGACCTGCTGCCTGAGTTGCAAGGCCGCCTGCCGATCCGCGTCGAGCTCAATGCGCTTACGCGCGATGACATGAAACGCATTTTGACGGAACCCCAGGCGAGCCTCATCAAGCAGTACGTCGCCCTGATGCAGACGGAAGGCCTGACGCTCGAATTCAAGCCCGACGCCATCGATGCGCTGGCCGACGCCGCCGTCGAAGTGAATTCGACCGTTGAGAACATCGGCGCCAGACGCCTGCAGACGGTTCTGGAACGGGTACTCGACGAGGTTTCGTTCGAAGCGTCCGACAAGAGCGGCGCCACCGTCGTCATCGACGGCCCCTACGTGACAGAGCGCGTCGGCCCACTCTCGAAAAACGCCGACCTCAGCCGGTTTATTTTGTAGTTTCCGTCATCCTCGAACCGACGAGCGCGGCGAGGCAGTTCGGGGATCAGGCGTAAAGTGTGCCGCAGGCTCTATATTGTGTCTTCGACAAGTTTAACGCTGGATCCCGTCTTCGCTTTCGCTCGACCGGGGATGACGAGAAAGCGGGAGGACAATTAGGCCCGCTATCCACAGCGCCCAAACGCCTGTAAAAGGGCCACTTCCGCAACTCAAAGCTGATTTTTTAAATTATGACCGCCGCGCCCTTAGTTAAAATTGATCCAGAAGCGCCCGCTGCGAAGCCATCGCTGGCAGGACTGACGCGCGACCGCTTGAAGCTCGCACTCGCCGCCGCAGGCGTGCCGGAGAAGCAGCTTCGCATGCGCGTCGGCCAGCTCTGGAGCTGGATCTACGTCCGCGGCGTCACGAGCTTCGACGACATGACGGATGTCTCCAAAGACCTCCGCCGCCAGCTCTCCGACATCTATTCGCTCGACCGTCCAGAGATTGTTTCCGAGCAAATCTCGGTCGACGGCACGCGCAAATGGCTGCTCCGCCTCGCAAAGCGCAGCCATGAAGCCCGCCCGCCGGAAATCGAAACCGTCTACATTCCCGAAAGCGACCGCGGCACCCTCTGCATTTCGAGCCAGGTTGGTTGCACGCTGAATTGCTCGTTCTGCCACACCGGCACCCAGCGCCTCGTGCGCAATCTCGAAGCCGAAGAAATCGTCGCCCAGATCATGCTGGCGCGCGACCGTATCGGCGATTGGCCCGGCGCCAAGGGCCCCGACGACGGTCGCTTACTCCCGAACGCGGAACGCAAGATCACCAACGTCGTGCTGATGGGCATGGGCGAGCCGCTTTATAACTTCGACAACGTCAAAGCCGCGATGGACGTAGCGTCGGACGGCGAAGGCCTGTCGCTGTCGAAACGGCGCATCACGCTCTCGACGTCCGGCGTCGTTCCCGAGATTCCGCGGTGGGGCGAAGAGGCCGACACCATGCTGGCAATCTCGCTGCACGCCACCAACGACGCGCTGCGCGACGAACTCGTCCCGATCAATAAGAAATACCCGATCGCCGAGCTTATGGAGGCCTGCCGCAACTACCCAGGGCTTTCGAACGCGCGCCGCATCACCTTCGAATACGTGATGCTGAAGGGCGTCAATGACAGTCTCGCCGAAGCCCGCGCGCTGGTGCGGCTCCTGGCCGGAATCCCAGCTAAAATCAACCTGATCCCGTTCAATCCGTGGCCGGGTACCCGCTATGAATGTTCCGATTGGGAAACGATCGAACGCTTTGCCGATGTTGTGAACCGCGCCGGCTACGCGAGCCCCGTCCGCACGCCGCGTGGACGCGATATTCTTGCGGCCTGCGGGCAACTTAGGTCCGAAAGCCAGCGCCTGTCCGCGAAAGATCGGACCGCTCCGGCAGCCAATCCCTGATCAGCGGCCAATCCGAATTTCTGTTGAGCCTCGACCCGCCGCCTATATACACTCCGCGCCAGGGTGGCTTGGGGCGGAGTTCTTGTGCTCAGACTAATCGGCACGTTGGCGCGCATCGTATTTGGCTTGACGCTCGCGAGCTTAGCGGCGGGCCTCGTGACCGTGCTTTTCATCGATATCGGCGCTCTTTCCGGCACGACCGGGCAATGGCCTAAGACGCTTACCGAGGTCATCGACCTCGCACTGCTCGCGGCGACCCACATCGGAATTTTTTCATCCGCCTTCGTTTTGATCGCGGCCTTGATCGGTGAATGGTTCTCGATTCGCGCTCTGTCGTATTATCTGCTCGCCGGCATCGTCATCGCCCTGCTCGGCTTCAGTGCCCAATACGCCAGCGAAGTGGCAGGGCAGCCAACGATCTTCAACAATTACGCAATCAAGACTTTCCTGACCGTCGGCTTCTTTGGCGGCTTCGTCTATTGGCTCGCAGCCGGCCAGTTTACGGGCCGCGGTCACGACCCGACTCCCCCGCTCGCAGACGTGCCCGCCACAGAAACAACCGCGCGGCGAGCCGACAAGGGCGATGGCGTCAGCGTCGTCATCACTCGTCCTCCGGCCGCCGACACGACCGCAGACCGGCGTCTCTGGCGTATGCCGGCGCTCGAACGGCTCAAGTTCGCGAAGCGTGACGGATCGGCGGTGCCGGGCGTCACCCACGCAGCCGTCGCCGACGACGACACCTCGCCAAGCTCCCGCGATTGATCGCGATCGCCCCCGCGTCCTCTCGCAGACGTGATTAACCAAAACAGTTGCCCGCACGCTTCGCTGTTGCTGCATCGCAGCAAGGCTGCTATATTGTCGCAGAGCTAGAGGGATAACGCCTGTGTTCGACTGCGCGCTGCATTTTCGCTTTCTGCAGAAAGCGACGGAAGCCATGTTCGAGATGGGCCAGGCCTCGGTCGCCGCCTCCCTCGCCTGTCAGAAGCGGCTTTACGAAGACATGACGCCGGAGAGCCTCCGACCCGCGGAGCCCGTCGCCCCCTGGGCCGCTTGGTTCGAAGCTTGGACACCTGTCCCAAAGCCGCAGCCGCCCGCGCAACCCGATCTCATGCAATCCTGGCTCGCGATGGCCGACGCCTGTGCGGCCTATTGGTCGGCCGGACAATCAGCGCCACGCCCGTCGATGATGGCGCCCCCCGCATTTCCGCCTGCGGTCCAGGCCTTCTGGGCGGCCACGCCGTGGACGTTCTATCAGGCGCCGATGGTAGCGATGATGCTGTCCTACGGCGTCCCTTATGCCGTCGCAGCTCCAACTGCCCGCGCCAGCACATCGGCCATGGACGCCGCCGACGCCGCTTGCGCTCAGTGGCGTTTGGTTTTTGGCAGCGACGAAGGCCGAAAAAGCCTGGAGCGCAACGTCCCCGTCACACCGCGGTGGCCGGGCTACCTGCACTAACCCCTAGCTAGCAGCGAAGAAAATCGGCCCGCGCGTTGGGAATGGCGGCTTAGTCTGCGCCGCCCGCGTCGGACGGAGGCGCAGCGTCACCGCCCGCAGCAGCCGGAGCTTCAGCGGGAGCCGCAGCAGCTGTCGGCGTCGCGGCGGCAGGCTTCGCCTTTGCCTTCTTGTGGTGAACGGGCTTCTTCTCTGGCTTTGTCTCGGCCGTCGTCGCCGTTGCGGTCGAGCCCGTGGTCGTCGGCTTGGCCCACGGCAGAACTTCCGGCTCTTTCGTCTTGGCAGCTTTCGCCGCCTTGTCGATTTCCCGTTTCAGGATCGCCATCGAGCGGCACCGCGCCTTGGTGGCCTTGCCGGCATCGTTGGTGCCGGCTGCGACCCAGATGCAGGCCGTGTTAGAGCCGCATTGGTCTTCGGTGAGATTGAGACATGACGCCTTGGCCGACTTGGTCTTCGTCACCTTTTTCGCAGGAGCGGCTTCGGCGGTACCCGTGGCCGGCGCGGCTGCTGGGTTGGCTGCTTTCTTGGTTTTCTTATGCGTTTTCTTCACGACGGGAGCCGCAGGCGCCGCCGCCGGAGCAGCTTCGGCAGCAGCCGGTGCTGGCGTTTCTGCCGGCGCTTGCGCAGCGGGAGCCGGCGTCGCCTCCGGTTGAGGCTCGGGCGCTGCCGGCGCAGGCTCGGAAGGAGCGGATTCAGCCGGCGCATCGGCCTGAGCCGAACTTTGTGGCACGCTGTCGTCGGTCGGGTGTGCGGTCGGATCGTAAGCTGGATTGCTTGGCTGCGCCTGCGCGGGCGTATCATCCGGCGGGACCGTTACCGTGATTTCTTCAGCGCCGAGCGGCAATGCCATTGCGGCACAGAAAAACCCGATCCAAACGAGTCTTCCGACAATGCGAATCGATCTGGCCACGCCCCATCTCCCCCACTGAGATTAGTTCCCGCGCTTCTAACAGCTTCCGCAGGTCAGAAACACCGCAAACACCCCTTGAAAGCCTTTTTTATGTTCACGAATCGAGTGCAATGCAAAAGCACGAAAGCGCAGCAATACAATCTCGTAAGGTCTTCATCGCGCTGCTGTAACACCGCGTAAAAAGCCTCACGTTTTTGTCCCAGTTTTCGCTTTTGCCCACGCCAGAGCCTGATCCAGCCGATCGTCCCCCCAGAACAGTTCGCCGTCGCCGGTTGTGAAACTCGGCGCCCCGAATATGCCCAGCGCCTGCGCCTCGTCCGTGTTGGCGCGCAAGGCCGCTTTGACCGCAGGGTCGGCGGCCAGCACGCGCGTCGCTTCCGGATCGAGGCCTGCGGACAAAAGGCAATCCGTCAAGACAGCGTCATCGAAGATGTCCAAACCCTTGCCGAACGATGCTGCATAGACGGCACGGGTGAAGCTGCCGATCTCCCCCTGCGCTTTAGCAGCGATGGCGAGACGGGCAGCCTTCAGGCCGTTGCCGGGGAACGTCGCAGGCATCTGGAAGGTGAGCCCGCGCGCCGCGGCCGTGCGCGCGATATCGCGCACCATGTACCGGCCCTTGGCCGGATAGAGATTGAACGGAGACGTGTTCCAGCCTTGCGATTTGAAGACCGGGCCGAGCAGAAACGGCCGCCATTCGACCTCGACCTCAGCCCGCTCAGCCGCCTCCGCGATCCGCATTGCGCTGAGATACGAATACGTCGACGCGAATTCGTACCAAAAGATAATCGTCGGCCCCACGGTGCTCTCCATCTTCGCCATACGCCGACTTTCGTTGCGACAAGTCGGTTTCCCCCGTCTACTCCACTTGCGGGTAGCGCCGCCGACCCTATAGTGCCGCGCGTTTCCCGCCCAATTCCATCTCAAGAGCCAAAAGAGCCATACCGTCCATGAGCGCCGCGACCAAATCCGTGAAAAAAGTTGTCCTCGCCTATTCGGGCGGCCTCGACACCTCCATCATCCTGAAATGGCTGCAAGAGACCTACGGCGCCGAAGTCGTGACGTTTACGGCCGATCTCGGCCAGGGCGAAGAGCTGGAGCCCGCGCGCCAGAAGGCGCTGATGCTCGGCATCAAGCCGGACAACATTTTTGTCGAAGATCTGCGCGAGGAATTCGTCCGCGACTACGTCTTCCCGATGTTCCGCGCCAACACGGTTTACGAAGGCATCTATCTGCTGGGCACCTCGATCGCGCGCCCGCTGATCGCCAAGAAGCAGATCGAAATCGCGCGCAAGGTCGGCGCTGATGCCGTCTGCCATGGCGCCACCGGCAAGGGCAACGATCAGGTCCGCTTCGAGCTTGGCTATTATTCGCTTGAGCCCGGCATCAAGATCATCGCGCCGTGGCGCGAGTGGACGTTCAAAGGCCGCGAAGAGCTTCTGAAGTTCGCGCGCGAGCATCAGATTCCGGTCGCCAAGGACAAGGAAGGGGAATCGCCGTTCTCGGTCGACGCCAATCTTCTGCACTCCTCGTCCGAAGGCAAAGTGCTCGAAGATCCCGCCAAGAAGCCGCCGGAAGTTGTCTATCAGCGCACGATCTCGCCGATGGACGCGCCCGACAAAGTCACGACCATCAAGATCGGCTTTGAGAAGGGCGACGCGGTTTCGCTCAACGGCCAGAAGCTGTCGCCCGCAACGCTGCTGAAAGCCCTGAACGATCTCGGCCGCGACAACGGTATCGGCCGCATCGACCTCGTCGAAAACCGTTTCGTCGGCATGAAGTCGCGCGGTGTTTACGAGACACCCGGCGGTACGATCTTGCTCGCCGCCCATCGCGCTATCGAAAGCCTGACGCTCGACCGCGGCGCAGCCCACCTCAAAGACGAGATCATGCCGCGCTACGCCGAGCTGATCTATAACGGCTTCTGGTTCTCGCCCGAGCGCGAGATGCTTCAGGCGCTGATCGACAAGAGCCAGGAAAACGTCGAAGGCGAAGTGACGCTCGAACTCTACAAGGGCAACGTCATCCCCGTCGGCCGCGAAAGCGCCAAGTCGCTCTATTCGCCGACGCTCGTCACCTTCGAGGACGACAAGGGCGCCTATGACCAGAAAGACGCCGAAGGCTTTATCAAGCTCAACGCGCTCCGCTTGCGCACGCTCGGAAAGCGGAACCAGGACCATAGCTGATCGGTACCACGCCTAGGTTGGAGGCACGCATGATCGTCATCACCAGAAACGGCGAAACGACCGTGCTGACCGGGTGGCGGGAGTGGCTTTTCAAGCTCGTCGTCTTCCTGGCGGCAATCTTGCTGTTCGGCGTCATCGCCTTCGTGATGTTCGGTGTGGCGGTGACCATCGGCGCCATCGCCTTGGTCGTCATTCCGGCCGCTATCATCGTCGGACTGCTCGGGATGGTCTTCAGCAGGGGCGTTTGACGCGCCAAAACATAGCCATTGGTAAACAATTCGCCGCCAAGGCCGCAATTTTGGGTCCTGCCGCATCTCCACCCTTGACGCGGCGGACCCCATCCCCGACATGGCCTGCTTCTGAGAGCATGTCGCTCTCAACGTGATTGACGAGGACCGAAATATGACAGTCGCGGCCGACGGCCTGCCGGTGGTGACACCTGCCGAATGGGCGCCCCAGAAAGCGATCTGGACTGCGTGGCCCGCCGATCCCGATGAGTGGAACGGCGATCTTGAAACGCCGCGCCGCGACGTGGCTGCCCTCGTTCGCGCCCTGAGCCTCGCCGGCAACAAGGTCCGGCTGCTCGTCAACGGCGAGGAAGCCAAGGCGTCGGCGGAAGCCGCGCTTCGTGATGCCGCCGAACTGATCCCGGCGAAGTACGGCGATATCTGGCTACGCGACACCGGCCCGATCTTCGCTCAACTCGGCAACGACCGCGTGGCGCTGCGCTTCAAGACGAACAGCTGGGGCGGCAAATACGATCTGCCCGACGATGCGACCGTCGGCGATGACGTGGCGCGCTTGTCAGACGTTCCCGTGCGACGCTTCGATTTTGTGCTCGAAGGCGGTGCTGTCGATCACGACGGCGAAGGCACGATCCTCGCCACACAGCAGACCTTGCTCAACCCCAATCGCAACGGCTGGACCAAGGAGGCCGCCGAAGCCGAACTTGCCCGCGCGTTCGGCGCGAAGAAAGTCATCTGGATCGACGAAGGCCTGAAGAACGACCACACCGACGGCCACGTCGACAACATCGCTCGCTTCGTGGCACCGGGCCGCGTCGTCTGTCAGGCGCCCGCCGGGCCTGACGATCCGAACGCTGAAATCCTGAACGCCATCGCCGCATCGCTTGAAAAGGCGACGGACGCGATGGGCCGCAAGCTCGACGTCGTCCGCATCCCCGGTGTCGGACTCTATCGCAATGCTCTTGGCGAAATCTCGCCTGCGTCCCATATGAATTTCCTCATCGCCAACGACGTTGTCGTCGTTCCGATTTATGGGACTGCTACGGAAGCCGACGCGCTTTCAGCGCTCCAAGCCGTCTTCCCAACGCGTGCAGTCGTCGGCGTATCGTCCCGAGGTCTGCTCGGCTGCGGCGAAGCCGGCGGCGGATCTTTTCACTGCATCACTCAACAGGAGCCTCTGTAGATGGCGCGACGCTCGATCACCGTCGGGAGCATTCAAACGTCCTACGGTCCGGACCTCGAAACCAACATCGCCAAGACGGAAGCGTTCGTCCGTGAGGCTGCTGGCCGCGGTGCCGAAGTGATTTTGCCGTCGGAGCTGTTCGAAGGCATCTACTTCTGCACGCGCCAGGACCCGAAGTGGTTCGAGACGGCACGGCCGCTGATGGAGCATCCGGCGGTGTTGCGGCTCCGCGAGCTTGCAAAATCGCTGAACGTCGTCATTCCGATCTCGTTCTTCGAGAAGGACGGCCCGCGCTATTACAACAGCATCGCCATTGCCGATGCCGACGGCGAGATCCTCGGCGTCTATCGCAAGAGTCACATTCCGGATGGTCCAGGCTATCAGGAAAAATATTATTTCCGCCCCGGCGATACCGGCTTCAAAGCGTGGAACACGAAGGCTGGCAAAATCGGCGTCGGCATCTGCTGGGACCAGTGGTATCCCGAAACCGCCCGCGCGATGGTGCTTCAAGGCGCGGAAATTCTGTTCTACCCGACCGCCATCGGCTCGGAACCCTATGATTCGAGCCTCGACACTCATCTCCAGTGGCAGCGCGCCATGCAGGGCCATGCCGTGTCGAATGCCGTCCCGATCATTGCCGCCAATCGCACCGGTCTCGAAGACAATGACGGGGTGAAGCAGAAATTCTACGGCCACTCATTCATCAGCGACCACCGCGGTGAGCTGGTTCAAAAGTTCGATGCCGACGATGAAGGCGTGCTCGTCCACACATTCGATCTAGATCTGATCGAGAGCTATCGCGCCGACTGGGGATTCTTTCGCGACCGGCGCACCGATCTCTATGCTAAGAGTATCATCTGATTACCCAGCGACATCAGGAGTGCCGCATGAAGATCAGTGCCAGAAACGTGCTTAAGGGAAAGATCGTCGAGGTCACCAAGGGAGTAACAACGGCGCACGTCCGCATCGACATCGGTGGCACAATCGTGACGGCGTCGATTACCAATGAGTCCGTCGACGATCTCGGTCTGGTCAAGGGCATGTCTGCATCAGCCGTCATCAAATCATCCGACGTGATGATCGCGGTCGAATGATATGAAAAAGATCCATCTTCTTTCGGCAATGGTTGGCGTCGTTGTGGTGGCGACCTCTGCTTCAGCGTTCGCAGCAGAGACAGGCGGCTGCAACAGCTTCACGTGGCCCATCACGACCGAACTCAAATGGATGAAGTCGGAAAGCCAGGATGTCACTTCAGGCGGCAAGCTGCCTTCGCCTCCGGAAAAGGCTGTGAAGCTGGCGCTCGAACCGATGAGCGCCGTCTCGTTTCCCGTCGCGCCGACGGGCCGCCTGAAACCACACGGCGAGGCTTATGGCGGCATCATCGCGTTCGACAGTCCGAGCAGCGCGCCCGGCGCCTATCAGTTTTCTTTGGACGCTCCCGCCTGGATCGACGTCATTCAGGACGGTAAGGCCCTGAAGCCGACGGCGCATAGCGGCAAGACCGACTGTGACGGCGTTCGCAAAAGCGTGCGCTTCAATCTCGATCCCGGTCCGTTCACCGTCGAGATCAGCAACGTCAAGAAAGATGCGATCAAATTCACGATCCGTCAGGCCGAATAGCGTGAAGCCGCTTGTCGGCTTCAACACCCAATTCTGCATTCCGGCGGACCATTATGAATTTTCTTAGCGACACCCCGAGACTGGAACTGTTCCGGCTCGGCGGCATCCCAATCAAGATCGACATCACCTTCATTCTGGTGCCGATCTTTTTATGGAATGTCCTTCTGAGTTCGCCCAACACCTTCGTGATCCTGACGATCGGCGTCTTTCTGTCCGTGCTGCTGCACGAGCTTGGCCACGCAACGATCGCGCGCCTCTTCCGCGTACCCGTCGGCGAAATTCTGGTTGGCGGCTTCTACGGCTACGCGCGGATGCTGCAAGCTGCACCCTCCACGCTCGCCAACATTCTGATCCTGTTCGCCGGGCCGCTGACCAATGGGCTGCTTTTCCTGCTGTGCTGGCACGTGCTCGGCCAGCCTCAAATCGGCATCACCGGTCAATTTGGTCCGATTGATCCGATGCCCTGGCTTGCGAACAATCCATGGGCCATTTATGCCGCTTTCATGCTGGCGCGCATCAATCTCGCAATGCTGGTGTTCAACCTGCTGCCTGCATTCCCGCTCGACGGCGGACGGATTTATCGCGACATCCTGGGCGCTGTCTTGTCCCGCACGTTCGCGATCCGCGCGATAGCGCTCCTTGGTGTCGCCGTCGGACTATGGAGCGCCTACACCGCTTACGCCAGCTTCAATCACAATCTGGTCCTGCTTTTGATCGGCGCACAGATCGCCATCATGAACTGGGCTATTCTGAAACGCCCCGCCGACGCCGAAGACCGCTAGCACCACGATTGCAAAAGCGTCTTATCTCCGTGCATATCTGGCGGCCACTTTAACCCCTTCGCCGGGAGCCAGTGATGACCCGCGTCTCCGTCAACCGCACACTCGCGCGGCTCTATTGGCTGCTGGGGCTCGTATTGCTTCTTTTGCTCGCCTCGAAATTCGCCAACGACATTCCCGGTATCCCACCGTTCGTCATATCCGCCGCCAACAACTTCTATGACTTCATGCGCGATATGTCGTTGCTGATCGCGACGGGCGGCGTCGCCTATATTTCGAACATCTACCAGAAGCGCTCAAACTTCGTCGAAAGCCTGGAAGAGGAATGGCGCAACATCGTGCGCACCAAATCCGTCCTACTGTCGACCTGCGAAAAGCCCTATCTCGCGACCGACGATTACCTCGCCGCCTATTACAAAGTCAGCGAGACCATCGACACCATGCGCATCGTCTATCGTAATGCCGGTGAAACGGAGGGGCTCGTTGGCCTTTATCCGTATGCGCCGCTGCACGACATGCGCCGCGCCCTGCAGACCTTGGATCCGCGCGTCGCAAACGACATCACGAAAGACAAAAAAGCCCTGGTTCGCGATGCCATCCTGCAGGCGTTCTATGCCCTGCGCGAAACCTTCCTCGAAGAGCTCGACCTGGAAGAGCCGCAGCATCCGCTGCTGGTCGCCGGCAGCCGCCGCCTTAAGACGCCCGGCGCCGCAGTCTCGGCCCGCGTCATGGAAGAGTATCAACGCAAAAAGCTCGGCCGCGAGCCCTCGCCCCGGCCCGACATTGACACCTTTTTGGCGAAGCTCCGCGACCAGGAAGAAACGGGCGGCGAAGGCCGCACCACGCCGAGCCGATGACCGGCCCGCACCCTTTCCCGTCTCGCCAAAACAAATTCCATGCCAAATCCCGCACCGGATCCCTTGTTTGACTGTTAAGCCGCACCCAACTTATTGCGTGCCGCCCTAGCCCTGCCCTGCCCCGTCATGCTAGGTGCGAGGCCAATATTGCGCCGCAGTGGCACGGCCCGCGGCGCTTCCCATAACCTCAGGTTCCAAATGGCCCTTCGCAATATCGCGATCATCGCGCACGTCGACCATGGCAAAACGACCCTCGTCGACGAGCTTCTGAAGCAGTCCGGCTCCTTCCGCGACAACCAGAAAGTCGCCGAACGCGCGATGGATTCCAACGACATCGAGCGCGAACGCGGCATCACCATTCTCGCCAAGTGCACAAGCGTCGAATGGAAAGGCACGCGCATCAATATCGTCGATACGCCAGGCCACGCCGACTTCGGCGGTGAGGTCGAGCGCATTCTGAACATGGTCGACGGCGTCGTCGTTCTGGTCGACGCCTCTGAAGGTCCGCTCCCGCAAACCAAGTTCGTCGTTTCCAAAGCCCTGAAGCGTGGCATCCGCCCGATCGTCGCGATCAACAAGATCGACCGCCCGGACGAACGCCACGTCGAGGTCTTGAATGACGTCTTCGATCTCTTTGCCAATCTCGACGCGACCGATGAGCAGCTCGATTTTCCGGTTCTCTATGGGTCCGGCCGCAACGGCTGGATGGCCCGTGATCCGTCGGGCCCGGCAGAAAATCTGGCGCCGATGTTCGACCTGATCCTGGAACACGTGCCGCCGCCGGAGGTCAATGACGGCCCCTTCTCCATGCTCGCGACGACGCTGGACGCCGATCCGTTCCTCGGCCGTATTTTGACCGGCCGCATCACGTCAGGAACCGTCAAGCCGAACCAGCAGCTCAAAGCGATGGACCGCGACGGCAAAGTCCTCGAGACGTTCCGCGTGCAAAAGGTCCTCGCCTTCCACGGCCTCGAGCGCGTGCCGGTTGAGCAGGCGAGCGCCGGTGACATCATCGCCCTCGCCGGTATGAGCGAAGCCAACGTTGCCGATACGCTTGCCGATCCTTCGGTTGAAAATCCGTTGCCGGCTCAGCCGGTCGATCCGCCGACGCTGTCAATGAACTTCCGCATCAACGACGGCCCGTTCGCAGGTCAGGAAGGCGACAAGGTCCAAAGCCGCGTTATTCGCGATCGTCTGCTGAAGGAAGCTGAGCGCAACATCGCCATCCGCGTTGTCGAAAACGAAGATCGCGATAGCTTCTCGGTCTCGGGCCGCGGCGAACTTCAGCTCGCGATCCTGATCGAGAATATGCGCCGCGAAGGCTTCGAGTTGACCGTGTCACGTCCGAAGGTCGTATTCGAGACCGACGCCGAGACCGGCCAGCGCTTGGAGCCGATCGAAGAAGTCATCATCGACGTCGACGACGACTACACCGGCGTCGTCGTGCAGAAGCTGTCGGAACGCAAGGGCGACCTTTTGGAAATGCGCCCCTCGGGCGGCGGGCGCACGCGCATGGTGTTCCACGTCCCGACGCGTGGCCTCCTTGGCTATCAGGCGGAGCTGCTCTCCGACACGCGCGGCACCGGCATTATGAACAAGCTGTTCCACTCCTATAAACCGTTCAAGGGTGAGATCGCGGGACGCCGCACAGGCGTTCTGATCTCGAACAGTCCGGGCGAAGCGGTGGCTTACGCGATCTTCAATCTTCAGGATCGCGGCCCCTTCATGATCAATCCGCAGGACCGCGTTTACGAAGGCATGATCGTCGGCGAGCATTCGCGCGACAACGATCTCGAAGTGAACGTCATCAAGGGCAAGAAGCTGACCAACGTCCGTGCGTCCGGCAAGGACGACGCCGTGCTGCTGACGCCGCCGATGCGCCTGACCCTCGAAAAGGCGATGAGCTACATCACCGACGAAGAGTTGGTTGAGGTGACGCCGAAGAACATCCGCCTGCGCAAGCGCTGGCTCGATCCCAACGAGCGCAAGCGTCAGAGCCGCAAGAGCGAAGCGGAACGCGCGGGCTGACGATAACGCGTGTTCATTTGCGTAAATTGATGCCCGGGGAAAAACTCCCGGGTTGAACGGGTCAATTTCCGCCACAAATGATCATGGTTGAGACCATGTCATAGGAGAGAGACCTGATGAAACGTTTCGCCATCGTTGCTGGTGCGGTGTTCGCGATGTCCATGCCGGCCTTCGCAGACACGCCCCTCACCGAGGAGGAAATGAAGAGCGCGACGGCCGCGGCCTCTGCTGTGGGCTGCGAAGGCGGCAAGTGGGAAAAGGAAACGGAAGGCACCGGCGTCTTCGAGCTTGATGACGCCAAGTGCAAGAACGGTGCTTACGACCTGAAGTTCGACAAGGACTTCAAGCTCCTCAACATGACCGCCGACTGATTCAAGGTCGAGATTTCGGCGCGGACGGCCGGTGGGGCCGTCTGCGTTCTATGACCAACCGATTTCCAACAGCACCCACAATTTGACTTGAGTGACCGCCTTTGATTTCTCTTCCTTTGGGTCTCAAATCTTCGTGCGCTAGGCCCGTGGCGGAACACGCTCAGAATGCTCCAATCTTCAATAACTGATAACAAGACCCCGTCGCTGCGAGGGCGGTCGTGATTGCTTGGCCTGACGGTATCACGCCGACGCCGGCGTTCGAACGCGCCGCGGCCTTCATCGCCGAAGAAAATAGCGGCAACCTCTTCGTCACCGGCCGTGCCGGAACCGGCAAGTCGACGCTGCTGAAAGCCCTGCGCGATGCCTACGAGGATCGCATGGTCGTCTTAGCGCCGACCGGCCTCGCAGCCATCAACATCGGCGGCCAGACGATCCATTCTTTTTTCGGTTTTCCGCCGAGACTCATCCAGGACAACGACATCAAGCGCAGCCGTAACGGCCGCGTCATGCGCAAGCTCGATTTCGTCGTCATCGACGAAGCCTCGATGGTGCGCTCGGACATGATGTGGGCGATCGACAAAGCGCTGCGCGTCAACCGCGGGCGCCCGCGCGAACCGTTTGGTGGCGCACGCCTGTTGTTATTTGCTGACCTGCATCAGCTGCCACCCGTCGTCCAGGAACGCGAAGTCCTCGCCCATTTGACTGAAGAACATGGCAGCCCATTCTTCTTCTCAATCCCGGCCCTTCGCGAAGGCGCGGGCACTGCGCTCCTCGAACTGGAGCAGATCTTCCGCCAGACAGATGACGCCTTGATCCACGTCCTGAATGCCGTCCGCGAGGGCAACGTCAGCGACGACGATCTCGCTTTCATCAATAAGCGCGTGAGCCCTATTCGCACCCTGTCGGAAGGCGAACCTTTCGTCATACTGACGACGACGAACGCCGCCGCAAAACGCATCAACACCGCCTATCTCGAGGCCCTTCCCGGCCGCGCCAACCGTTTCGACGCCAACATCACCGGCGAGTTCGCAGCAAACGTCCAGCCCGCCGAAACCGCCCTTGAGCTAAAGGCCGGCGCAAAGGTCATGATGTTGCGCAACGATCCGGACCGCCGCTGGGTCAACGGCACCATCGCCCGCGTCTCGCGCCTGACGGAGAAGCAGATCTTCATCGAAGTGTCCGGCAAAGAATACGAGGTCGAGCAGGTCGCCTGGGAACACCGCCGATACGCTTTCGATCAGTCGCAGGAAAAGATCGTCGAAACCATCGCCGGAACGTTTAAGCAGTTCCCGCTCCGCCTCGCCTGGGCGTTGACGATCCATAAGGCCCAAGGCCTGACCCTCGATAAGGTGTATATCGATCTGGGTTCGGGGACGTTTGCCCACGGCCAAACCTACGTCGCGCTGTCCCGCTGCCGGACGCTCGAGGGCCTCGTACTCGCCCGCCCGCTCACCCGCCGCGACATAATGTTCGATCCGAGCGCGGTCGGTTACCGCGATGTTTTTTCAAAACTTTGATCAGCCCGGGGCGCGGCGAAAAAACATCATTTCGCAAGTGCGAACAAAAGGATAGGGCTCCCCCTGCCCGGCCGGGTCAGTGTACGGACATATTTGAGGCATAAGGACGCGATTTGCGAGTCTCAAAACCCCATTTCCCAGGTGCGCGGCAAAAACTTGTTGCAACGCACAATGCATTTGCATATATATTCACCACTGGTTTTGCCGTCGGGCGCCAGACAGCAGATTTCAAATTCACGCTCAGCCGATATTGCTCTTTTTAGGAGTGACCCCATGACCGACGCTTTTACTCGTCAAGTCCAGGACTTCACCAAACAAGCCCAAGAGATGTTTACCGCCGGCAAGGACGCTAAGGTCCCCGAGAACATCTCTGCGTTCGCTGAAGACGCCATCGCGAAATCGCGTGACGCCTATCACAAGTTCACCGCCATGGCCAAAGACAACGCCAAGGTCGCTGAAGAAGTGATGCTGACGACTCAGGCCGGCGCCAAGTCGATCGGCGAAAAGATCGTCGCCAACACGCTCGCCAATACTGAAGCAGCTTTCGAAGCGGCTCAGGCGATGGCACGAGCGCGCACCTTCCCGGAGATCGCTCGCCTGCAGGCCAACTACTGGCAGCAGCAGTTTGCTGTCGCTGGCTCGCAGTCGAAAGAGCTCTTCGAGCTCTCGAGCAAGGTCACGAAGCAGGCACTCGAAACAGTCGGCGCTGCAACGACGAAGTCGTTCGAGCAGTTCAAGACCGTCGGCTAACGGTCACGCCGATGCGAATACGATGCATTGCTTAAAGCAAGCGTCGAGTGGGGCACGTAATTCATACATCAGACGCGGAGATTGCTCTCCGCGTCTTTTTTATTTTCACGATATGCATCGAGACGTGATGCCTTTTCTCCAACTTGGAGTTAGAGTGTCCGTATGCTGAACCAGAGGCTTGAGGTTTCTGTCCGCAACGCCCGGCCCGCCGATGCCGCCGCGCTCGCCACGATATTTCGTGACTCCTGGCGCCTCGCCTACACCGGCATTCTCCCTGCCCTTTATCTCGAACGTGAGATCTTGCGCCGTGACGCCATATGGTGGCGGCGCGCCATTTCCTCCGAACGCAATCTGCTTGTCATCCTGCACGGCGAAATGGTTGCTGGCTATGCCACATGCGGCCGGGCCCGCGGCGGCG
The DNA here is from genome assembly GCF_905067615.1 of Hyphomicrobium sp. MC8b. Lineage (NCBI taxonomy): Bacteria > Pseudomonadati > Pseudomonadota > Alphaproteobacteria > Hyphomicrobiales > Hyphomicrobiaceae > Hyphomicrobium > Hyphomicrobium sp. MC8b. Next base: position 101,671 of record NZ_LR898465.1, on the reverse strand, counting down.
GCCGCGACGTCGGCGAAATCTATGAGCTTTATCTCGCGCCGGTCTACCAGGGCCTGGGACTGGGCGAGCATTTGTTTGAAGCCTGCCGCTCCACGCTCGACTCCCTCGACCTCGAACGGCTGATCGTCTGGGCGCTGGAAGGCAACGAAAGAGCCTGCACTTTCTATCGCCGCTGCGGCGGGCGGGCGACGCGCCGTTCCTGCGTCCGGTTTGGTAAAGTATTAAGCACCCGGATCGCCTTCGAGTGGTAGCCGGCTAAATTTCCGATTTCGCTCCGACAGCGCCGCATTTTTTACTTTTTCTGCGCCGATGTGCGACCTATGAGCGGTTGTGCGGCCCAGGCTTTCCCGGCAAGTGTGGCCCCCGAACCGAATGATTTGATTTGAGGTCATCTCCCATGCGTCTCGACGCTATCAAGCCCGGTAAAAACCCGCCCGACGATATCAACGTCGTGATTGAAGTTCCCGTCGGCGGCGAGCCGATCAAATACGAAATGGATAAAGCCTCAGGCGCTCTCGTCGTCGATCGCTTCCTCTATACGGCGATGCGCTATCCCGGGAACTATGGCTTCGTTCCCCATACGCTGTCCTCTGACGGCGACCCGATCGACGTTCTCGTCTGCAACACGCGCGCGATCGTTCCCGGCGCGGTAATCAATTGCCGCCCAGTCGGCGTACTTGTGATGGAAGACGACGGCGGCGCCGATGAAAAGATCATTGCCGTACCGTCCACCAAGCTCACGAAACGCTACGACTCGGTCAAAACCTATACCGATCTGCCGAAAATCTCGGTCGAGCAGATCGAGCACTTTTTCGCTCACTACAAAGATCTGGAACCCGGCAAATGGGTCAAGATCGACCATTGGGGCCATGTTGATGAGGCACATGACCTTATCCTCAAAGCGCTTGAGCGAGCCAAGACCCCGGCCTGACTTTTGACCGAAGTCAACCAAACAGGCGTTTTAAACGGCGTGGCGGCGATTTTCGGAGCTGTCCTCTTTACGCTCGCGTAACGGCATTGCTATATCGGCCCGCCGAATGGCAATCGCCGAGCGAACCGGAGATGATATGAAGATCGCCGTCATGGGCGCGGCCGGCCGTATGGGCCGCGAACTGATACGCGCGATTGCAGCTGAACCCAGCTGCACGATCAGCGGCGCGACCGAAACGGCAGGCTCTGCAGTTCTGGGCAAGGATATCGGCACGCTCGCCGGCCTTGAGCCCATCGGCCTGGCTGTCAGCGACGATGCTGCCGCTGTCATCGCCGCTTCCGACGCCATCGTTGATTTTACGGTTCCCAAGGCAAGCGTTGAGTTTGCGCGTCTCGCTGCCAAATCAAAAACGGCCGCCATTATCGGCACCACAGGTTTCGATGCCGCCGCCGAAGCCGCGATTGCGGCCGCAGCCAAGGAAACGGCCATCGTCAAGGCTGGCAATATGAGCCTTGGCGTCAATCTGCTTATGGCCTTGACGCGTCAGGCCGCAGCCGCGCTCGGGAACGACTTCGACATCGAAATTGTTGAAATGCATCATCGCATGAAGGTCGATGCCCCTTCGGGAACGGCCTTGATGCTGGGAGAAGCCGCAGCCGCCGGCCGAGGCCTCGACCTCGGCGCGCATTCCGTTCGCGTCCGTGATGGCGTGACGGGTCCGCGCCGGAAAGACGATATCGGTTTCGCCACGTTACGCGGCGGCACCGTCGTCGGTGAGCATACGGTGATATTCGCAGGCGAGGGTGAACGCATCGAGCTAACCCACAGCGCAACCGACCGAGGAATTTTTGCCCGCGGTGCGGTCAAGGCCGCGCTTTGGACAAAAGGCCGTACACCAGGTCTTTATGGTATGACCGACGTATTAGGAATTGCGCTTTAAGCTATTGCCGTAAGCGCGGCTGGAGGCCCCTAGACCGAAGACATGACAGACGCTCTGACGGACAACATTCTGGTACTCGTACGGCACGGCGAGAGCGAGTGGAACAAACTCAATCTCTTCACCGGCTGGCGCAATCCCGACTTGACCGAAAAGGGCGTGATCGAAGCCCGCGTCGCGGGGCGTATGATCCGCGATCATCGCGTCAAGTTCGACATCGCCTTCACGAGCGCGTTGAAGCGCGCCCAGCGAACGCTCGATATCATTCTGTCCGAACTCGGCCAGCCCGACGTCCCGATCATCAAGGACGCCGCCCTCAACGAGCGCGACTATGGCGAGCTCTCAGGTCTCAACAAGGACGAGGCCCGCAAGAAATGGGGCGAAGCGCAGGTGCAGCTCTGGCGGCGCTCCTACGATATCGCTCCTCCCGGTGGCGAAAGCCTGAAGGACACGCTGGCCCGCGTGCGTCCTTATTATGACAAAGCCATTTGGCCCCAGATCACCGCCAGCAAGAACGTCATTATTGCAGCGCACGGTAATTCCCTGCGCTCTCTGGTGATGATCCTCGAAAACCTCGACAAGGATGAAATCCTTGAGCGGGAGCTTGCGACCGGCGCGCCCATTCTGTATCGGCTTGGCGCGGACGGCCGCGCCATCGATCGCAAAGACCTGTTGCCCGCACGATCCCTTGCCGCGCCACCCGAAGACCGTATCGTCTGACGACGTACTGTTTCAGTTGGGGGACTTCACATGGCGTTGGAAGAACTTGCGGTTGAGCGCGAGAACATGAAGTCGCGCGACAAGCTCATTGGCGTCTACGTCGGCATTCTCGCCGTCGTCCTTGCGATTTGCAGCCTCGGAGGCAGCAACGCCGAGCAGGACGCACTTCAGGAAAATATCGCAGCCTCCAACACCTGGGCCTTTTTCCAGGCGAAAAACGCGCGACGGCAGGCGCTCCGCCTTCACGCCGAAGAATATGAGGCGATGCTGAAAATGTCGCCGACCATGCCGGACGACGCGAAGAAATTCATCGAAATGAAAATCGCCGACTACAAGGCGCAGGACAAGCTGCTAACCACCGATCCCAAGAGCGGCGAAGGCCTCGACGAACTCTTCACAACGGGTAAGGGCCTCGAAGCGATCCGCGACGAAGCGCTGAAGAAAGATCCCTATTTCGATTTTGCCCAGGCGCTTCTGCAGATCGCGATCGTGCTGGCGTCCGTCGCTCTGATCTCGGGCGGCAACATGCTGCTCTTCGTCAGCTTCGCGATGGGCATTGTCGGTGCCGTGCTGACGTTCGGTGGCTTTACGCTCGCCTTCACGCTACCCGCGTTCATGTCCTAAGCGGCCGTGGCCCCGCCTGCCGGGGGCGCCCTATCGGTTGCATAGCACTCTCTGCGCCAAAGTGGCGTTTTTCGCCGCCGGGTGCTTGCCCGGCGACGGTGCAAACGCTAGCACTCCCCCCACCGAATTCCCTCATCCCTTGGCTAAGGACTGTTAACCGATGACGACGCACACCCTCCTGCTCCTTCCCGGCGACGGCATTGGCGTCGAAACGATTGCAGAGGTCGAGCGGCTCATCGCGTTCTTCAATGCCCGGAGCAACGCCGTCCATTTCGATATCGAACGCGATCTCGTCGGCGGCGCGGCCTACGATGCTCACGGTGTCGCCATCACCGAGGACGCGATGGCGAAGGCCAAGAAGGCCGACGCAGTGATCTTCGGCGCCGTCGGCGGCCCGAAGTGGGCGAACGTTCCCTACAAGCACCGCCCGGAAGCCGGCTTGCTCCGCCTGCGCAAGGATCTCGACCTCTTCGCCAACCTGCGCCCGGCAATCTGCTACCCCGCGCTGGCCGATGCCTCGAGCCTGAAGCGCGAGCTGGTCGAAGGCCTCGACATTATGATCGTGCGTGAGCTGACGGGCGGCGTCTACTTCGGCGAGCCGAAGGAAATCGTCACGCTTGAGAACGGCGAGAAGCGCGCTGTCGACACGCAAGTTTACACGACACACGAAATCGAACGCATCACCAAGGTCGCTTTCGACCTCGCCAAGAGGCGCCGCAACCTCGTTCACTCGGCCGAGAAGCACAACGTCATGCGCACGGGCGTGCTCTGGAAAGAGGTCACGACCGAGGTTCATAAGTCCTACGCGCCGGACGTGAAGCTTGAGCACATTCTTGCCGACAACTGTGCGATGCAGCTGATCCGCAATCCGAAGCAATTCGACGTCATCGTCACCGACAACCTGTTCGGCGACGTCCTGTCGGACGAAGCTTCGATGGCGGCAGGCTCGCTCGGCATGCTGCCGTCAGCATCGCTCGGCGCCCCCGACGCAACGACCGGACGCCGCAAAGCGCTTTACGAGCCGGTGCACGGTTCGGCTCCCGACATCGCCGGCCAAGGCCTCGCCAATCCGATCGCCACGATCGCATCGTTCGCCATGGCGCTGCGCTATTCCTTCGATCTCGGTGCCGAAGCCGACCTCGTCGAGAAAGCGATCTCGAAGGTCCTCGATAAGGGCCTGCGCACCGGCGACATCATGCAGCCCGGCATGACCAAAGTCGGCACGACGGAGATGGGCCAGGCCATCGAAACCGAACTCAAAGCTTTGGCGGCGTAACCAGACTTACGTCCGCGCTTGGCGGCCGGCTCGACGAAGGAGAGTCGCCAAGCGCCAGGAAAACTACGGCCGGCTTCGCGGAGCGAAGTCGCAATGCGCAATCAAACAGCAGGCTCGTCGCGGCAGGCGCTGGCTTGCCCTTGGATCGCCCCGCGTGCCGTCCAGCGCGGCTTGCCGTCTTCCGACCGCGGAACCGTCGCTTCCGTCCGTGAGATGAAATAGAACTCGTAGCAGTTCGTATCGACGCGCATCACGCGATAGCACCCGCCTGTCTCGTCATAATCGTAGATCGTGCAGAGCGAGCCTTGCGTGATCGACCAATGGCCGCCGAGCGTCATCCCGTGCTCGACGTAATGCAGCCGCCCGTCGCTGCCGTAATGCTCGGTGAACGGCTTGCCGTTGGCATAGCGGCCATCGATCGTCGCGTTGGAAAAGCGTTGCAGCTCGGCATCAGAAAGCCACGCGCTGATAGCGAACGCCGACGTCATGGTCATCGGCGCGCAGACGCCAAATAGTCCAAAAACCAAGGCTGCCAACGGCTTTAACGTCTTCACCGCGCTCTTCTCCGCCCCGAGAATTCAACAGAAAACAAGTTGGTCATGGAATTATGACATTCACATGCTCCGACAAATTGCCTCAGATGAATACGACGTGGGCTGATTCTCTGGGGACGGCGCATGCGAATATTCAAGAAATTTCCATTTATTCTTTTGTCTTTGTTTGGTTACGCAGTTCTTAATCCGGCCCTGGTGAACATCTTCGACGCGGCAATCGCTCAGCCCGCAAGCGCGAACGAGTCGAACACGCATCGCCACTCATTGCTGATCTTCGCTCCGGACATGCTCAGCAAGGCCTTGGCCAAGCAGCTTGCTGCTTTCGACAACAAACAAGACGACCTCGAAGTTCGCGAGATCTCTCTTGTTTATGTTGTGGGCAAAACGGCGTCGGCCCAGCTTGGGTCTTACGTCGTGGCACCTGCCGTGAGACTGCGGGCCCGCTACCAAGTCGGCGCCGATGAATTTCGAACCATCCTTGCGGACGAGCACGGCGGGATCGAATTGGTTTCCGATGTCCCGATCACCGCGGCGCAGCTCTTCGAGACGACCGACGCGGTGCCCGTCACGCACGAGGCGCAACGCTGATTTGAGGCCGCGACGCCGACGGCCTTGACAGTCCTTGAAACTCCGGCGCGGGCCGCGTATGTGAACGGCCAGCAAACGGGCGTTGCGTCGTCGCTGACGCTCAACGCAAAACACATAGATTTCAAGGACATAACCGTCATGGGCTATAAGGTCGCCATTGTCGGCGCAACCGGCAACGTAGGCCGCGAGATGCTGAATGTGCTCGCCGAGCGGAAGTTTCCGATCAGTGAGCTTTACGCCTTGGCCTCCCGCCGCTCGATCGGCACGGAGGTTTCCTTCGGCGATTCCGTCATCAAATGCCGCGACCTTGAAACGTTCGACTTCTCCGGCGTCGACTTCTGCCTGATGTCCGCGGGTTCGACCGTCTCGAAGGAATGGTCGCCGCGTATCGGCGCGCAGGGCGCGATCGTCATCGATAACTCATCGTGCTGGCGCTATGACCAGGACGTGCCGCTGATCGTGCCGGAAGTGAACGCTGACGCCATCCGTGGCTTCACGAAGAAGAACATCATCGCCAATCCAAACTGCTCTACGGCTCAGCTTGTCGTCGCGCTGAAGCCGCTGCATGACGCGGCAACGATTAAGCGCGTCATCGTCTCGACCTATCAGTCGGTCTCCGGCGCGGGCAAGGACGCCATGGACGAGCTCTGGCAGCAGACCAAGGGCAAGTACGTTCCGGGCCAGGAAGTCGACCCGAAGAAGTTTCCGAAGCAGATCGCGTTCAACTGCATTCCTCACATCGACGTCTTCATGGAAGACGGCTACACGAAAGAGGAATGGAAGATGTTGGCCGAGACCAAGAAGATCTTGGATCCCAAGATCAAGCTGACGGCGACGTGCGTGCGCGTGCCGGTGTTCGTCGGCCACTCCGAAGCCGTCAACATCGAGTTCGAAAAGCCGATCAGCCCCGAAGAAGCCCGCGATATCCTACGCGCGTCACCCGGCATCATGGTCATCGATAAGCGCGAGCCGGGCGGCTACATCACGCCCGTCGAAGCCGCCGGCGAATACGCGACCTTCGTCTCGCGTATCCGCGAGGACGCGACCGTCGAGAACGGCCTGACGATGTGGATTGTCTCGGACAACCTGCTGAAGGGCGCGGCTCTCAATGCGGTGCAGATCGCCGAGGCGATCATCAACCAGCGCCTGCTGCCGAAAAAGGCAGCATAAAACGCAACGCTTTCAGCTGATGAAATGGCAACGCCGGCAAATCACTTGCCGGCGTTTTCCTTTTCTTTGAGCTTATTGAGCGTCTGCACGATGGCGTTGAGATCCTGCAGAAAGCGGTCGCGCTGCTGCGCCGGAAGGCTCGACAGAATGCGCTCATCGACTCGGCGCGCCATCGGATCATGCGTCTTCAAGATCCGCGCGCCTTCTTCCGTCAGCTTGACGGCGTAGGCCCTGGCGTCATCCCGCGTCCGGCGCCGCTGCAGCAGGCCCTTCTTGAGCATGCGCCGAACGACATCCGCGAGCGTCGACCGGTCGATGCCCGTCAACTCCACGAGATGCGTCTGGCTCAGGCCCTCGTTCTGCGCAACGGTCAGCAGAATCGCATACTGCCGAGGGGTGAGCTCGTCATTGCCCAGTTCGGTTTGAAAGATTTCGGACGCACATTGTCCGGCTCGGTGTAGCAGATGCAAAGGCGATCGCTCGAGGCGACTGCTTGCGGAGTCTCGTCCCATTCCATGCCCCACACGTTTCACCCCACCGGTCCACGCATCAGCCCCCGACCGGCAAGCAAAACTAACTCAACTTAGTTCATAGTTCCTGACAAGAAACACAAGCCAGGGCACTCCGTCTAGCGAAAATACAATCGTCGTTCGAGAAATCGAAAAGTTTTCTGGATGGCGAAACAGCGCGCACGATGCGCGGGCAATTAAATGTCGTCGGACGAAAGTGCGCCGGTGTTTGGCGTCGTATCTTCGTATCTTTTTAAGACACCGATTTGCGCCAACGCGAACACGAACGTTAGCGGCATGATACCGAACACCTTGAACGTCACCCACGTGTCGGTCGAGAAGAGCCGCCACATCACTTCATTTAGAACCGCCAGTACTACGAAGAAAAGCGCCCAGCGGATCGTCAAAATGCGCCAGCCTTCACGCGTGAGACGCATGACGTCGCCGAATACGATTTTCAGGAACAGCCGGTCGAACAGCAACCCGCCGGCCAGAATAGCGGCGAACAAACCATTCACGATCGTCGGCTTCATTTTGATAAAATGATCATCTTGCAGATAAAGCGTCAGGCCGCCGAACACGAGCACGAAGACGCCCGTCACGAGCGGCATCGTTGCGATCCGGCCGAGAAACACCCGCGACGCCACGAGCGCAATGACGGTGGCGACCATGAAAGCCGCCGTGCCTGCGAAAATGCCATAGTGGCTGTTGACGAAGAAGAACACGAGCAGCGGACCAAGCTCGACGATGAACTTGATGAGCTGCTTGCGGTCGAGCTGCGGACCGTCGCTCGTCTCTGAAACTTTGTTCTGTTCCGACATCGTCTCAGGCCTCACTCGTGCGCAGGATCGGGCAAGCGGTACTTCTGCATCAGCCGCGTTAGGATCCATGCGTAAACGCCAGAGACCGGCAACACAATCGCGACTTTGAACAAAATCCAGACGTTCACGCCGCTCATTTCGTGACCCAGAATCTTGTAAAAGTGGTCTTCCACGTAGACCCGGCGGACATATTCGTTCGCAATTGCCGTCAAAAAGAAGAAGAGAGCGAAGCTCCACGTGAACTTGTTCCAGCCTTCGTCAGTGTAGCGGAACGTCTTCTCGAAGACGTACTGAAAGAAATTGTGCTTAACGAACAAGCCGCCGATCAGAAATACGGCGAACAACGCGTTGAAGATCGTAACTTTGATCTGAACCCACATCGGATCGCCCGTCACCAGCGTCAGCATCCCGAACGCCACCGTCACGCTCGACGCGATCAACGGAAAGATCGGCGGCCGGTGAAACATGTAGAACATCACGCCGATCGCCATCAGGGTCGTGATGATCAACGCCCAGGTGCCTGCTTCGATGCCGAGCGCCGCGTTGACAATGAACATCGTCACGAGCGGGCCGAATTCGCTCATGATGTTGATGGTCTGCTCGGCATTGAACGGAAACCAACTTTTACGCGCTGGCGGAACAGAAGCATTCCGAATGTTTACGTCTTGCGTCATCTCGTGATCCGTTCCCCCGAGGCTTCAAGTTCCGGCAATGGCGTTAGCGAAATCTTGCGCAGAAAACGGCTGCAGGTCATCGGCGCTTTCGCCAACACCGATGGCGTGGACGGGCAGGCCGAACTTCGCCGCGATTGCAACCAGGATGCCGCCGCGCGCCGTGCCGTCGAGTTTCGTCATGACCAATCCTGTCACTCCGGCGCGATCTCGAAAGACCTCGACTTGTTGCAGGGCATTCTGACCGGTCGTCGCATCGAGCACGAGCACGACGTCATGTGGCGCGCTTGGGTCGATCTTTTTCAGAACGCGTGTAACTTTTTCGAGCTCTTCCATCAACACTTGCTTGTTTTGCAGGCGACCGGCGGTATCGAGCAAAAGCACATCCGCACCTGATGCTTGCGCCTGTTTTAAGGCGTCGAACGCCAAGCCTGAGGAATCCCCGCCAACTTCGCGCGCGACAACGGGACACCCCGTACGTTCGCCCCAGACCTTCAGCTGGTCGATCGCCGCAGCGCGAAACGTATCGCCCGCTGCGAGCAGAACCGTTTTTCCCTCAGCCCTGAATTTGGTCGCGAGCTTGCCGATCGTGGTCGTCTTGCCGGTGCCGTTGACGCCCACCATCATGATCACGTGCGGCTTTCGCGACGGATCGATGACAAGCGGCTTCGCAACCGGCGCCAAAACGCGCTCGACCTCGGCCGACAGCACGCTGCGAACCTCTTCGGCTGAAATGCCTTTTTCAAACCGGCCCTTCCCGATGGCCGCCGTGATGCGGCTCGTCGTCTCCAGACCGAGATCGGATTGGATCAAAAGGTCTTCAAGATCATCCAGCGTCTCGGCATCGAGTTTGCGCTTGGAAAAGAGATCGGTGATCCCGGTCGTCAGCTTCGACGACGTCTTGCCGAGCCCCGATTTGAGCCGTTGAAACCAGCTCTGCTTGACGGGCTCTGCTTTGGGCGCAGGAGCCACGGGTACGGGAACCGTCGTAGGGACTTCGGCAATCGGCGGTTTATCGTCCGAGACGGCGATGCTCGCTTCGTCTGTTGCTTCCTTTTCCGGCGCAACAGGCGCAGCAGCGCCGCCCTTGAAGAACCGCCCGAACAGACCTTTGCCTTTTTCCTTTGGCTCGCTCACGCGCACGCCTCGCCGATCAGATGTTGCGCATCGGCGCCCTTGATTTCCGTCCGAATGATCGCCCCAGCGCCAAACGGCGCCTCTCCGTAAAGCAGCACTTCGGCGAATTGCGGCGTGCGTCCCTTGCCGTCACTTTCGACAAGCACATCGACGACACGGCCACGTTGCGATTGAAGATACGAAGCGAGCACGTTTGTTCCTTTTTCACGCAGCCTTGCCGCGCGCTCCTTGATGATGGTGCCGTTGACTTGCGGCATGCGGGCGGCCGGCGTGCCGCGCCGCGCCGAGAACGGAAAGACGTGCAGATACGTCAGGCCGCACTCATCGACGATACGATAGGAATTCTCGAACATCTGATCGGTTTCCGTCGGAAAGCCCGCAATCAGATCGGCCCCGAACACGATATCAGGACGCAGCGCGCGCGCCTTTTCGCAAAACGCAATTGCATCAGACCGCAAATGCCGCCGCTTCATGCGCTTCAACGTCAGATCATCGCCTGCCTGCAAAGACAAATGCAGATGCGGCATCAGACGTTCCTCGTCGCGCAGCGCGATCATCAGATCGTCGTCGGCTTCGACCTGATCGATAGACGACAACCGCAAGCGCGCCAACTCCGGCACATGCTTCAGCACCTGCCGAACGAGTTTGCCGAGCGTCGCAGAACCCGGCAGATCGCGGCCGTATGACGTGATGTCGACGCCGGTCAGCACGATCTCGGCGTAGCCCTTCTCGACAAGCCTGCGCACCTGCGTCACGACTTCGCCCGCCGCGACCGATCGCGACGGCCCACGGCCGAAAGGGATGATGCAGAACGTGCAGCGATGATCGCAGCCGTTCTGAATTTGCACATAGGCCCGCGTGCGCGAACCGAAACCATCGATCATGTGCAGCGCCGTATCACGCACGCTCATGATGTCGTTGACCTGCACGCGTTCGCCGTCCGCAATCGACAGCCCGGCGAACGTCTCTGCCTGCATCTTCTCGGCGTTGCCGACAACATGATCGACTTCTGGCATGTCGGCGAAACGTTCAGGCTCGATTTGCGCCGCGCATCCCGTCACGATGATCCGCGCATTGGGCTTCTCACGCCGCAGCCTGCGAACCGTTTGCGCCGCCTGACGCACCGCTTCACCCGTCACCGCGCACGTATTGACGATAATCGCGTTATCGAGACCTGCCTCGCGCGCGTGACGGCGCATCACTTCGGACTCATACGTGTTGAGCCGGCAGCCGAGCGTGATCACCTGAGGTTCGGACATGAGCGCAGTGACTTCTTTCTTAAAATCGCTCGTTAAGCGGTCTCCGGCCAGCGCGATCAGACCGACACTTTGGTCAGCTTGGAAAAGTCGATGACGCCCTCGTACTCGAATTCGACCGGGCCCGTCATGAAGATATGGTTATTCTCGGCCCATTCGATTTCGAGTGTGCCGCCCGGAAGTGTGACCGCAACCTTGCGCCCCGTGAGCTTCTTGCGCGCCGCGCAGACCGCCGACGCACACGCCGCCGACCCACACGCGAGAGTCAGGCCCGCGCCGCGTTCCCACGTCCTGAGAAGAAGCGAGGCGTCTGACGTCACCTGCGCAATCGAGATGTTCGCGCGCTCTGGAAAGATCGGATGGTTTTCGAGCAGCGGACCGAACCGGCCGAGGTCGTAGGCCTCGACATCGTCGACCCAGAAGATCGCATGCGGATTGCCGACATTGACGACGGATGGCGAATGCAGGACCGGATGGTCGATCGGCCCGACCTGAAGTTCGATGGCGCGCGTATCGCGAAACTCTTCCGCCAGTGGAATGTCCTGCCAGCCGAACTTGGGTTCCCCCATATCGACCGTGATCGACGCCTGATTTCTGACGACGGTGCCGAGCACGCCGGCGCGCGTCTCGACCAGGAACCGCTCCCGCGAACCGCCTTCCGACAAAAACCAGCCGACACAGCGCATGCCGTTACCGCAGGCGCCTGCCTCCGAGCCATCCGCGTTGTAGATCCGCACGAACGATTCCGTGCCGGTCGTCCGCGGCGCGTGCAAAACCATCATCTGGTCGAACCGGGATTTCCGGTCGGCCGCGACCGCCGCCACTTCCTCCGCGGTGAACGTCTTGGCGCTATTGCGCAAATCGACGACGACGATCTCGTTGCCGAGGCCGTTCATCTTGAGAAAGGGAAGGGTCGTTGCCGTGTTCATCGGGCCTATATGGCGAGAAGCGGGAAAAATGACAATTCCGAACCCACTCAGAACGGCCCGACGCACCCGGGCAGGGCGCAGGAATTTCCCGCATTATCCTCTGGACGGAACAATATTTCTTGAGCAACCGTTTAGGTCGCCGAAAACGCCTGACCGCACGCCGGTGGGCGGCGATTTATCCTCTCAGAGACCTTGATGTCGCATTCCGCCTACAGTTCGCTGCTTTTCCGGGTCGCTTTTGCCCGCGCCCGACCCTGCTATTGCTATGGCTGCATCTGCCTGGCCCCGGACGAGCGAGCCTATCAGCGCCGCGTCTTCCGATTGGCTCGCAACTGGACAAAGGTGCTGAAGCGCTCCAGCCGCCCCCCAAACTAGGCCGATCGGCCGATGTGACGGTCCCGCCAGCCCGGCGGGATTTCCTTGGCATTGCCTTGCCGGAGGGGGAAAATCGGCGCACACGTTGCTGTCTTGAGGAGCCAATTCGAAGGCCGGGGGCAGCTTTCCGAATGAAGAGTTTCGTGCGCACCGTGGCAGCGTCCGGCATCGCGGCTCTGCTCGGGCTTATCGCCGTCAGCGCCGGTGCCGCTGCCGACGACATGCTCTATGCCCTGAAGATCGGCGCGCTGGCCCACGACGTGCCAGACCTCTGGAGTGGCTTCCAGGTCGAAAAGAACGCGGTCGACATCAACATCGAAGCCCAGTTCAACGCCGCCTGGGCACTGCCGTGGGGCGCCATCCGCCCCGTGATCGGCGGCTCGATCAACACCCGCGGCCAGACCAGCGACGGCTACATCGACGCGCGCTGGCAGGGCGACTGCCCATCGGGACTGTTCTTCGGTCTCGGCCTTGGCGCTGCCTTTCACGATGGCGAAATCGGCGGCGCAGGCTCCGATCCGGATCGCAAATGGCTGGGCTCCCGTGTGCTGTTCCACATCCCGATGGAAGTTGGCTACCACCTCGACGAGCACAACGACATCTCAGTCTATTTTGAGCACATGTCGAACGCCTACACCGAGAAATACAACGAAGGCATGGACCGCATCGGCGTGCGCTACGGCTATCGGTTCTAGCAGCGCAGAGATGCTCGCTCCCGGCTAGGCCGCTTCTGACTCGTCGTCCTTCCCATCTTCCAGCATCGGAAGTTCGAAACCTTCGATCTCTTTCAGCGCCTTGCCCGCGATGCCTTGAAGGTCGCCGTACATGCCAGCGGTCGCCGCGAGCACCCCATCGATCTGCGCCTGCCGCTTCGCCCACAGCTTGGTCATGGCTTTGCGCTCTTTATCGAGATCGCTTTGCATTTCGTCGAATTTTTCGACGATCGCCTCAACGCGGTGACGAAACTGCGGTCCCGTTAGGTAGTCGTAGACGAGCGCCATTTTGCTTTGCTGGCCCTCTCCGACCACACGCGCCGTTGCCACGTCGATCAGCAGTTGCCGCAGCACGATCGCGATCGGAACGGCGCATTTGAAGTCGGCAACCCACACACCGTCGACGAGATCGAACGTATGCACGCCCTTCGGCAACGCGGTCGAGACGATCACAGCGAATTCCGCCTTTGCCCGCCGCTGATCCTCACGCAGCTTCGCAATCCAGCCGTCTTGCCAGTTCTTAGTCCGCTTCATCTCCCACAGCACCGAGCCACACGCCGCACCCGAGGCGCCGACGACGCGCTGCACGAGATCGCCACCAAACTCGCCCTTCGGCACGGGTTCGATCCCATCAAGCGGAAACCTCGCACGCAGCAAATTCTCAAGCTCAAGTTCGAGTACTTCGCCCTGCAATTGCTGCGAGCCCTGTTCAGCCTTGCGCTTCAGCTCTTCGATCTTGTTCTGCATCGACGCGATGATCTGATCTTTTTCCGAGACGCGGAGCTTCAGCGCCTCTTCGGCTTCGAGCTTGGCTTTCGCCCGCTCGCTCTCAAGACCGGCGCTGATGCCTTTCTGGACGTTCAAGTCCATCTCGCGCTTGGCGTCGTCCAATTCGCGCACTTTCTTCTGGAACTCTGCCTGCGCCTTCTGCGCTTCGGCGAGCTTCTGATCACGCTCCTTCAGCACGTTCTGAAGTTCGGCAAGAGCATTGGCCTTTTCTTCGAGATCGGCCGCGGCGCGCTGCTTCGCCTTCTGCGCTTCTTCGCTGACGATGCGTTGGCGCTCGACCACGAGCTTTTCAGCGACCATCGCATCGAGCGACGCGCGCGCCTTTTCGAGTTCGCCGGCCTTCTCTTGCATGGCCGCTTCGCGGGCGGCGATCTCGCGATCCTTTTTTGCCGCCGCCGCCTCGAATTGGCGGCGGGTATCGGCGATCAGCGGCGCGGCAAGCGATTCCGTCAGCGCAATCTCATGATCGCAGTTCGGGCAGGTAATGGTCAGATCGGTCAACGCGAGCTTCCTTCCCAACGAGGCGACAGCCGAGCCCCAAAGTATGCCGTTGTTCTTGTCTTGTATATGTTGTTTTCTGATATTGTTCTTTTAACGCCAGGATTTAGCGTTACTCGGCCGCTATCACCGCCATCCAACCTGACTCGCGCTTCAAAAATGAGGGGATTGGCGCGAGAAGGGCGACTTCGCTGGGGATGAGCGCCACGTTGACTTCCGCGCCCGTTTCCCGCATACCCTCGCCCATTCCGACGGCCTCTATTCAAGAAGCCGCCGCCCTGCACATGGCCTTTTTCGCGAAAGCGTCCGGGAGGCAGGGGGGTTAACATCCGGCAGCGCGTTGCGCCCCCGGGTGCGTTTGTGCTTTGCGCTGCCGATCCTATCTCTTCGTCATACCGGCGAAGACCGGGATCCAGACAAATCCAACCCGACGCAAGTTTGAATGGGCCCCGGCCTGTGCCGGGGTCACGTAACGATTAGGGCAATTTCCGGCGGCTCGGAAACGAAGGCTGAATGTTTCAATCGCTCACAGAACGCCTCTCGGGCGTCCTCGATAAGCTCACCCGCCGCGGCGCTCTGACCGAGAACGACGTCGTCGAAGCGATGCGCGAAGTTCGCCGGGCGCTGCTCGAAGCCGACGTCGCGCTCGATGTCGTCAAGGATTTCACCGAGAAGGTCAAAGCCAAGGCCGTCGGCGCCGAAGTGCTGCGCTCGGTCACGCCCGGCCAGATGGTCGTCAAGATCGTCAACGATGAGCTGGTTGCTACGCTCGGCTCGAACGCCGAACCGATCGATCTGCACGCCGCCCCGCCCATCGGCATCCTGATGGTTGGCCTCCAGGGCTCGGGCAAGACGACGACGACCGCCAAGATCGCCTATCGCCTGACCAACCGCGACCGCAAGAAAGTCCTGATGGCGTCGCTCGACACGCGCCGCCCGGCAGCCCAGGAGCAGCTTCGCGTGTTGGGCGAGCAGACGGGCGTCGCGACGCTGCCGATCATCGCCGGACAAACGCCGCTGCAGATCGCGCGCCGCGCCGAAGATGCCGCCAAGCTCGGCGGCTATGACGTCATCATCTACGATACCGCCGGCCGCGTGACTGTCGACGAAGAGCTGATGGACGAAGCCCGCGACGTCAAAGCCGCGATCCATCCGCATGAAGTTCTCCTCGTCGCCGACGCGCTGACCGGCCAGGACGCCGTCAACACAGCGAAGGCATTCGACGGTCACATCGGCATCACCGGCATCGTCCTGACGCGCGCCGACGGCGACGGCCGCGGCGGCGCTGCACTCTCCATGCGTGCCGTCACCGGCAAGCCGATCAAGCTCATCGGCGTCGGCGAAAAGTGGGACGCGCTCGAAGACTTCCACCCCGGCCGTATTGCCTCGCGCATTCTCGGCATGGGCGACGTCGTCTCGCTCGTCGAGAAGGCCGCGCAGACGATCGACGTCGAAAAGGCGACGAAGATCGCCGAAAAGATGAAGAAGGGGTCGTTCGACCTCGAAGACCTGTCCGATCAGCTCGCCCAGATGCAGAAGCTCGGCGGCATGGGCGGTGTGCTCGGCATGCTTCCCGGCGTCGCCAAGATCAAAGGCCAGATCAACGAAGCTGGCCTCGACAAAAGCCTCGTGCACCAGCGCGCCATCATCTCGTCGATGACGCCGAAGGAACGGCGCAACCCCAAAATTCTCGACGCCAAGCGCAAGCGCCGCATCGCGGCGGGTTCAGGCACGAAGCCTGAAGACATCAACAAGCTCATCAAAATGCATCGCCAGATGGCGGACATGATGAAGACCATGGGCCGCAATGGCGGCCTGATGAACAAGTTCCTCGGCCGCACCGGTGCCGGACCTTCCGAAGCCGAATTGCAGTCGATGCAGGCCGAGCTCGCAAAGCTCGATCCCAAGGCGCTGGAACAGTTGCCCGCGGAATTGAAAGAACAGATCGCCAAGGGCACGGCTCCTGCGTCGGGCTCTGGCGGTGGAATGCCGGGTCTGCCACCGGGACTTGGCCGCGGCCTTCCCGGCCTCGGCGGCGGACTTCCCAAAGGTCTTCCGGGTCTCGGCGGTGGAATGCCGAAATTCCCTGGGATTCCCGGAAAGAAAAGATAACCCCCATCCAAAAACACATTTTGATTTGATCAGGAGAAGAAGAAAATGTCGGTGAAAATTCGTTTGTCGCGCGGTGGCGCGAAGAAGCGTCCTTACTACTACGTCGTCGTCGCCCACGGCACGAGCCCGCGCGACGGCCGCTATATCGAGCAGATCGGCACGTTCGATCCGATGCTCAAGAAGGACGACCCGAACCGCGTGAAGCTCGTCGAAGAGCGCGTGAAGCATTGGCTCGGCGTCGGCGCTCAGCCGACCGACCGCGTCCTCCGCCTGCTCGACGCCAACGGCTTCGCCAAGCGTGATGCGCGCAACAACCCTGAAAAGGCCAAGCCGAAGAAGAAGGCCCAGGAGCGCGCCGCTGCTGCTGCCGAGAAAGCAGCTCAGGCCGCCGAGGCTGCTGCTCAGGGCGAGCAGGCTTAAGAGACTGCGCCCGAACAAACAAACAGGCCTCCCGAATAGGCTTCGGGGGGCCTTTTTGTTGCAGATCTGACTGGCCCGACTTTTGGACCGCCTCCGACTTTCGATCGTTAATTCGTGGGGAGGTCCGAAATTGAACCAGATAACGCGCGTCAATGGTCTGTTTGAGGTGGTCCGGACCAAACCGAGCCCGCTCTCGGCCCCGGCCAGCCGACTCATTTTGGTATGTCGCGGCGGCCGGCTGTTCGGCGCCGATTCTGAGGGTCGCGTCTGTATGGGACGTCTCCTGCCCCAGCGCGTCCATCACATGCGCCTGTCGGCCATTCGCGGCACCTACGAAATCCCCCTGCGGCGCGTCCGAACCCGCAACCCGAGCATTCGGATCCCGATCTTTGGCGATGTCGACCCGTTCGCCCGCTCCCAGAACACGACAATCAGCATCGGCGGCAAAACGATCGACATTGAGATTACCTATCTCGGCCCCTTGCCCCCGTGATCATTGCACGCCATCAAGAGCCCCATGACAGCATCAGAGACAGCATCAGAAAAACCATCGACCGACCGCCGTATCCTCGTTGGTGAGATTACCGGCGCCCACGGCATCCGCGGCGACGTGCTAGTCCGCAGCTATACCGAGACTCCGGACGCCATCGCCGCTTACGGCCCATTGACCGACGCAAGCGGCAAGAAAAGCTATTCGCTCCGCGTCGTCCGCGTCACGAGCAAGGGTATTGTCGCGCGTGTTGCGGGCGTTGAGGATCGCAACGGTGCCGAACCGCTGCGCGGCACAAAGCTCTACATCGAACGCAGTAAGCTTCCGGAAACGGGCGAAACCGAGTTCTATCACGCCGACCTCATCGGCCTGCGCGCAGTCGCAGCCGACGGCAGCGCGCTTGGAAAGATCGTCTCCGTGCAGAACTTCGGCGCCGGCGACCTTCTCGAATTGAAGCCGCTCGAAGGCGAGACGGAATTCATTCCCTTCGAAGATCGCTGGGTACCGAGCGTCGATCTCGACGCTGGCATGCTCATCATCAATCGCCCCGCCGTCACAGTCGACGACGACAGCGATGAAGACGACGGATCGTCCGCAGAGGATGAGGCCGACGCCTAGACGGCAACGCCGCGCGCGAGTTTCGGCAAGTCGCCGGTGACGCCTGCCGCCTCGGCGATTATCAACTCTTTCAGGCTGGGAATGCGGTCGAGCACGCCGAGCGCAGCACCACGGCCCGCACGCAGAACCATGCTGTCGATCGCAAAGGCCCGATTGATCCCGTCATAGAGCGTCGCCGACATCGCCGAATCGAACCGGCGCCAGCGCTGATAGCGCTCAAGATGCGTACCGCTGCCGAAGTCGAGCCCGATGCGTCCGGCATCGACAAGAATTTCAATCATCGCCGCAGCATCGCGAAGCGCGAGGTTGACGCCTTGCCCAGCAACCGGATGCACACCGTGCGCAGCGTCCCCGACCAAAGCGAAGCGTGGCGCAATCAAGCGGTGCGGCAAACGCAAATCGAGCGGCCACGATTGCCGCGGCCCGTCGAGCGAAATCGTGCCGAACCGGCCACCGATCCGACGATCGAGCTCAGCCAGAAAGCTGGCATCGTCGAGCGCGACCATGCGCGCTGCTTCGTCTTTGTCGGCGCTCCACGTGATGCACGCGCGATTTCCCAGAAGCGGCAAAATCGCAAACGGACCGCCGGGTAGAAAATGCTGGATGGCGACGCCGCCATGCGGCTCGCTGAACTTCACCCGCGCGACGATGCCCGTCTGCGCGTAAGGCCATCCGACGGTCTTGATGCCGACAGCCTCGCGAAGCTTCGACTGCCGCCCGTCGGCTGCAATCGTCAGCGCGGCGCTGACGACAGTGCCATCGCGCAAAGTGAGTTCGCTGGCCGTCTCGCCCCACTGCGCGCTTTCGATCTCGGCTGGCGCAAACCACGTCACCGCCGGATCGCCCGCAACGGATCGATAGAGCGCGGTGGCGAGCACCGATGCCGGAACGATATAGGCGGCAGGCGATCCGTCGTCCGTCCGCGCGTCATAGGTAACGAGCGCAGGCCGGAAAGCATCGTCAAGCCGCGAATCAGAAATTTCGATCGCCGTCACAGTCTCCGCGGCATCGCGAATACCGTCCCAGACCCCGAGGCTTTCCAGGACCTTCTGTGCGCCGGCCCAGATCGCAAAGCCGCGGCTATCGTCGGCGTGCTCGGTCGCCGGAACAACCCTGTCGATGATCGCCAGCCGGATATCGGGTCCAAACGCCTGCGCCAAGCCGCGCGCAACCGCCAGTCCCGCAAAACTGCCGCCGACAATCGCGACATCGAAGTTCAATTTTGGCATCTATCGACCGTCATCCGTAGCTGTAGTGATTTGCTTTGCCCGGACGCGAGGGCAGCCTAAAAGGTCCCCGTCGCCGCGCGCGCAACCCTGCCATTATAAACCCGAAAGTCCGCCATGACAGCTTCGCCCCAGGCGCATCAGGCCCTCCAAAAGCTCCTCCGAACTCTGACCCTGGAGCCATTGGAGGACAACCTGTTCCGCGGCCATCGCGCCAGCGAAGGCTGGCAACGCGTGTATGGCGGCCTTGTCCTTGGCCAGGCAGTGGTTGCTGCGGCGTTAACCGTCGACGAGAGCCGGGCGATCCATTCGCTTCACGGTTACTTTCTGTTGGCGGGCGATCCGGAACGGGAAATCGTTTACGACGTTGAGCGCGTCCGCGACGGCGGCAGCTTCACGACGCGGCGCGTCCGCGCCATTCAGCATGGACGCACCATCTTCGTGATGAGCGCTTCGTTCCACAAGCCGGAGCCGGGCTACGAGCACCAGTCCGAAATGCCGGACGTCCCGCCGCCCGAAGCGCTGCCAAGCGTCCGTGAGCTTTTTGACGCCGCCACCGACATCCCTGACGGCATGCGGGCCTACTGGCAGCGCGAACGCCCCATCGACGTCCGTATTGTTGATGCATCCCGCTACATGAGCCGCGAACCACGGGCTCCCCGGCAGTCCATCTGGCTTAAGTCCAATGGCCCGTTGGGCGACAACCCTTACATTCACCAAGCGATTCTGGCCTACGCTTCGGATTTCACGCTGCTCGATACCGCCCTCGTGGCACACGGCAAGCTGTTGTTCGATGCCGACATCCAGTTAGCGAGCCTCGACCACGCCATGTGGTTCCACAGGCCTTTCCGGGCCGACGACTGGCTACTCTATACCCAGGACAGCCCCAGCGCCTCCGCCGCCCGCGCCTATTGCCGGGGCGCCGTCTTCGATCGGAACGGCCGGTTGGTCGCATCGACCGTTCAGGAAGGCCTGATGCGCCCCAGAGAAACCGCATTTGTGCCCAAATAGCGGGCAAAAACCTCAAATTGCCCAATTTTCATGCTTATTTTGCAGGCTAGTGCCGCATAAATTTCGTTCATTCGTAAACTTTCCGTTGTCTAATCAATGCGTTGAGCACGCGTCCGTCAATTGGCACGCGTCTTGACTCCCATCACGCGAAGTCTTCGTCCCGGCGTGGGGGCGGAGGCTATTTTGTCGAGCACCGGTTCAATTAAAAAAGGGGGCCTTATGAAGCTCATAACTGCGGTCATCAAGCCTTTCAAACTCGAGGAGGTTCGCTCTGCGCTGACCGATCTCGGTCTTCAGGGCATGACTGTCACGGAAGTCAAAGGCTACGGCCGTCAGAAGGGCCATACGGAAATCTACCGCGGCGCCGAATACGCCGTGAGCTTTTTGCCCAAGATCAAGATTGAAGTCGTCGTTCCGGGAGCACAGGTCGATAAGGCGCTTGCCGCCATCCAGCGCGCGGCAAAGACGGGACAGATCGGCGACGGCAAAATCTTCGTGTCTCCGATCGAGCACACGGTTCGCATCCGCACCGGCGAATCGGACGACGACGCGCTCTAAAGCTCACAAAATTTCCGCTTTTCATAAGTCAATCAGGGAGCACTCAACATGGAGTTTAGAAAGTTAGCGCGGTACGCAGGGGTCGTGGGGGCCCTCGGCGCGATTGCGCTTATGGCCGGACCGGCCATGGCACAAACGCCGCCCGCGCCGGTACCGAACAAGGCCGACACGACATTTATGTACACTGCCTCGGTTCTCGTTCTTCTCATGACCGTTCCGGGTCTCGCACTGTTCTATGGCGGTCTCGTTCGCACGAAGAACATGCTGTCGATGTTTATGCAGGTCTTCGCGACGCTCTGCCTAGTCGGCATCATCTGGGTTCTCTACGGCTACTCGATGGCCTTCACGAACGGCGGTGCGCTGAACGACTTTGTGGGCGGCTTCTCGAAAGCATTCCTCAAAGGCGTAGATTACAACTCCGTCGCAGCGACGTTCTCCAACGGCGTCTACATTCCTGAATACGTCTACATCGTCTTCCAGATGACGTTCGCGTGCATCACGCCAGGCCTCATCCTCGGCGCCGTCGCCGAACGACTGAAGTTCTCGGCAATGTTGGTGTTCATGGCGCTCTGGGTCACGTTCATCTACTTCCCGATCGCGCATATGGTCTGGTACTGGGGTGGTCCCGACGCGTTCGGCAACGCTGCTAAGGCTCTCGCCGCGGCGACGGGCGACGGCAAGGCTGCCGCTCAGGCTGCTTATGATGCTGTCATGGCCGATGCCGGCATCTCCTTCAAATGGGGTGCACTCGACTTCGCTGGCGGCACCGTCGTTCACATCAACGCCGGTATCGCGGGCCTCGTCGGCGCGCTCATTCTGGGACCGCGTCTCGGCTACGGCAAAGAAGCGATGCCTCCGCACTCGCTGGTGAACTGCATGATCGGCGCCGCCCTTCTGTGGGTGGGCTGGTTCGGCTTCAACGTCGGTTCTGGCCTCGAAGCCAGCGCCTTCGCTGGCGTCCCCTTCATCAACACCTTCATCGCGACCTGCGCAGCAGCGCTGTCGTGGATGATCGTCGAATGGATCGTGAAGGGTAAGCCGTCGGCTCTCGGCCTCGCGTCGGGTGTCGTTGCCGGCCTCGTCGCCATCACCCCGGCTTGCGGTTTCGCCGGTGTCATGGGCTCGATCGTGCTTGGCCTCGTCGTCAGCCCGATCTGCTTCTTCTTCTGCTCGGCAATCAAGAGCGCTCTCGGCTACGACGACAGCCTTGACGTCTTTGGTGTCCACTGCGTCGGCGGCATCGTCGGTGCGCTTGGCACCGGCCTGCTGGTCAACCCGGATTGGGGTGGCGCCGGCATCGCCGACTACACGTCGAAGCCGGGTGAGATGGTTGCGGGTACCTACGACATGGCCGCTCAGATGATTGCCCAGGCGAAGGCCGTTGGCATGACGCTTCTCTGGAGCGGCATCGGCTCGGCAATTCTCTTCAAGCTGGTGGACATCGTCATCGGTCTCCGTCCGTCGGAAGAGAAAGAGCGCGAAGGCCTCGACATCACCGACCACGGCGAAAGCGCCTACCACTACTAAGACGAATTTTCCTGGCCTGCGATCGGCGGGCCAGGAGATCTCCTTTCATCTCCCGAGCACGCGTCTCCACCTAGACGTGCTCTACTTAAGCCCGACGCCTCGTGCTGTCGGGCTTTTTTTATCGCAATCCGATGACGATCACGCTCCGCCGCGGCAGCACAGCCAGAAGCCGCCGCAGATCGCGCGCACGTAGCGCGATGCAGCCTTCGGTCGGCTCGAAATTCCCGCGCGCGACGTGCATGAAAATGGCGCTGCCTCGATTGCGCACGCGCGGCACATCGTTATAACCGAGCACGACAACGACCTCGTACAGCCCGTCCGCGCGCCACAGATGTTCAGCGCTTGCGCGATAGGGCAGCCGCACCGGACGATTATAGTTGCGATCCTGCGGACTGTCGCACCAGCCGTCATTGCAGCGAATTCTGCGCAACCGGAAAGTCGACCTTGGCCGTGCAGCATCGGACCGATAAAGAACGCAGCGCACGGGTAACCGCCCTCGCGGCGTTGCACCATCTCCCTCGCGTTTGATGGCGGTGATGCCCGATTGGCCGAGCGCGCAAGCAAAACGCAATGCGCCAAACGCGACATGGCCGCGCTGCGCCGCCTGAGATAGAACCCTGACGTAGACCTGCGCCACGGGCGTCCGGGCCGGGTTCATCGACCACTTATTCAAGGAACCGCCATTCCGCTTGCCTGTTTGCCCCGAGACCCTATGTTGCCGACGCGCACGATGCTAGAGTTCCACGCCAAAAGAAGGCAAGAAACCGGAGCCCCCGTCCATGAGCACGGCCCGAAAGGTCCTCCTCGTCGACGACGATGAAGATTTGCGTACGTCGTTGAAAGATCAGCTCGTCCTCCATGATGAATTCGAAGTCTCCGAAGCAGGCACTGCTGCCAAGGGCATGGAAGCCGCAAAAACCGGCCGCTTCGACTTGGTGGTGTTCGATGTCGGCCTGCCCGATATGGACGGCCGCGAAGCGGTGAAGCTTCTGCGCAAATCGGGTTTCAAGACACCGATCGTCATGCTGACCGGCAATACGTCCGACGCCGATCAGATCCTTGGTCTCGATGCCGGGGCGAATGATTATGTTTTAAAGCCGTTCAAGTTTGCCGTTCTTCTTGCGCGCATCCGCGCGCAACTGCGGCAGCACGAGCAAAGCGAAGATGCTGTCTTCGCGATCGGCAACTACACCTTCAAGCCCGCATCGAAGCTGTTGGTCGACGAAGCCGGAAGCAAGATCCGTCTCACCGAGAAAGAGACATCGATTCTCAAGTATCTGTATCGCTCCGGCGACAAGGTCGTCTCTCGCGACGTTCTGCTGCACGAGGTCTGGGGCTACAACGCCGGTGTCACCACCCACACGCTCGAAACGCACATTTATCGTCTGCGGCAGAAAATCGAAAAAGACCCATCGAACGCCGAACTTCTCATCACGGAGAGCGGCGGCTACAAACTCGCGCCCTGAGTTGCCGGAACAATCGATTGCTGGGTCACAGCCGCTAGGCCAATCGCCAAGTTTTCACGTGAATCTTCTGACAGTGAAAGTTGTTCAACTGCGTCCACAGCAGCTTTCACGCGTGCGGGTTGGATAAGTTCCGCGACGGACATCGAGTCGGATAGTTAATCTGCGTTCGCTTCTGTTGTGATGAGATCGCAAGCGAATAAGTGCATTCGTGCGTATCGCATCAATGGAGTTCGCAACGATGGCAATCAATGCCCTCGTCCAACCTCTTCTTGCCCAGCCGCTTTTCCGCGGACTGTCGCCGTCCCAATTGACGGAAATCGTTCGTTGCGCTGAGCGCATCATCTATCGCTCGGGCGACGCGCTTATCGCCGAGCATCAGCCGAGCGATGCTTCCATCCTCGTCATTTCAGGAACGTGCCTGCGCATCGACGACAACGGCGACCCATCGCAAAAATCGCGCGGCGAGGTTGTACCCGAAGGCTCCATTATCGCTGAGCTCGCGATGCTCATCGAGATCGAGCACGTTACGACGATCATCGCACAAGGGCCTGTCAAAGCACTGCGTCTTCCGCGCCAAAAAATTCTCGCACTGATGCAAGACGACCCATCACTCGCGCAACATTTCAGCGCGTGCATCACATCGCGACTAAAACTGTTGGCGAATGATTTGAAAGCTATTGATACCAGCGCAGATGACGCTACGATCCCCCCGCTGCTTCAACCGCAGAGCGCCGATCAGGCCGCCGCGGCCCAAGCTAGCTAATTAAGCGGAGCGCCAAACCACACACGACATGTGTTGTGGTCTTCTTCGGGAATTCAGGGGGCCAGAAACGAGGGCGCCCAGTTCCGGGGGGAGGAACTGGGCGCTATGCGCTTGTCGCGCTCGGCACCGGGAGGGAAGCCGGTACCAGAGGCGGCGTCTTCGGCTAGACGGGGGGCACTACCGAATACAGGGTGACGCCACCTGCATGCATGAGAGTTAAGCGCAAGCTGGAGAAATTCAATAGTGCCCGCGCGGGCACTTCACGAAAATGTGAAAACATACCCAAACTTATCCACAGGATGGGTATTGCATCGCGTCAAAAGCGCAACACACTGATTTGCAGGCGAATTCCCCTTATGGCATCGCGCTTTTTGGCCAAAGTGATTGAATTTTAAACAAATTTCCGTCTAGGTCGTCTGTTTTGACGAGCTGCGAAAGCTGGATTCGGGTGTCCTGACCCTGGGCGTCGGTGGTCACCCACTCTTTCAGTTCCATGGCCGGTTTGGTCGCCAGAAAGAGCTTAATGCGGCCCGGAGAATTGGGGTCTTTATCTTCCAGCGTGAGCACGATCAGGTCGGCGGACTGCTGGACTTCCAGAATTTTCGCATCCCGCAGCAGATTGACGTCCTTGCGCAGAAGCAGCCGGAACGGCGTCTGATCGAGCGAAACGCGATCCTCGTTATTGAGGTCGAGGTCTTGAATGGCGAGGTTCTGGCCGTCGGAAACGATGATCTGCCGCGACGGCAAGGCGTAGTCGAAACGGAAGCGGCCGGGACGCTTGACGAAGAACTTGCCCTTCATCTTTTTGCTGTCGGCATCAGTCTGAACGAACGTGCCTTTGAGATCCTGCAAAGATTCGAAATACGCGCTGACATCGTCGACGATCTTCGTCTGGCGCGCGTCGAGCGTAATACCTTGATCGGTGTTCGGTGCGACTTCGCTGGACCAACCATTGACCGCAGGCTTGCTCGCCGGCGGATTGACGATCGTATTCGTCGGACCGTCCGGATCTTGCGCCGTGGCAACGCCAGAAAACGCGACCGTAAACGCCGTCGCGACGGCTGCTCCACGCAGAAAATGCCTCATGATTTGTCCCATTCGTGGCCCCCCACAGCCCCGATGCCCCGAGTCGGGGCCCTGTACGCAGAGTATCGTTTCAACAAAGATTGCGTCCAGAACTAGGCGAGAGGCGTTACAGCCCTATTTTGGGTAGAACCAATCGAACATCCGAGGCAAGCAAGCGCAGTAGCGCGCCCCCGAGTTATCCTCAGTTGTTAGCCTCGGTTTCGCTGTTGTTCGTGCTGGCCTGAGACCGTCGAAATACACAATCAGGCGGCGTCGGCGCTACCGCCGCGCGACATCAGAATTTCGCGCTTGCCGACCGAGTTCGCCGCTGAGATCAATCCTTCACGCTCCATGCGTTCGATGAGATCGGCGGCGCGGTTGTAGCCGATCGACAGGCGACGCTGGATATAGCTCGTAGAAGCCTTTCCATCCCGAAGCACGATAGCGACGGCGCGATCATAGAGGTCGTCGTCGCTCGCCTCGCGAATCCCAGTCGCGACGTCCGACGGCGGCGGCGTCTCCGTAATACCGTCGACATATTTCGGCGCGCCCTCCTGCCGGAGCGCATCGGCAAACGCCACAACTTCTTCATCCGACACGAACGCGCCATGCACACGCACAAGCTGGCCGGCGCCTGTCGAATAGAGCATGTCGCCCTGACCGAGCAATTGTTCGGCGCCCTGCTCATTCAGGATCGTGCGGCTGTCGATCTTCGACGTAACCTTGAACGAGATCCGGGTCGGGAAGTTCGCCTTGATCGTGCCGGTGATGATGTCGACCGACGGACGCTGCGTCGCCATGATCAGATGAATGCCGGCCGCACGCGCCATCTGCGCCAGACGTTGCACCGAAGCTTCGACCTCGCGGCCCGCAACGATCATCAGGTCCGCGAATTCATCGACGATGATCACGATACGCGGCAACGGCTCAAGATCCATCTGCTGCGTTTCAAAGCGTGCGGCGCCGGTCTTGTCGAAGCCGGTTTGCACCGTGCGCGACAGCATCTCGCCGCGCTTCTTGGCATTGCGCACGCGATTATTGAAGACGTCGATGTTGCGAACGGAAAGTGCGGCCATGCGCTTGTAGCGTTCTTCCATTTCGCGCACGGCCCAGTTGAGCGCGGAAACAGCCTTATGCGGGTCCGTAATCACGGGCGTCAAAAGATGCGGAATGTCGTTGTAGACCGACAGCTCCAGCATCTTGGGGTCGATCATCAGCATGCGGCAATCTTCTGGAGAATGCCGGTAGAGCAGCGACAGCACCATCGCGTTGATGCCGACTGACTTGCCGGAGCCCGTCGTACCGGCGACGAGCAGATGCGGCATGCGCGCCAGATCCGCGACGACCGGATCGCCGCCGATCGACTTGCCCAGACCAAGCGGTAATCCGCTCGCTTCCGATTTGAACGCGTCGGCTTCGAGAATTTCGCGCAACAGCACCGTTTCGCGCCGGGCATTCGGCAATTCGAGGCCGATGGCATTGCGCCCCGGAACGACAGCCGCACGCACGCTTGCAACGCTCATCGAGCGCGCGATGTCTTCCGCGAGCCCTATAACGCGCGAAGACTTTGTGCCGCGCGCAGGCTCCAATTCGTACAGCGTCACCACCGGACCTGGCCGGATATCCTTGACCTCGCCCTTGACGCCGAAATCGGCCAGCACGTCTTCGAGCAATCGCGCGTTGCCGCGCATGACCGTCTGCGACAGCTCGGGACGCGGCTTCTGCGCGCTCGGACGCTTGAGCATGTTGAGCGACGGCCGCTTCCAAATCGGATTGGCGCGCGTCCGCGCAATGCCCGACAACAGCGCATTGGTGACCGCGGGCTTTGAAGCCTGCGCCTTGGCTTGTGCCTTGGCCAAGACCTTCGGCAGCGGCGGAGGCGGCGGGATAGAAGGATCTAAAACCTCTTCGACCACAGATTCACCACGCGCCAATGCGGCAGTTGCCGAAGCCGGCGCAAAGCGTTGCGCGATCGCCCGACTCGAATCTTCCGTCATATCGTCGAACGCCAATCCGCGATCTGCGAATTCGCGGGCATGGGTGAACTCATCATCGAGATAGTCATTGTCATCGTGGTCATCGAAGCCTTGGACGCCACGACGATCCTCACGATCGTGCAATTCCGTTAGCAACTCCGAAGGCCGCGCGACATCTGCCGGACGCTGCCTTGCGAGACGCTCCGGATTAAGATCGAGCGTCGGCGTCGCGTCGCCCGCAAAGGCATCGAGCGAGCGATAGGAGTGCGTATCCGTTACAGCTGCAGCAGGAGCGCGCCGGAACCAACCTTTGCGCACGCGCTCCGCACCACCCGCCAGCGTCGAGCTGACAGCCGCCACATCGTCGAGCCGTTTCTTGCTCGACGCATAACGAAGGCCCGAACCGAGCGAGCGCAGGAGCGACTTGGTGACAGTCTCGACTTCGAAGCCGATAGCCTTGCCGCAGGTATGTGCAGCCGCTGCCAGCAGCACGACACCGGCAGCAACCGGCGCACGCTCTTCGTTGAGCATCGCGAACAGCTTCAACGCTAATTGATAAACGCCATCGCCCACCAGACCGCCGTAGCCGTGACGCAGCGGCCAGCCGCCCAAAACCGGCAGCGCCGAGATCGCGCCGGTCAGAGCCACGATGGACAGCGGATAAAAACCAAGCTTGACGCGTCCGTCCTTCACACGCTCGGAACGGAGCATCTCGATGCCCCAGACGACCGGCGCGATCAGCGCCAGCACCGCACCGAAGCCGAGCATCTGGAACAGAAGATCTGAAACAATTGCGCCGACGCGGCCCGCATAGTTCTGCGCAGCCGCCGTCGTTGTATGCGTCAGGCTCGGATCAAGCGCTGACCACGAAACGAGACTCGTCCAGATGAGCAGCGTCAGGCCGAGCAGGATCAACCCGCCAAAACGGCCCAGCCAACTCAACAAACGGTCCTCGACTGACTGCGGCAACAGCCGCTGAGGATCGATTCCTCGCGTATCCAGCGACATCTCGGCGAACGTACTCTTTAACGCAGCACGGAAATCGTGCGTTCGAGCGCTTCCTGGATCGTCTTGGAGTCCTGCACCATCGCGACGCGAACGTAGTCTGCGCCGGGATTGGTTCCGTCTCGTCCCGTCTGAGCCAGAAAGCTACCGGGAATAACCTTGACGCCTGCGCGTTGCCATAAGGTTACCGCCGCTTGAGCGCCGCCGCCAAACTGACTCATATCGAGCCAGAGACAGAACCCGCCAGCCGGCCGCTGGTAGCCGTATCGGCCACCTAACACATTGTCAGAAATGAGAAATTTGTCACGATACGCCTTCCGCGAACGCTCGACGTGCGCTTCGTCGCGCCAGATCGCGGCGGATGCATGTTGCAGTGGCAAGGGCACTGTCGGCGCGCACATGTTGCGCACTTCGCCGTAGGCTTCGATGAATTCCGGGTCGCCCGCACAGAACCCGGACCTCAACCCCGGCAGGTTCGAACGCTTCGACAGCGAGTTGAAAACGACGAGATTGCGGAACCGCTCCGGCGTCGCCGCCGCGACCTCCAAACCGCCGAGCGGCGCGGCCTCTGTGTAGATTTCCGAATAGCACTCGTCGAGGAACAGCATGAAGTTGTGGGCGCGCGCCAGTTCCAGCGCCTTCAGGATGTAGCTGCGATCGGCGACCGTGCCCTGCGGGTTCGACGGCGAATTGATAAAGAGCGCAACCGTCCGCTTCAACAGCGCCTCATCGCGCGCAATTGCATCGAGATCCGGCAGGAAGCCCGTCGCCTTCGTGGCGTTGAGATAGACCGGCTCCGCGCCAACCGCGATCGCCCCCGCGACGTAGGCCGAATAATACGGGTTGCACATCAGGATCGCAGGCCGACCCTGCACGTCCTTCCGGCCCACCGCCGGCAGGCACGCAAAGAATAGCCCTTCGCGCGAGCCGCTGAGCATCAACACATCGCGCTCGGGATCGACGCCGCCCGGCAGGACGTAACGTTTCGCCAGCCATTCCGAGATCGCCTTGCGCGCCTCCTCGGCGCCGCGGATCGGCGGATACTTGCCGTAGAGCGCCGTCGCCTCATCGAGCTTTGCCTGAATGAAATCCGGCATCGCCTCGCGCGGCTCCCCGATTGTCAATTCGATGGGTTTCTCATGCCCCGGCGCAATCCCCGCCAGCAGCTTGCGAAGCTGACTGAAGGGCGACGAAATCGCACCGGACGTGAGGGAGGAAAGCGGGTGACTCATCTGAAGATTGAACATCGATCTTGCGCTTGCTCGCCGCTATCGCATGTCGGCCACGATGTGGGAAGCCCAATACTGGTCTGTCAGTGTCGAACGCCCGCGAGACTCCGGCCGGCAGGTGCGCCAAAAATCCGGCGAAACTCGCGGGCGAAGTGCGGTTGATCGTAAAAACCCGACGCTTGGGCGGCGGTCGTAAAATTGCTTCCCTTGACGACTTCGGACACCGCCACGCGCATTCTCGCCCACGCCGCATAACGACGATAAGAAACGCCAGCCTCCTGTTTGAACAGGTGCTGAAATCGCGACGTCGAAAGACCGGCAGCATACGCGGCCCAATCGACCCGCGGCACCGATCCGCCCGTCACGACACCGCCCGCGTTGTCAGCAACCGCTTCAAGTGCCCGGCGCACGCGCGCGTCGATGGTTCTTCGCGCCCTAGACTTGGAAAATCCGAGAAGATCATTCATCGCTTCGTCGGTCCAAGCCAAGCTGGAAGGATCTTCGTAAAGCGACCGAACCTGCGAAAGGTCAGCGCGCATTCCGATCAGCACACCCCGTTCCTCGCGTGTCTCTCCGACGAGCGCTGCAAGACCTTCAGCGGACGCCTCGCTCGGCTCAATGTAGATCACCGCGATCGGTCGGCCTTCGGCATCGAACTCGTAAGCCGTCCCGGCGGGTATAACGGCCGCACGACACGCGAACCACGAACCGCCCGCAAGTCTCAAGCGAAAATCATCGTAAAGACCCGCGAGCATCACCGGCGCGCTGTGGCTGTGAAGTGCATTCTTATGCAGACAGCCGGCGAAAAGCATGCGGCCCGAACCGACGTGCCATAGCGGCTTCAGGGACCTGCCCTCGATGCCAGCAGATTCATACAATCGCATAGCTCCGTGCCTCGACTAACCTCGGCTTCAGATCAGATACTTGGCAAGGATATCGAAATGCGCAAAGCCCTCTCGCCCGATATCGAAGCTCTCGCCGTGGACCGCCGAAAGCTTTTGACCACAGGCATCGGCGTCGCTCTCACACCCACTCTGTCCCTGGCCTTTACATCAAACGCGACCGCGTCAGCCCAAGCCCTTGGACCTTGGCAGCCGAAATTCTACCGCTTCAAGCTCGGCTCTTTCGAGATTACCACGATCTCGGATTCAGAAGCTTTCATTGATGGTCCGTTCCCTATCGTCGGGCAAAATGCCCGCGAAGCCGATGTTCGGGCGCTGATGCGCGACAACCTTTTGCCGGAGCAGAAATACCAGCCGGGCTTCACGCCGACGATCATCAACACCGGTGATAAGCTGATCCTGCTCGACACCGGCAACGGATCGAACGGTTTCATTCCGCGTCCCAACGGTGGCTGGCTTGCGGCCCAGCTCGGCCCCGCAGGCTTCAAGCCCGAAGACATCGACATCGTCCTTTTAAGCCACGGTCATCCCGATCACGTCGGCGGCATGATCGAAAATGCAAAGCCGCTCTTTCCCAACGCACGCTACGTGATTGGCGCAATCGAGCATGACTTCTGGGCTCCGGAAGGAAAATTCACAGCCGATCTGGAAAAATGGGCGAGCATCTTCCGAACCAACACGAAACCCGTCGCCGACAAGTTTACGTTCATAAAACCAGGAGACGACGTCGTGACGGGCATCCGCGCCATCGAAGCTTACGGACATACGCCCGGGCACCTTGCCTTTATGATCGAGAGTCAGGGCAAATCGATTTTGTACTGGGGCGACTGCGCCCACCATCAGGTTGCCTCGCTCGCGCACCCTGAGTGGGATTGCCTCTTCGATTCCGACAAACAGCTTGGTGCCCGAACCCGCCGTCGCATCTATGACATGGCGGCCACAGACCGTATCCCGGTCATCGGCTACCACATGCCGTTTCCGTCAATCGGTTATGTCGAGCGCAATGGACCCGGCAGCTATCGTTGGCTGGCGCATTCCTACCAGCTCAATCTCTGACAGAAAGGCAATCGTTACTCCGGCAGATGCGTCACGGCTTCGATGTTGTGGCCGTCCGGATCGAAAACGAAACCGCCGTAGTAGTTGGCGTGATAGTGCGGCCGAAGTCCCGGCGGTCCGTTGTCTTTGCCGCCTGCAGCCAGCGCCGCCTCGTAGAAGGCTTTCACTTCATCACGGCCCTGCGCCGCAAACGCGACGTGAAGGCGACCCTTCAGCGCCGTGCCCGTTCCGATCCAGAATTGCGGACGCTCGCGACCGAACCCGGCATACCCGTCGTCGTCCTCGTCCGAGAACTTCATTTCCTTGAGCAGCTTGATGCCGAGCGGTGCCAACGCCTGGGTATAGAACTCCAGCGATCGACGGTAATCGGTGACGGGGAAGCCAATGTGATCGAGAATGTCCAGCACGGTCGCTCCTTTTTCGTGACGCGATCGAGCCGGCCGCTTACACGCGGCGCTCGACCATAAGTTTCTTGAGTTCCGCGATGGCTTTTGCCGGAGACAAACCTTTCGGACAAGCCTTGGCGCAGTTCATGATCGTGTGGCAGCGATAGAGACGGAACGGATCTTCGAGATTATCGAGACGCTCGCCGGTCGCTTCGTCACGGCTATCGATCACCCAGCGATAGGCCTGCAGCAGAATGGCAGGGCCGAGGTAGCGATCCGAGTTCCACCAGTAGCTCGGGCACGACGCGGAGCAGCATGCGCACAGAATGCACTCGTAAAGCCCGTCGAGTTTCTCACGATCCTCGCGCGACTGCTTCCACTCCTTCGGCGGCGTCGGCGTATCGGTTTTGAGCCACGGCTCTATGGAGCGATGCTGCGCGTAGAAATTCGTGAGATCCGGCACGAGGTCTTTGACGACTTCCATGTGCGGCAGCGGATAAACCTTTACCGGCCCTTTGACGTCTTCGATGCCCTTCAGGCACGCGAGCGTATTGGTGCCGTCGATATTCATCGCGCACGAGCCGCAAATGCCTTCGCGGCACGAGCGGCGGAACGTCAGCGTCGGATCGATCTCGTTTTTGATCTTGATCAGAGCGTCAAGAACCATAGGTCCGCACTGCTTCTGATCGATATGATAGGTGTCGACGCGCGGATTGCGCTCGTCATCCGGATTCCAGCGATAAATCCGGAATTCCTTCCAATCGCCCTCGCGGTCCGGCCTGTTCCAGATCTTGCCTTCAGAGATTGTCGAATTTTTCGGAAGAGTGAGCTGAACCATGAGAGTGCCGGTGTTCCCGCCAACGAAATCCTTATGAACCTGACAGAAGCTTGAACGTCGTCCCCTGTCAACGGCATGAGCCCGCGGCGGATGCGGTTCTTTGGCCTTAACCGGATTTCTGGTGTTTCTTCAGCTCCCGGACCAACCCGACAAGGCTTTCCGCGATCTGAGCCCCCGTTTCGACCGCGACGCGCAGCGGCACTCGCGACTGGATAATGTCGTTGAGCCGTTCCTGTTGCTCGCCAAAGCCGAAGAAGACCTCCTCCGGCGCCTCGACATCCCCATCTTCGATCGCGGTCATGACGTCGAACGCGTTCTGCGTGGCAAGCACCAGCATCGAGGCGATGTCATTCATCAGTTGCAGATAAAGCCGCTGAGCGTCCGCGCGAATGCGTTGTCCGTGAACCCCAAACTTCAGCGGCGCCGACGCCTGTCCGCCGCCACCTGCAAACACCCTCGGATGCTTCTGGAAACGCTTAAAGATCTCGACGAGGCCGAGACAACAGGTTTCAAGATCGCGAAGCGCGGCACCCGTCTTGCGCTTGGTGCGGGTGCGCGTTGCGACCTTTTCCTGTCCCGACCAATTAATGGCCGCGATCGACGCGATTGCGCCAAGAGCCGCCAGCGACGGCAGCACCGCCGCGAACGGATCGGGCGGCATGCGAGTGTCGGTATCGTCGCTCTCGTCCTTACTGATCTTCGTCACAATCGCGCCCGCCCCTTGAATAGCGGCCGCACCATAAGCGACTTCCCAAAGCGGCGCTATTTCTACTCATCCGGAGCGCTTCCGGAAAAGCCGGGCACCGGTTTTCCCGATGAGAAGCGCGACTAAATAAAAGCTGGACCGGCTCAATAAACGCGAGCTTTGGGCTCGATATATTTGACCTCGTTGGTCATGGTCTTCGTGTGCACCGGACGATCGTCGAGCTTGACTGTTTGCGTCGCGTAATCGGCCCATGCCAGCGTGTGTTTCATCCAATTGACATCGTCACGCTTGGGGAAATCTTCGCGCGCGTGCGCACCACGGCTTTCCTGCCGGTTTTCGGCGCCCACGACCGTAACGGCTGCTTGCGCGATCAGGTTGTCGAATTCCAGCGTTTCGACGAGATCGGAATTCCACACCAGGGACCGGTCGGTAACGGAAATATCCGCCGCATCGCGCCAGACCTGCGTGATCTTCTCGACGCCTTCTTTCAGCACCGGGCCATCGCGGAAAACCGCGCAGTTCGACTGCATGATCTTCTGCATGCGCAGGCGCAGCGCCGCCGTGGGCGTCGAGCCCTTGGCGTTACGGAAATGATCGAGGCGGGCAAGCGCCGGTTCGTGCGCGTCTTTGGGCAGGTCCGACTGCATTGCGCCTTGCTCGATCGTCTCGGCACAGCGCAAACCGGCCGCACGACCGAACACGACAAGATCGATGAGCGAGTTCGAGCCCAGACGGTTGGCGCCGTGCACCGACACGCATGCCGCTTCGCCAATCGCCATCAGGCCCGGCACGACATGATCGGGATCGCCGTTCTTCTTGGTCAGAACTTCACCGTGATAATTCGTCGGAATGCCGCCCATGTTGTAGTGGACCGTCGGCAACACCGGGATCGGCTGACGGCGAAGATCGACGCCTGCGAACACTTTCGCGTTCTCCGTGATGCCGGGCAAACGCTCGGCCAAAATCTTCGGATCGAGATGGTCGAGATGTAAATAGATATGATCGGCATCCGGGCCGACGCCGCGGCCTTCGCGAATTTCGATCGTCATCGAGCGCGAGACGACGTCGCGCGAGGCGAGGTCTTTGGCATGCGGCGCATAGCGCTCCATGAAGCGCTCGCCCTTGGAATTCGTCAGATACCCGCCTTCGCCGCGCGCGCCTTCGGTAATCAACACGCCCGCGCCGTAAATACCGGTGGGATGGAACTGTACGAATTCCATGTCCTGCAGCGGCAAACCTGCGCGCAGAACCATGGCGTTGCCGTCGCCGGTGCAGGTATGCGCTGAGGTGCACGAGAAATACGTCCGCCCGTAACCACCTGTTGCCAGGATGGTCTTCTTCGCACGGAAGCGATGCAGCGTGCCGTCATCGAGATTGAGCGCGATGATGCCCCGGCATGCACCGTCCTGATCCATGATGAGATCGAGCGCGAAATATTCGATGAAGAATTCCGCCGCGTGGCGCAGCGACTGCCCGTAAAGCGTATGCAGCATCGCGTGGCCGGTGCGGTCGGCAGCGGCACACGTGCGCTGTGCCGGCGGACCCTCGCCGTAGTCGGTCGTCATGCCGCCAAATGGGCGCTGATAGATCTTGCCGTCTTCCGTGCGCGAGAACGGCACACCGTAGTGTTCGAGCTCATAAACCGCAGCTGGAGCGTTCCGGCACAGATATTCGATGGCGTCCTGGTCGCCGAGCCAGTCGGAGCCTTTGACGGTGTCGTACATGTGCCAGCGCCAGTCGTCGCGGCCCATGTTGCCGAGCGCCGCCGCCACACCGCCCTGCGCCGCAACCGTATGCGAGCGCGTCGGGAACACCTTCGTCACGCAAGCCGTTTTAAGACCTGCTTCCGCGCAGCCAAGCGTCGCACGCAATCCTGCGCCACCCGCACCGACGACAACGACATCATAGACATGATCGTGCAGCGGATAGGCTTTGCCGATCTGCGACGGCGCGGCACCCGCGCCGTTGGCCTTGCCATTCAATTGCGACATCAGGCTCAGGCTCCAAAACTCAGTTTCAAAATCGAGAACACGCACGCGAGTGCGATGGCAATGGCGAAGAAGGTGTTGAGCATCAAGGCCACGACCTTAAGCCCTTCTTCGTGGACGTAATCTTCGATGATGACTTGCATGCCGATCCGCATATGGACGGTGCCCGAAAGTACAAGACCGAGAAGCGGAATCGCAATCAATGGGTGCGCAAGCTTCTGTTTCGCCGTCGCGTAGTCCGCGCCAAGCAGCGAAACGATCAGCCAAACGAGAAAGATCCCGAGGAACAGGTTCGCAACCGCCGTCACGCGCTGTTTCCAGAAATGGTCGGCGCCTTCTTTGGCCGAGCCGAGATAACGTACTTTTTTCAGCGGTGTCCGCATCGTGGTCATCAGACGGCCCCCATAGCAACCGCGATCCAGACAATCGCCGTCAACGCCAGCGACGCGGCAAGCGACCCCCACGACAAGAGATCGACCGTCTCAAGGTCGTAGCCGTGGCCGCTGTCCCAGATGAAGTGGCGGATGCCGCCCATCATGTGATGCATCAGAACCCACGTATAGCCAAGCAGCACCAGCTTACCGAACCACGTATCGCACCAGCTCAGAAAATAGTTGTAGGCGTCCGGTCCGCTCGCGGCTGCGATCAGCCACCAGGCGAGCAGCAGCGAACCGAAATAAAGCGCCGCCCCCGTGATGCGATGTACGATCGACATCACCATGTTGATAAGCGGCGAATAGATTTGCAGATGTGGTGAAAGCGGCCGCTTGGGGCGCACGCCGCGGCCGGATGTAACTGCCATCGGACGTCCTTCTTTTTTGTTTGATGCGCATATCTAGCGCCTCGACGCGGGCGCGGCAATTCGCCAAATGCCACATAGATTCTGTCGCGCCTCAGGTCAGCGCGCCAGCAATGGCCTGCCCGAGATGCCGGCCGCTTGTAAAGGCATGTTCGGCGAAGCTGCCGAGGCACCAGTCCCCCGCAACGCCGACCTGCGTTTCCGGACAGTAAAGATGCGTCTCGCCCAGCGCCCTGCCGACGATACCCTGGCGCCAGAGGAAGGCTGTCATCCGCGACGGTCTGACAGGGGGGAGATTTAAGAACTCCCCGACCTCGCTCCAAAGCTCTTCCGCCACATCTTCGGGGTCAGCCTGCTCCGCCGCCAGGCTCCACGCCGATGAGGCATGAATGACAAGGGCCTCGCCCCTGGGATCGCGCCCCGGCTTCGTGTTGTCGCGCGCGATCCACCGCACGACCTCTGAGACGTCGGTGAAAACGTCATGCTCCGAAGTTTTCTTTTGATCGAGGCGGACCATCAAGGACCAGCAGGGCAGCATCAACACGTTCTGCAGCGGCGACGCGAGACGGTCGATCCGTTCCGTCAGCGGCAACGCCGCTGCCGCGGGAACAGCGATGGCGACCGCTTCGAACGGCCCAGCCGATGCTTCGTCTGCGAACCAGAGGTGCCAGCCTTTCTCTCGCCGTTCGAGCGATTGCACCCGCCGGCCGACCGAGACACGCACGCCATCGGCGATCGGACGCGCGATCGACGACATGCCGGGTGTCCCGACGATCCACGGCTCCCGGACGGTTTTGCCGGGCCCTGGTTTCCACTGTCGCGGCGCCCAGGTATCCGCATAGCCGAGACCCGCAATCTCCGAGAGATAACGCCCGAATTCATCCGTTTGCGCCAAGAGATATTGCGCACCCGGATCGAACCGGTCGCTGCCGAGACAGATCGTTGCGAGGCGGCCGCCGACGTTGCGGTCTTCTTCAAAAACCTCAACGGAAATGCCCGCGCTCCGCAACGTCTGCGCACATGAAAGCCCCGCCAGACCCGCACCGATGATTGCAACTTGATTGATC
Source organism: Hyphomicrobium sp. MC8b (assembly GCF_905067615.1). Lineage (NCBI taxonomy): Bacteria > Pseudomonadati > Pseudomonadota > Alphaproteobacteria > Hyphomicrobiales > Hyphomicrobiaceae > Hyphomicrobium > Hyphomicrobium sp. MC8b. Next base: position 63,965 of record NZ_LR898465.1, on the reverse strand, counting down.
ACCGCATCTCGCTTCGAATGTCCGGCCGGTTAATTACGACGCATACATACGATCGAATCGCGGCCCTTTGGAGATTTACAATCTCAGGCCCGGCGTGCGCATCGGCAAAGCGGCATCACGTCGATTGATCAACGTGAATTTCGCGTCCCACCGACGCTATTGCTGTTTGATCACACCGCAAGCGATCCGCTTTTCCCCGCTACCATCCGGATCGGTCCGATAGTCATCGGCCTTGTCATAGATGACAAGCGATGATCCATCGGCATCGAAAAGCGTATCGTCAGCGACGACGTTAAAGTGGAGATACGTTGTCATCATTTCGGCGCGCGCCATACCGTCGGGTCCGGCGACGATGTTGGGAAGATCGCCCGCCATCGGACCCTCATCGTTCATGAAGCCGTGCTGAGCGCCGAGCGGATTGTAGGTCGGCCCTGCGGACGAAAAATCGCCCTCGCATTTGCCGGCTTCATGCACGCCAAAGGCGTGAGCGCCCGGCGGCAAGCCTTTGAGATCGAATGCGAGAAGCACGCCGGAGGACATGTCGGTCAGCGTTACCGTGCCGGCACTCGAACCGTCTGAGAGTTTGATCTCGGCAACGGCCTTTTCGCCGGCCGCGTCTGCCGGTCCGGCCACGGCCAGAACGAGCACGCCCAGCGCCACCCGACCGATCGTGATGCTCGCCTTGAGGTTCGCTCTGAGGTTCATGCGACGTGTTCCCCCGCTTCCTGCCCGGAAGTCGCTAGCGCCAAGGCACAGGCGTCAGCCAGCTTTGCTGCCGCTGAATGCCCTTAGCGGGGAAGCACAAGCCACGTATCGAGATCGAGAACAACCCCTTCGGCGTACTCGCCCGTCGGAGTCTTGAGCGGCAGTGACGCGCAATCCTGATTTTTGACGCCGACGAGACGAACCCGAAGCGCGCCGACGTCCTTCCGTTCGGGAATCTCGGCTTTCTCCAGGATTTCCGACCACGCGTAGATCGTATCGCCGGCGAACGTCGGCGCCACGTGCCGGCCGCCATTGATGGCCGCCAAGTGGAAGGCATTGCCGAGCCCGTTGTAGGACAGCGCCCGCACCAGTGAAATGACAACGCCGCCATAGACGATCCGCTTGCCGAACCGGCCTTTGGATTCGGTGTGCTGATTGAAATGGACCTTCGCCGTATTCTGATAAAGCCGCGTCGCGATCTGATGCTCGGCTTCTTCCAGCGTCATGCCGTCGACATGATCGATCTTCTCGCCCGGCTCATAATCACCCCAGCGATGCGGCGAACCCGACAGCGCGAAATCATATTTGCTGACGTCGAGCGCCGGGACCGCCGACGCAAGAACTTCCGGATCGACACGCTCGGGAAGCTTCGGCACCACCGCTTCCGGCGCCGGCGACCCCTTGGAGCGCTTGCGCACCATCACCCAGCGGCAATATTCGAGGACGACTTCGCCATCCTGGTTGCGCCCCGTCGAACGCACGTAAACGGTGCCCGTCTCGCCGTTCGAATTTTCCTTCAGACCAATCACTTCCGACGTCGCCGACAGCGTATCGCCCGGATAGACAGGCTTCAGGAACCGGCAATCGGCATAGCCGAGATTGGCGATGGCGTTGAGAGAGATATCCGGCGTCGTCTTGCCGAACACGACATGAAACGTGAGCATATCGTCGAGCGGCGCTTTCGGATAGCCGATGGCCTTGGCGAACGTATCAGCCGACTGCACTGCAAAGCGCGAGCCGTAAAGCGAGGTGTAAAGCGCCACGTCGCCGTCGGTGACGGTGCGGGGTGTGGCGTGCGGGATGACTTGGCCGTAAGTGAAATCTTCGAAGAAGTTTCCTGCGTTCGTCTTGGTTCCGGCCATCATCCCCGCCTTATGATTCGGGAAGCCCTTACGCACGGGCTTCGGGTTTTGGTTCTTTTCAGGATGTCGGGATCAGACCGCAACCCTTTTTTGAAAGGTCGGGGACGCGATCAAGGGCCGCACGAAGCCCGTTGGAGGCGGCATTTACTAAAACCACGGCTCCTCGACTTTCGATCGCGCGTTGATGGCATCGGCAATCGCGGCGACACGCCTCGCCATCACGAGATGCAGCCGTTCGACCATGCGTCCCTCGACCGTAATCACCCCCTTGCGCGCATTCTCGGGCTCTTCGAAGGCTTTGATGATCTTATGCGCCCAGGCGATTTCCTCGATCGTCGGTGAAAAGACTTCGTTGCAGGGCACGACCTGCGACGGATGGATGAGCGTCTTGCCGTCCATGCCCAGCGTGCGGCCATGCTCGCATTCGGCGCGAAAACCGGATTCGTCCTTAAAATCGTTGTAGACGCCATCAATGACATCGAGCCCATAAGCCCGCGCGGCCACCAGCGTCATCGCCAGCCACGGCACGACGGCGAAACGGTTGCGGCTTGCGAGCGCACGGCTCTCCTTCAGGAGATCGTTCGTGCCCAGCACGAAGCAGACGAGCCGATTGTCCTGGTCGGGCGCACAGGCGGCAATTTCCTTGGCGTTGATGATCCCCATCGGCGTCTCGATCATCGCCCAGAGCCGAATGCGCGGATCGGCATCCGATGCTTTGATGACCTTCGCCGTACCGGTGATATCGCCGGAGTTCGAAACCTTTGGAATGAGAATGGCATCCGGAACGGCTGCCATGGCCCCGTGCAGATCGGCCATCCCCCACGGCGTTTCTATCGGATTGACCCTGAGGATCACTTCCCGCGAACCAAACCCCCCTTCGTGGATCGCAGCCGTTGCCTGCGCTCGCGCCTTTTCCTTGTTGGGAGGCGCGACCGAATCCTCAAGATCGATGATGATCGAATCCGCCGGCAGCGTTTTGGCTTTTTCCAGAGCCCGCTCGTTATCGCCGGGCAAATAGAGGACGCTGCGTCTGGGTCTCATGGCCATCGCATCGACTCCCGTAGAAAAATGCGTTGATTTTGCATCGCAGCATGCACGTTTGCAACATCGACCGCGACTAAACTTTCGAATAAATCGCAATTCCGAGCGCTGGCGTTGGCTTGTCCATCGCGCGGCAAAGGTCCAATCGCGAACTCTTCGGTCCCTATGCGCCGCATTCTCATGATCTCGTCGTATGTTGCGCATGATCCCGTTGGGCTGACCGCAACAAGCCCGCCCCTACTCGCCGCCGGCATCGATGTCGTCGGACTGCCGACGGTTGTGCTGTCGAACCATCCGATCCGCGCCCACATCGCCGGCATTACGCTCGATCCGAGACTTGTCGGAGACATGGTCCGCGCCCTCGCCGACAATGGCTGGCTGGCCTCGTTCGATGCGATTTTCTCCGGCTACCTACCATCGCTCCAGCACGTCGAAATCGTCGCTGAAGCCGTAATGCGTCTGCGCTCCGCAAAGCCCGAGATCACCTATATCTGCGATCCGATCTTCGGCGACGACCCCGGCGGCCTCTATATTGACGAACGATCCGCACACGGCATCCGCGATCTGCTCATGCCAATGGCCGACATCATGACGCCGAACCGCTTCGAGTTATCGTGGCTGTCCGGCAGCAATGTCCAATCGCCGGCCGATGCCGTCACCGCAATCGCCAATCTCAGCCGCCCCATCGTCGCGGGAACGTCAATTCCGGACGGGCCAACCTCGCTCGCTACCGTGCTGACGGCTGCGGACCGCACCTTCATCGGCCGCGTCGAGAAATGGGCCGACGTGCCGCATGGCACCGGCGACATCTTCGCAGGCTGCCTCACCGCCAAACTCATGCACGGCGAACCGCCTCAGACGGCGCTGGCTTACGCTCTCGGCGGCGTTCGCCGCGCGCTCGAAATCAGCCGCGGCACCGATCGCATGCTGCCGAATTTCGTCGATTGGCGGCACATCTCTCCTGTGTCCATCAAAGCTGCAGCGTGAGTGACATTCGCGCGCCACGCCCGCTTTGGGTTGCTGCGCATGGAATGAACCGGCATATCTGCCCAGGGATCATTTTTATGGAGGGACTCCGCAGATATGAAGCCAGAATCAAGTGCGGAAGGCATTAGCAGAGAAGTTCTTGCCAGCCTTGTTTTGCTTGCCGCCGCGCTCTTGGCGCTGTTCCTTGCCAATTCGCCTCTTCACAACGCCTATGAGCACATCTTAACGACCAAAGTTCAGCTCGGCGTCGCACCCTTCGCTCTCACAAAAGAAATCCATCACTGGATCAACGATGGCCTGATGGTCATTTTTTTTCTGGTCGTCGGTCTCGAAATCAAGCGTGAGGCCATTCGCGGCGCGCTCTCGAAACCCGCCGCCGCGATGCTGCCGATCGTCGGCGCAATTGGCGGCATGGCGGTACCAGCGCTGATCTATGCTTCGGTCAATTTCAATAACGCGGAGCACCTGCGCGGCTGGGCCATTCCGGCAGCAACCGACATCGCGTTTGCCGTCGGCGTGATGGCGCTGCTGGGCAAGCGCGTCCCACCGACGCTGAAGGTCTTCCTGCTCGCCCTCGCCATCATCGACGATCTCGGCGCCATTCTGATAATCGCATTTTTCTACACATACGAACTGTCGTTCACCGCATTGGGATTGGCCGCTGCCGGCGTCGCCGTGATGGCGGTCATGAACCGGCTCAACGTCATGCGGGTCTGGCCCTATCTGCTCGTCGGAGCCTTCGTTTGGCTCTGCGTGTTGCAGTCCGGCGTTCACGCAACCATTGCGGGTGTCGTCACGGCGCTGATGATCCCGCTCTCGAGCCCGAAGAAAGGGGTCGACGGTCCGCTCCCGGCGCTCGAGCACACATTGAGCCCTTGGGTCAGCTTTGGCATCATGCCGATCTTCGCTCTCGCCAACGCCGGATTGGCGGTTGGCGACCTGTCAATGAATGACATGCTGTCGCAAATCCCCGTCGGCATCGCGTTGGGTCTTTTCCTCGGCAAGCCACTCGGCATATACGGCGCAGTGCGCGCTGTGATTGCCAGCGGCCTCGGAGAAATGCCTCACGGAGCATCTCGGATGCAGCTCTTCGGGACCGCAATTCTCGGCGGCATTGGTTTCACGATGAGCTTGTTCATTGGCCTGCTGGCGTTCCCCGACCCCACGCTGACCGCGGAAGTGCGTCTCGGCGTTATGGCAGGGTCCCTGCTGGCAGCGGTGGTCGGCTACATCGTATTGGTCACGAGCAAGGGAGCCCCGCCGATGGCGGAGGAAAAACAATAATGAGCAGCTTTCCCGAAACTTTGGCGGACCGCTATCGCCGTTTCCGTCATCGCCATTTCGTTCCGAACGCCGACCATTACGAAGAACTCGCGACACACGGGCAAAGCCCCGAGACGATGATCGTCTCGTGCTCGGACAGCCGCGTCGATCCCGAGACGATCTTCTCGGCCATGCCCGGCGAACTATTCGTCGTCCGCAATGTCGCCAATCTTGTTCCGCCCTACGAAGTCAGCGGCAAATATCACGGCGTCAGCGCCGCGATGGAGTTTGCAGTGCTGAATTTGCGCGTGAAGAACATGATCGTCATGGGCCATTCTGGCTGCGGCGGCGTGAAGGCGGCGCTGGACCAGAACGCCGCAATCCAGACGGACGCGCATTTCATCTCGAAATGGATGTCGATGCTCGACGACGCCCGTCTCAGCGTTCTAGCTGCACATCAAAGCAGCTCAGCTAGCGTCCGTCAGGAAGCGCTCGAAAAAGAAGCCATCAAGCAGTCGATCGCTAATTTGCGTACCTTCCCGTTCGTGAAAGAGCAGGAAGACAAGGGCCGGTTGTCGCTGCACGGCGCGCATTTCGACATCAAGTCGGGAACGCTGACGGTTCTGAACCACTCGCGCGGTCAGTTCTTCGCACTTTGATGGCGTGGCCGCTCGGAGCCTTCTCGGCCTATCAGGATGATGGGCCTGCCGCTCCGGCGGCAGCTTCCACTTTCGCCTTGGCAATGATCGGCAGCAACTTCGTCTTGAGCGACTCCGGCGTGATCGGCCCAACGTGCTTGTAGATCACGTGGCCCTTGCCGTTGACGACGAACGTCTCAGGCGTTCCGTAGACGCCCCAGTCGATCGCAGCGCGCCCATCGGCATCGGTCCCGACTGCCGTGAACGGATTGCCGTAACGCCCCAGGAAACGCCGCGCCGCCGCGGCCTGGTCCTTGTAGTTGACGCCATAAATGTCGACGCCGGACTCTTCCTTGAGCTGCTCCAGCATCGGATGCTCATCGACGCACGGCACGCACCACGACGCCCAATAATTGACGACCGAGATCTTGCCCTTGGCAAGATCAGCCGAGGTAAATCCTGGTTCGGCCTTGCCCGCTGTCACTTCCAGTCCTTCGACGGCCGGAAACGTCGTCTGCGGCACCGGCTTGCCGACGAGCGTTGACGGCAGCAGCGACGGATCGCCGGACCTAAGTGCCATCGCGAAAAAACCCGCGATGACCACAAAAATCACGACCGGCAACAAGCGCAAATAATTGGATCGACCCTGGGCCACCGTCATCTCTCTCTATTCAGTGCGAGGAGCGGCGCTTGACGCCCTGGCGTTCCAGCGCGGCGAGTTCGGCGCGCTGCTTCCATCCATCAGCCAAAAGCCAAAGGATGAGCCCGATCACCGTCACCGTGACGACGGCATACGACAGCCAAATGAAAGCGGCGTGCGGTCCCATATTCATATCAATCACTCCGCTGCCTGAGGCGCGAGCCGATCCCGGCCCATGACCGCCTGTGTCCTGAGCGCCTTCACCCGGCGGCGAAGAATCTCGTTCCTCATCGCCTTCAGATGCATCGCGAAGAACATCAGCGTGAACGCTAGCGCCATCACCAGCAACGGCAGACGCATGCTGGGATCGACAGTCGATGTGAAGTCCGTCGACGGCTGATGCAGCGTATTCCACCAGTTGACCGAAAACTTGATGATCGGCAGCAGCGTCACGCCCACGAGCGCCAGGACGGCTGTCAGCTTGGCTGCAGCCCCTTCGTCTTCCAGCGCTGAACGCAGAGCAATCAAGCCGAGATAGAGAAAGAACAGCAGCAGCACCGACGTCAGTCGCGCATCCCAAACCCAGTAGGTGCCCCACATCGGCTTGCCCCAGAGCGAACCGGTCACCAGCGCCAGGAACGTGAAGGCCGCGCCGAGCGGCGCCGCGGCCTTCGCCGAAACGTCCGCCAGCGGATGACGAAACACGAGCAGGCCGAAACTCGACAGCGCAATCAGCCCGTAAATCATCATCGAGAGCCACGCGCACGGCACATGGATGTACATGATCCGGACCGTCTCGCCCTGCTGATAGTCAGGTGGCGAATCCAGAAATGCCAAATAAAGACCGTAAACCAATAGGATAGCCGAAGCGGCCGTCACCCACGGCAGCACGCGAGCGGAAAGCTCCATGAACCGTGTCGGATTGGCGAGGCGTTGCGTAAGCGTCTGCATGGGCGGGATTTAAGCCTTTAAACGATACGGCGCAATGAAGCCTGAGGTTACCATTTGGAGAATTACTGCAACTGGATCCGAAGCGCAGCAGCTGCCGCGACCGGCCCCAGCACGACCGTAACCAGCGACACCGCCGCCAGAATGAGAAACGACGCACTAAGCCCATCGGGTCCCGCGCTGGCACTGACGGCCGATATGCCGAAAATCAGCGTCGGCACATAGAACGGAAGCACAATCACGGCCAGAAGCAGGCCGCCGCGACGTGTCTTCATGGTCAATGCCGCCCCGATCGCCCCCAGAAAACTCACGGCCGGCGTCCCGATTAAGGTTGTTGCCACAAGAATAGGGTAAGAATTGAGGTCGAGATTGAGGAGGATGCCGAGCACCGGCGCCATGATCGCCAGCGGAATTCCCGTGGTGATCCAGTGGGCTAAAGCCTTTGCGGCGCTGACAAGCTCGAGCGGCAGCGGCCCCGTCGCCAGCACATCAAGGGTCCCGTCTTCGTAATCCGCCTCGAAAATACGATTGAGCGACAGCAACGCTGCCAGCAACAGCGCGATCCAGAGCACGCCCGCCGCAATCCGCGCCAGCAGATTGAGATCCGGCCCGAGCCCAAGCGGCATCAACGAGACGACCACGAGAAAAAAGCCCAGCGCTGTCCCGATAGCGCCACCCTCGCGGACTGCCAATCGCAAGTCCCGCTTGATGAGAGCCCAGAAACTCTTCACGCCGCCATCCTATGCGCCACGAGGTCGAGCGTCCGCGCCCGCTCCAGCGCCAAAGGCAAATGCGTGGCAATGACGGCAAGCCCGCCCTCGCGCGTATGCGCGTTCACCGCCGCCACTAGCCGCTCCGACGACGCCGCGTCGAGCGACGCAGTGGGCTCATCGAGCAGCCACAGCGGCCGGTGCGCAACAAGCAGCCGCGACAGCCCGAGCCGCCGCTTTTGTCCGGCCGAAAGATACGCGGCGGGAAATTCGCCAAGCTCTTCCAATCCGAAATGCTGAAGCGCAGCGTCGATCCGCTGCTGCGAATGATCGTTCGCTTCCAGATAGGCGTTCCAGAACGTCGCGTTCTCGATCACCGTCAAACTCGACTTCACCGAATTGGTGTGACCGATCGCATGCGCCTGCTCCGCGACCGACAGCTCCGGATCGCCGCCTTCGAGACGAACGGAACCGCGAAACGGCCGGATGAATCCGGCCAGCGTTCGCAGCAACGTCGTCTTGCCGATGCCGTTCGCGCCCGTCAGCACCAAGGCTTCGCCGTGCTTGACGTCGAACGACAACCCCTCGATGACACGCCGCGGCCCGCGGTCGATGGTCAAGTCTTCAGCAATAAGCTGCACAGTGATCGGATTCCATGATGCCGGATTGAGCAAAGGCGGGGCAATTTGGCCATCCGCACGATTGGGCTTTTCTTTTCGATATGCTTATATAAAAGGCACGTTGTATCCTTCGCTAGCGCAAAAGCGAGGGGGTCGCGCGGCCCAGTCCTATGTGCCGCGGGGCGTCCTCGATTCCGTCGGCACACCGGCGGCGCAGCCCTTCGTCTTAATCTTTCGGAGGCCTGACCTTGAGCGCCCTTACACCCATTTCCGACGACAGCTTCAAATGCAAGAAAACCCTCACCGTCGAGGGTAAGACTTACGTTTACTATTCCCTGCCCGATGCCGAGGCTAACGGCCTTAAAGGCATCTCGCGCCTTCCCTATTCCATGAAGGTTCTCCTCGAAAACCTCCTTCGTCACGAGGACAACCGCTCGGTCACCAAAGCCGACATCATGGCCATGGCCGAATGGCTCGATAACAAAGGCAAAACCGAGAAAGAAATCGGCTTCCGCCCAGCCCGCGTGCTGATGCAGGACTTCACTGGCGTGCCCGCCGTTGTCGATCTCGCCGCCATGCGCGACGGCATGACGAAGCTCGGTGGCGATCCGACGAAGATCAACCCGCTCGTGCCCGTCGATCTCGTGATCGACCATTCCGTCATCGTCGACGAGTTCGGCACACCGAAAGCCTTGTCCGACAACGTCGCGCTCGAATACGCCCGCAACGGCGAGCGCTATAACTTCCTGAAGTGGGGCCAGGGTGCGTTTCAGAACTTCCGCGTCGTCCCTCCCGGCACCGGCATCTGCCACCAGGTCAACCTCGAATACCTGTCGCAGACCGTCTGGACCAACGAGATGGCGGACGGTTCACTCGTCGCCTATCCGGACACGCTCGTCGGCACCGACAGCCACACGACGATGGTCAACGGCCTCGCTGTCCTCGGCTGGGGCGTCGGCGGCATCGAAGCCGAAGCGGCCATGCTCGGCCAGCCGCAGTCGATGCTCATTCCTGAGGTCATCGGCTTCCGTCTGACGGGCAAGCTGAAGGAGGGCGTCACCGCGACCGACCTCGTTCTGACCGTCACGCAGATGCTGCGCAAGAAGGGTGTCGTCGGCAAGTTCGTCGAGTTCTACGGCCCCGGCCTCGATAGTATGACGCTCGCCGACCGCGCGACGATCGCCAACATGGCACCGGAATACGGCGCAACGTGCGGCTTCTTCCCTGTCGATAAGGAAACGATCAACTACCTGACGATGTCGGGCCGCGACGCGCATCGCATCGCCCTTGTCGAAGCCTACGCCAAGGCGCAGGGCCTCTATCGCGAAACGGGCTCGGCCGATCCGGTCTTCACCGACACGCTCGAACTCGAGCTCGGCGATGTTGTGCCGTCGATGGCTGGCCCGAAGCGTCCCGAAGGCCGCATCGCGCTCACCGACATCAAGAGCGGTTTCGAAACCGCACTCGCGGGCGAATACAAGAAGCCCGACGAGCTTGCGAAACGTGCACCCGTCGAAGGCAAGGACTTCGACATCGGTCATGGCGACGTCGTCATCGCCGCCATCACGAGCTGCACGAACACGTCGAATCCCAGCGTGCTGATCGCCGCCGGTCTTCTTGCCCGTAACGCGGTGAATGCCGGACTGACGAGCAAGCCGTGGGTGAAAACATCCCTCGCACCGGGATCGCAGGTCGTCGCCGCTTACCTCGCGGATGCGGGCCTACAACCCTTCCTCGATCAGATCGGCTTCAACCTCGTCGGCTTCGGCTGCACCACCTGCATCGGAAACTCCGGCCCGTTGGCGCCTGAGATTTCGAAAGCCATCAACGGTAACGGTATCGTCGCCGCCGCCGTGCTGTCCGGCAATCGCAACTTCGAAGGCCGCGTCAGCCCCGACGTGCAGGCGAACTATCTGGCGTCGCCCCCGCTCGTCGTCGCTTACGCGCTCGCGGGTTCGGTCCAGAAGGATCTGACCAAAGAGCCGTTGGGCACGGGCAAAGACGGCAAGCCTGTCTTCCTGAAGGACATCTGGCCGACGACGCAGGAAATCCAGCAGTTCATCGCCGACAACATCACGCGCGCCATGTTCATGTCGCGCTACGCCGACGTCTTCAAAGGCGACAACAACTGGCAGGGCATCGCGACCAGCGGCGGCCTGACCTACGGCTGGAACGGCTCTTCGACGTACGTCCAGAACCCGCCCTACTTCCAGTCGATCGCGCGTGAAGCCAAGCCCGTGGGCGATATCGTCAACGCCCGCATCCTTGGTCTCTTCGGCGACAAGATCACGACCGACCACATCTCGCCTGCGGGCTCCATCAAGACCGCGAGCCCGGCCGGCAAATATCTACTCGACCACGGCGTGCAGCCGGTGGACTTCAACCAATACGGCACGCGCCGCGGCAATCATGAAGTGATGATGCGCGGCACCTTCGCCAACATCCGCATCAAGAACCACATGGTGAAGGACGCGAACGGCAACGTGAAGGAAGGCGGCCTGACGATCCATTATCCGTCGGGCATCGAAATGCCGATCTACGACGCCGCCATGCAGTACGAAGCCGAAGGCGTGCCGCTCGTCGTCTTCGCCGGCGTCGAATACGGCAACGGCTCCTCGCGCGACTGGGCGGCCAAAGGCACGAACCTGCTCGGCGTCCGCGCCGTCATCGCGCAGTCGTTCGAGCGCATCCATCGTTCGAACCTGGTCGGCATGGGTGTGGCGCCGTTCGTCTTCACCGAAGGCGCTTCGTGGGAATCGCTGGGCCTCAAGGGCGACGAGCGCGTGACCATTCCCGGTCTCGCCAGCGTCAAGCCGCGCGAGGTCGTAACGATCACCATCATCCGCGCCGACGGCTCGACGCTACCCGTGCCGGTGCTCTGCCGGATCGATACCCTTGACGAGATCGAGTACTTCAAGAACGGCGGCATCCTGCACTACGTGCTGCGCAACTTGGCGGCTTAATTAATTGGCCCCGGCGGCCGCCACGCAGAACGCGTGTCGCCGGGCCTAACTTAAAAATATCCGCCCCTCCCGATGCCGATAGGGCAAGAAAGTGATATTTTGAATCGGCGGGTTGTCGGAGGGGATCAATATGACGTCGCAGGTAGATGCCGTCATTCTGGCGCTACGCTCCGTGCTGGAAGACGCGGCTCGAAGCCATGACGTCTATTGGCAAACCAGGACAATCAATCGCTGGATCAACCAGCTTCCCGGCGCGTGGACCTGGAAATGGCGGCACCTAAAGCTTCGCGGCGACTCTCGCAAAGTTCCCCGCGCTGACGCCATCGTGCACCTGCGCGCGACGATCACCTACCTTGAAGCCAACCGGGACGGCATCCGGTCCCCATCGTTTCGCTGGCCGAAGCTGCGCAAGGAAAAGACGCTGCCGGCCGAGCCGCCGAAGCCTGAATACAGAATGGTGGAAGGGCCGACCTCAGATACGAGGCATTAGCGGTTGACCTATCGAACGACTGGTCGGCCTGATCAGAAGGAAAGGAACGGGTGTCACGCCCTGCCAAAAAAAGGCACAGAAAAGCATGACTGAGTTAGAGACCGAGCAATTATTCGCGGAGATCACTCCAGATCTTCACGCTCAACGACTGATGATAGAATTGATTTTTCAAATGTTCCTTACGTTGGGTAACGTCGAAAAAGAAACCGCCGTCCAAAGGCTAGACCTTCTTGCCAAGTCTCTTTCAAGCGATCTTTCCAAGGTAAGGATTGAAGCAACTGACCCTGTTTTACAGGACAATGCGGCTCATGCTTTGAACGTATCGCTTGATCGAATGTTCGATAATATTCGTGCTCGTATGCAAAAATCTTAGACACGTCACATCCGATTTGTGAAATTAACTCGCCCATCTTGAGATATTATTCCAGCGTCATTGCAGCCACTCCTATGGTTATCCGCGAGCTATTCCTTCGAGAAAGACGCCAACACAATGCCCAAACGCAAAGAACCCGAGCTAGACCCTAAAGAGCAGTTCCGGTTCTGAACTCGATCGGGCTACGGCCTTATCGTCTAAGATCACAAATGCCAAAGTATAGGTCGTCCGGGTCCGGCGCGTTCCGCGATTAGAAGCCCGGCACGACGCAGCGATCTGCCATCACAAGGGCACAAGTGCGGCCCTTTTTTGCAAGTCACAGTGGGCGACGCTCTCATCGGCTTGGTGAATTTGCTACGCAGTGCCGAAAATGTCTGCTCCCGTCTCCCCCCGGCGCAGATCGGTCGATCGCCGACGTAACGCTCCCCCGCCCTCCAGCGAATTCCTTAACGCTCACCCCTTCGTGACAAGGCTTTCGCGCCTTTCACTTTGGCCTGACGTTTGTGGGCGCTAAAGATAAACTTGGCGGCGGCCGTAGTGTCTGTGAGGCTTAACGATTGATGCGTTTTCGCAAATTCCTGCTGGCGGTCCTCGTCGTCGGTGCCAGCGCCCTTCCCGCTTCAGCCCAGGAAGTCCCCGTCGACCGGCCAGCAGACGAACCCGTCAAAGCCGTCGTCGAACTCTTCACGAGCCAGGGATGCTCATCCTGCCCGCCCGCCGACGAGGTGCTGAAGACGCTCGCCGACGATCCGTCGATCATCGCCCTGTCGCTTCCCGTCGACTACTGGAACTACCTCGGCTGGAAAGACACCTTCGCTTCACCGCGCAACACGGAACGACAGCGGAATTACGCCCGCGCCCGTGGCGACGGCCAGATCTACACCCCGCAGGCGGTCGTGAACGGCGAAATCCCTGTTAATGGCTCCTCAAAAGCCGCAATCGAGCAAGCTATCGACGAAACCTCCAAATCCGGAGGACCCCGCCAGGTTCCGGTCCGTTTTTGGCAGGAGCGCAACACCATGAACTTCGCGCTGGGCGCCGATGCGGCCGGCCATACCCCGCGCGAGGCGACCATCTGGCTCGGCGTCGTGCAGATGTCGGGTTCGGTGCCGGTCAAGGATGGCGAGAACGCCGGCAAGACGCTGACCTACACCAACGTCGTCCACGAACTTATTCCCGTCGGCATCTGGAAAGGCCAGCCGATGCAGGTGCAGCTGCCGCGCGCCGCCATGATGCAGGCCGACGTGCAGAAGGTCGTCGTGCTCGTGCAGGAGGGCCGCAGCGGCCCCATCATCGGCGCGACGATGGCGGGCCTCTGGTAGGTGCCCCGGCGGCCGGCTCCCCGAAGGGGAGTCGCCGGGGCCAATCATCAAGCCGCCAGCCCGCGCTTCTTCAGCAAACCGTCGATCTTCGGCGGCCGCCCGCGAAACGCCACGTATGCGTCATGCGGATCGCGCCGATTGCCCGCCGAGTAAATGAACTCGTGCAGCTTCTTCGCCGTCGCCGGATGAAACACGTTGCCCGTCTCTTCGAACGCCGCGAACGCATCCGCGTCCATCACTTCCGACCACAGATAGCTGTAATAGCCCGCTGCATAGCCCGACATGATGTGCATGAAGTGCGGCAGCCGGTGCCGCATCACGATCTCTTTGGGCATGTCGATACCGTTGAGCGCATCGCGTTCGAAACCCTCGATGTCGCCGATTTCCGACATGTCCGCGGAATAGAGCGCCATATCGACGAGTGCCGATGACGTATATTCGATTGTCGCAAATCCCTGATTGAAATTGCGCGCCGCCGTCAGCCGCTGGCGTAGAGACTTCGGCATCGGCTTGCCGGTCTTGTAGTGCAGCGCGTGCTTTTCGAGCACGTCCGCCGTCGACAGCCAATGCTCGTAAAGCTGCGACGGCAGCTCGACGAAATCGCGCGACACTGACGTTCCCGAGATCGACGGATACGTCACGTTGGACAGCAACCCGTGCAGCCCGTGCCCGAATTCGTGAAATAGCGTGCGCGCATCGTCGAACGACAGCAGCGGCGGCGTATCATCGCCGCCCTTCGTGAAATTCAAAACGTTGATGATGATCGGTGTCTGGCCCTTGCCGAGCTTGTGCTGCGAGCGGAACGACGACATCCAGGCGCCGGAACGCTTCGTTGGTCGGGCAAAATAATCGCCCATGAAAATGCCGACGTGCTGGCCTTTCTTGTCGAGCACCTCCCACACACGCACCTCGGGGTGATAGCGCGGCAGATCCTTGCGCTCCTTGAACTTCAATCCGAAGAGCTTCGTCGCCGTGTCGAAAGCAGCGCGGATCATGTTATCGAGTTCGAGATAGGGCTGCAGCTTCGACTCGTCGAAATCGTACTTCGCCTGGCGCACCTTTTCAGAATAGTAGCGCCAGTCCCACGGCATGATCTCGGAATTGTCGCCCGCGTTCTGCGCTTCCGCCGCCAGCAGATCGCGTTCGCCTTTGGCGCGCACGACGGCCTTCGCCCACACGGCGCGAAGAAGCTCATCGACGGCAACCGGCGTCTTCGCCATCGTGTCCTGCAGGCTGAATTCGGCATACGACTTGAAGCCCATCAGCCGCGCATATTCACCACGCAAGGCGACCGCTTCGGCAACGATCTGCCGGTTGTCGGTCTCGCCCTCGCGTGCGCCGCGGCTGATCCAGGCGTTGAACGCCTGCTCCCGCAAATCTCTGCGGGCAGAGTACGTCAGGAACCCTTCGACACTCGACCGCGCCAGCGTCACGATGGCCTTGCCCGGAAGACCCACATCGGCCGCCGCCCGTTCCGCACTGTCCTTGAGCGTTTGAGGCAGTCCGGCGAGATCGTTCTCGCCATCGAGCACGAGCTGCCAGGATTGCTCGTCTTTCAAGACGTTCTGCATGAACTGCGTGACGAGCGTCGCAAGGCGCGCGTTGATCTCTTTCACGCGTGATTTATCTGCCGACGACAGCCGTGCGCCCGCGCGAACGAATTCCAGATGGTGGCGTTCGAGCACGCGCAGGTCTTCATCATTGAGCTTCAGCGCATCGCGGCGCTCGTAAAGATCGTCGACACGCTTGAAGAGGCGCTTATCAAGCAGGATCTGCGTTTCATGCGCTGCAAAACGAGGCGCCATATCGCGCGCGACTTCCTGCAATTCCGGCGTCGAATCCGAGCCTTCGAGATTCCAGAAAACCGACGCGACGCGGGACAACTGCCAGCCGCTCTTTTCAAGAGCGATGATCGTATTGGCGAACGTCGGCTTTGCCGGATTGCGTGCGATCTTTTCGATTTCCGCTTTGTGCTCGCGAAACGCCGCTTCGAGCGCCGGTTTGAAATGGCGCGCCTCAATTTTCTCGAATGGCGGCATGGCGAATTCGCCGTTCCATTTCATCATCAATGGATTGGCGGTGGCTTTTGGGCGCGGCTTCGATGCCGCCTTACGCTTTGCTATCATTGAGATCGAATATCCGAGTTTCCCCCACTCTGTAACTTTATATACGCACAAAATACCGTTTGTGCTCAAATGAAACCCTTGCAATGCGGCAACGCCGACAGGACCGGCGCGGTGGCACCGGTCCTGTCGAACACGACGTCGAGGGAGAGGGTTCGTTTTGGATGGGGACCAAAACGCAGAAGGGAGCGTTGCCTGAGAGTCCTATCTCGAAACTATGGCCCCGGGGGGCTGGGGGGCTATATATCCAGAGCCGGTCCTTTGAAATCGGACCCAAAGGCAACGGTTATCTCTATCGCGTTTTAATACGGCGGATTGGGGCCGCGCCTGAGTCGCGATTTTGTCAGGGTCAGGGTATTTCCGTGCTTTGTCCCCAAAGTTGTTCATCTCGTTCATTTGGCCGAAGAACCGCAAGTTTTTTGACGTCTCTCTTGCATTCGCTGTCCGTTAGCGCGATCCTTCGTCATTCAACGATTGGACGGCGCCGTTTGAGCGAGACAACCGACCCGATAGTTTTCCGCCCGCGCTCAGCGGGCACGCCTGGATCGTCCGATCAGCATTCGGAGCCAGGCCGTCGAACCACATTCGATCGCTACGAACTCACAGCCATTCTCGATCTCTACGGCCGCAAAGTCGCCTCGGGCGCTTGGCGCGACTACGCCATCGACCTGCTACGCGACAAGGCCGTCTTCTCCGTCTATCGCAAGGCCAGCGAATACGCACTCTATCGCATCGAGAAGGATCTGCGCCTGGCGCGCAAACAGGGCGCCTACAGCGTCATCGCGGCCGGAGGTCTCATCATGAAGCGCGGCCATGACCTGAAGCGCGTGCTGAGCGTCCTCGAAGACCGCCCCGACGTCGTGAGATTTTAAAGCTCTTCCTCCGCTTCCGGCCGGCTCTCGGAACGAGAGTCGGAAGCGGAAAACAAAAGAGCGCCGACAAAAAATACGCAAACAAAAAAGGCCCCGGATTCCGGGGCCTTTCTCAATTTGATTTCTCGCTCTTAGTTGCGATTCGCCATTCCCAACAGGTTCAGGATGTGAATGAAGAGCGTGATGAACGAGCCGTAAAGCATGAAGGCGCCGAAGATCGACGACCGCTTCAGCTGCTCTTCGCCACCATACTGGGCATTCTCGATGTACATCGACTTGATCGCCTGCGTTTCAAACGCCGTGATGACCGAGAAGAGCAGCACGACGACGGCCGAGATACCCATGCTGACCGTCTTGCTGGTGCCGGGATCGGTGATGAAGAAGAAGCTGCCGAGCATGACGACGATCAGGCCGATCGACGCCATCGACAGGAAACCGCTCCAGCCGGTCATGTCCTTCTTCGTGGTGTAGCCGATGAGGCTCGTGACCGCGAACATCGCGGCGGCGATGAAGAAAGCCTGACCGACGAGGCCAGCCATGCCGGTCGAAACGTAAAGCGAAATCATCGGAGCGATCAAAGCGCCCCAGGCCGCGCAGTAGAGCCAATAAGCGCCGTGGGCGACGACGTTACTGCCGCCGAAGAAAAGACGCGGTGCAAACCAGCCAAGACCCATGACGGCGGCAAACAGAACCCATTTCATCGGGCCCAGCGCAATCGCTGCCATGACCTGCGGGTTGGCCATAAGAAGCATGACAACGGCCGCCGTACCGGCAACACCGAGTGCCATGTAGTTGTAGGTGCCGAGCATGAACGAGCGCAGCCCCTGGTCGATCGCGCCAGATGTCCGCGCGCTGCCGTACGGGCTATTTGGTCGCGAAAAAACTTCAGCCATGGTCCTCGAATCCTCGTGTTATCCGGCGAACTGCCGGTTCTGCGTGGAATATGATCCTGCTGCCGAAGCCTTTCAAGGTCCGGAAACCAAAAGCAGAATGCTTTTATTCTGAACGCAGGTAACTTGCAGGCGGAGCCTTAAGGATCATCCACGTTCCGATCCCACCGAACACCGCAATCATAGCCGCTGCAACCCCAAGCGTCACGAAAACGGCATTGAGCGAAAAGACATAATCCAATTCCATCACGCGGGTAACGGCAACCCAAGCGATGACACTGCCGAGCAGAATGGCGATGAGCGCCGCAATCACGGCCAGCAAGGCATATTCCCAGGCGTGCGCCATGAGAATCTGCCGCCGCCGTGCCCCGATCGTCTTCAGAATAACGGCTTCGAGGATTCGCCGCCGCTGAGCCGTTACGAGCGCGCCTGCTAAAACGAGCGCGCCCGCCGTCAGCGTCACGCTACCTGCAACTTGAACCGCCACCATCACTTTCGCGAAGATCTTGCTGAACTGATCGATGGCGTCGCGAACGCGAATGGCGCTGACCGACGGATAGGACCTGCCGATATCGCGCACCATCCGGGTTTCGACATCCGCCGCCGTTCCTGGCGGCAGGCGCACCGTCGCAAGCAGATTATGCGGCGCGGCCCGCAGCGTGTTCGGCGAGAACACCATGATGAAGTTGAGGGCGATGCTCTCCCACTTCACCTCGCGCAGGCTTGCGACCTTCGCTGTTATATTACGCCCGAGCACGTTGATCGTCACGCTGTCGCCAAGTCCGACCCCGAGTTTTTTCGCGATTTCGCCCTCGAACGATACGAGCGGCGGCCCGGAGTAATCTTTCGCCCACCAGGAACCTGCGGTGAGTGTCGAACCTTCTGGAATGCTGTCGGAATAACTCAGGCCGCGGTCGCCATTCAGTACCCACTGAGTATCGGACGAAAATTTGAGATCCTCGACCGGCGTACCTTTGATCGCGACGATCCGGCCGCGCAGCATCGGCGCTTCGACCAGTGACGTGCCCGGTACGTCTTGCGCGATGCGCGCCTTCAACCCATCGAAATCTCCGGGCGGAATGTCGAGCAGGAAATAATCCGGCGCTTCCTCAGGCAAGCGGTCCCGCAGATCCGCCACCAGTGAAGCATTCGCGAGTGCCACCACGACGAGCAGCGAAAGGCCAGTCCCGAGCGACAACACGACAGAACGCGTCAGCCCGTCAGGCGAACCGATGTTGCGCAACGCCAGTCCCAATTCCGGCCGCGACGGGCGCGGCAGGCGACGCGCCATCCGCGCCAGAAATCCGCCGAGCCAGCCGAATACGACCAGCATGACGACCAGCCCGGCAAGAATCCAGAGCGCAATCGACCGTGGCTCCGACGTCAACACCGCGATCGCGATCAGCGCCGCACCGAGCGCCGCCATCAACACGATGAGCGATGTTCGCGGCCGACCGCCGGATCCGTTAATGCTGTCGCGAAAAAGAACCGTCGCCGATACGTTTTCCGCTCGTCCCAATGGCCAGAGCGCAAACAGCAACGCAACGAGCGCGCCATAGAGCGCCGCGAGTCCCAGACTGAGCGGCGATACCTCGACGTTGATCCGAACAGGCAGCAAATCACCGTAGAATTCGTCGATGATCGACGGCACCGCAACGCCGAGCGCGAGGCCGATCGCAATGCCTACCGCGCTCATGATGACGAGCTGCACCAGGAATATGCCCATGATCTGCGAACCCGACGCGCCGATGCTGCGGAGCGTCGCGATCACCTTCATGCGCTTGTCGATGAACGTGGAAACCGCGTTCGCAATGCCCACGCCGCCGACCAGCAGCGATGCCAGCCCGATCAGGATGAGAAACTGCCGCAAGCGGTCGAGCGCCCGGCTGATCTGCGGTGACGGATCATAACGATCGTTGCTGGTGTAGCCGCCGGTCGGAAGTTTTTCGGCAACCGATTTGCGCAAATTCGAAAGCGCCCCACGGTCGCTTGGCGCACCTGTCGGCAACTTGATCGCATAGCGCCAGCGAATGAGTGTGCCGGGCTTGATGAGATCGGTTTTTTCCAGCGTCGCGAGTGACACGAACACACGCGGGCCATAGGTCATGCGGTCGACGATGGCATCCGGCTCGTTATCGAGAATGCCTTTAATCACCACACTTTCTGAGCCGATGCGCATCTCGTCGCCGATCTTGAGACCGAGCCGATCAAGCAACATGGCATCGGCGACGGCGCCCTGTCCGGAAAGCGCTTCGGCAAATGTGCCACCGCTCTTCAGCGTCACCGTCCCTGCGAGCGGATAAGCGCCATCGACGCCTTTCAACTCCGCCAGGGCCTGATCCGAACCGTCGGTACGCCGCGCCATCGTTCGCATCGTCGCCGTTTCGCTCACCCGCCCGAGACTGTGAAACAGCTGCTGATCCTCGGGCGTGCCGCGAACATGCATCCGCGCGAACACGACATCGCCGCCGAGGATCGCCTCGCCCTGTTTCGTAAGTCCGGCGCGCAACGCATCGGCCAGCGCGCCGACGGCCGCGATCACCATCACACCCAGTGCCAGGCAGGCGATGAAAATGCGAAAACCATCGAAACCATTGCGAATTTCGCGCAAACCGAGACGAACGATGGTGAGAATACTCGCGCGTTTCGGCTGAGCCGCGCCGTCCAAATTCGAGAGTGCCGTCACGACGACACCGCGCGCATAGCGGCTTCCGTCCTCTCGTCGGCGACGATTGCGCCGTCCGTCATGCGGATCACGCGATCGGTCATTGCCGCAAGCTTGTTGTCATGCGTGACGATCACGAGGGTCGCGCCGCGCCGCTCGCGCAGACCGAACAACAGCTCGATAATCTGTTTGCCCGTTCGCCCGTCGAGATTGCCGGTCGGCTCGTCTGCGAACAGAATATCCGGCGACCGGCTCAACGCGCGGGCAATCGCAACGCGCTGCTGCTCGCCGCCTGAAAGTTCCGCCGGGAAATGATCGACACGAGCGCTCAAGCCCACTTCCGCCAAGAGGTCGCGCGCCGTCTCGAAGGCCTTTGCTTCGCCCGCAAGCTCCATCGGCAGGGCGACATTTTCCAGCGCCGTCATCGTCGGCACAAGATGAAACGACTGGAACACGATGCCCATGTCGGCGCCGCGCAGAACGGCCAGATTATCTTCCGACAGCGACCCAAGCTCGCGCCCCGCGACCGTAATGCGGCCGCTCGTCGCCCGTTCGAGGCCCGCCATCGTCATCAGCAGCGAGGTCTTGCCCGATCCCGATGGCCCGACGATTGCCGCCGATTGCCCGCGCGGAATCGCAAGCGACACGCCACGCAGGATATGTACCGGCCCGGCGCGGCTCGTTAAGGTCAACTGCACATTGTCGAGTTTAATGATCGGATCGCTCAAGGTAAGATGCCCTGCCTTGTCGTGGCTGATGTGTGTCGTATCGGACTTGTGCCGCACACATTGAGCCTCTACGTCAGCTCATGAAATGTGTGATGTGTGGGGCCGAAAGATGAACGCTAAAGCTTCCCGCGCCCCGAACCGGGTTTCTGGCTGGATTGCGAAGACCGCCTTTCGCGTACTGATCTGTGCCGGGATGATGGCTCCGCTCGTAACCTCTGCAACTGCCGTGTCGTCGCGCCCACTGACGATCGTCGCCTTCGGCGACAGTCTGACGGCCGGTTACGGCGTCAAAACCAGCGACTCCTTCCCGACCCAGCTTCAGATGGCGCTTCAGGCCAAGAGACACAAGGTCACCGTAACGAATGCCGGCGTTTCGGGCGATACGACGTCGGGCGGACTGGAACGCCTCGACTGGGCGCTCGATCCCAAACCCGACGCGGTCATCATGGAGCTTGGCGCCAACGACGCGCTGCGCGGCATCGATCCGAAAGTCCCGCGCGAAAACCTCGACAAGATGCTGGCCGATCTCAAAGCCAAAGGCATTCCCGTTCTGCTCACCGGCATGAAAGCGCCGAACAACTGGGGCGACGATTACGCCAAAAAATTCGATGCGATCTTTCCGGATCTCGCAAAAAAATACGACGTTCCGCTTTATCCGTTTTTTCTTGAAGGCGTCGCGCTCGATCCCTCATTCACGCAACCCGATGGTCTGCATCCGACGGCCAAAGGCGTTGCCGAAATCGTGAAACGCATTCTGCCTGACGTCGAAGCGCTTATCGCGCGCATCGACCAAAGTGAGACGACAGCAAAAGGGGCTGCGCCTTAAGCCCCGCCTACGAGCAAGGACATCCTGAAATGCCCCGCTTGTTTACGGCCATCGAACTGCCTGACGATATTTGCGACGAGCTGCATCGGTTGCGTATGCCTCTTCCCGCCGCGCGCTGGATTAAACCGGAGAGCTACCACATCACGCTGCGGTTCGCCGGCGACATCGGCAACGTTCAAGCGCGCGAGTTTGCCGACAACCTCGCCCGCATCGAACCTGACGGCTTCGAGCTGCGCTTGTCCGGTCTTGGCGTCTTCGGCGGTGACGATCCGCATTCGATCTGGGCGGGCGTCGAACCCAAACCCGAACTCGAAGACCTCGCCCGCGCCCACGAGAAAGCCGCACGCAATGCCGGTCTTGCGCCCGATACGCGGGCGTTCAAACCGCATGTCACGCTCGCCCGCCTGAAACATTCGAACGTCGATTCCATTGCCCGTTACTTGTCGCGCTACGGCGGCTATCGCTCGGAGCCGTTTTTCGTTGCACGAACATTGCTGATGTCCTCGCGCCCAAGCGTTGGCGGCGGGCCGTACGGCGTCGAAGAACGCTTCCCGATGCGCGGCATGGGCTTCCTGGCAGATGAAGGCGAAGGCGACGTGAGCTGGTAACGCGCGACCGCGTCAGCTTATCGTCAGCACGATCTTGCCGGTCGCCTCGCGACGGTCGAGCACACCCAACGCCGACACGATGTCTTCGAGCGGATACGTCGCCTGAACGCGCGGCCTGAGCCGCCCCTCGCGCACCCAGTCCAAGACGCGAACCATATTGGCGCGATGCCCGGCGGGATTGCGCGTCACCGCTTCGCCCCAGAAAACGCCTGCGATCTCCGCGCCGCGCAACAGCAGCAGGTTGAGCGGAATTTTTGGAATTTCACCCGCCGCAAACCCGACGACCAGAAAGCGCCCCTCCCACGCCAAAGCCCGCACGAGCGGTTCGGACGCCTCTCCGCCGATGCAATCGTAGACGACGTCCGCGCCGCGGCCGCCAGTGAGATTGCGAACTTCCGTTTTGAGATCCGATCCGGGAAACAAGATCACCTCATCGGCCCCGGCAGCCTTGGCGATTTTCGCTTTTTCATCCGATGACACGACCGCGATGACGCGCGCGCCCATCAGCTTTGCGATCTCCACCGCCGCCTGGCCGGCGCCACCTGCCGCGCCGGTCACGACGACCGTTTCTCCGGCCTTGAGCTGACCGCGATCTGCGAGCCCATGAATCGCCGTGCCGTAGGTCACCGAAAGCCCGGCCGCGACCGTCATCGGCACCCCGTCCGGAATGGGCACCAGCTTGCCGATGTCGACCGCGATGTTTTCCGCCGCCCCGCCCCAGTTGACGTAGGCCATCACCGGCTGTTCCACGTGAATCCCGAGATCGTTCGGCCCCACGCTCTCGACCACGCCCGCGATTTCGGCACCCGGCGAAAACGGTAAATCCGGCTTGAATTGATATTTGCCGCGCGTAATCAACGTATCGGCGAAATTGAGACCGACTGCCGCAACCCGGACGATCGCCTGGCCGTCCAGCGGCACCGGCTCCGCCAGCGTCTCGATAACGAGGCCGTTCGGCCCCTCAAGGCTCTTGCAAAGAGCTGCCTTCATATGTGACGTCCCTCGCGCTGCATCTCTCTCTGACACACACGAGCGGAACCCAATGTCAAGAAAAGCGACCACATGGCCGCCGCATCCGAAAGGCTATTTCGCCATCGGCGCCGAACGCATGTCGAAGTCGCTCAATCTCGGTAACCTGATGCGCTCGGCCCATGCTTTCGGGGCAAGCTTTACCTTTACCGTTGGCGCCACCTACAAAGCCGCTGAGGCCTACGCCGACACGTCCAAAAGTCAGTTGCATTTGCCGCATTACAATTGGTCCTCGCTCGACGAGATGGCTCTGCCCGGCGGCTGCAAGCTGGTCGGCATCGAGCTGCTCGACGATGCGATAGATCTGCCGAGCTTCCGCCATCCGCTGCGCGCGGCTTATGTGCTGGGACCCGAGCTCGGCTCGCTGTCCGAACCGCTGATCGAACGCTGCGACTATGTCGTCAAGATCCCGACAGCCTTTTGCGTCAATGTTGCGATGGCTGGCGCTATCGTGATGTATGACCGCATTAAATCGCTGGCTCGGTTTGCCGATCGGCCGATCGGCGAGGGGGGACCTTGAATGCCGAATGTCGGGAAGACCTTAGCCATTCTATTGTTGGTTGCCGCAGTACCCGGCGGAGGAGCGTTCGGCGCCGAGCAGCAGATGACGCGCGTCAACACCTATGGCGCCTGGTCGTTGATGACCGACACCGCTGATCCGCATCTTTTCTGTTTCATCACCAGCGAGCCGACAGCAAGCCAATCGGGGAGCGTCAATCGCCAGTCGCCTCGGGCCTACATTTCCGCTTGGCCGAAAGACGGCATTCGCGCCGAAGTCAGCTTCCGCATGGGTTTTCGCATCAAGAAAAACACACCCGGCATGGCGACCGTAAGCCCCGCAGGTTTTCGGCTCTTCGGCTCCGGCGACCGCGTCTACGTCTCCGATTCGACCCGCGAGCTGAAGCTCGTCGAAGCCATGCGCAAAGGCAGCACTATGACCGTCGCGGCGACGCCCGCGAGCGGCGCGACGGTGACAGATACCTATTCTTTGAGCGGCATCGGACAGGCCCTGCAGAAACTCCAGCAAACCTGTTTCTGAACTTACACGCGATGGCGCGCGCGCAAATGCACGTAGATGGCGCCCTCGCCGCCATGCTGAATAGCAGCCGTCGTAAAGCTGACGACAATCGCGCGCAAATCCGGTTCTTCCAGCCAGCGTGGCACATTGCGTTTCAACACGCCGCGCTCGCGATCCGCTTCACCGATGTGGGCGGCCTGCGAACCCAGCGCCTTGCCCTTGCCTGTGATGATCAGAACGTAGCGCAGGCCCCGCGCCTGACAGCTCAGCAGAAATCGCCGTAAAGCCGCATGCGCTTCGTGCTGCCGCATGCCATGCAGATCGACCCGCGCTTCAATGTCGAGACGACCGCCGCGAATTTTCCGCACGCTGTTGCGATCGAAAAGCGCAAGCTCTGGCGCGGCCGTACGCGACGGTTTGACGGCGGGCACTTCAACGGGCGCCACTTCCGCGCGTTGCTTGCTCGCGGCGCGCTCCACGCGCCCGGCAGCTTTCGGCGCGGCTTTCGGCTTGACGTGCCCCAGTTTGACGGCCTCGCTGGCCGGATGAAAACGGCCTTTGGCGCGCTTCAGCGGCTCGATCGTTGCCGCCGCGTAGTGCCAAACCTCATGATCGTCATCGCCGGTCGATCCGCCTTTTTTGGCGCCGGGTCCTTGCCGCTTCTTCACGGCTCCATGCTCGCAGTCTTCGGGTCTGGAACCGCCGGGATGCCATAGTCAGTGCTGGTTTCATTCGGCAGCAATGCATAGAGGTGACCGGGTTGCTTCGTAACGCCGGCCCGCCGCCCGGCCTCGGCACCCGAACCGAAATAGATGTCCCCGCGCTCAGTGCCCTTGATCGCCGAGCCGACATCGTGCGCAACCATCAAGCGGCGAAAAACCTTCGACGTCGTGGCATGCGTGATCCGTGGCGCATCGACATAAATCGGCGTTCCAATCGCGTAGTACGTTGTATCGACGGCGAGGCTCCGTCCGGTCTGCAGCGGAATGCTCATGACACCCATCGGCGCCTTCGCCTCATTGCCTAAAAGCTCCTTGAAGAAGACGTAGGACTTGTTCTTCCACATCACGGGTTTAGCGCGATCTTTGTCTGCCCGAAGATAGCTCTTCAGCGATTTAAGCGACATCTCCTCGGCCGTCATTTGACCGTCGGCGATCAATTCTTTTCCGATGGATGTATAGGGATAGCCGTTTTTGCCGTCGTAGGTCACGCGCACTTTTTCGCCGTTCGGCAGTTGAATGCGCCCCGACCCCTGCACCTGCATGAAAAAGACGTCGACCTGGTCCTTGAGATACATGAGTTCAAGCCCATGCCCTGCGAGACCGCCCTCCTCGATCTCGGAGCGCGTCAGATGCGGCTCAAGGCCCTTCGCAGTCCTCCGCTGATGCGTGAAAGACCCTGACTTCGCGCCGCGCTCGCTTTCCGCCACCATGTTCACCAGATCGGGCGGACGCTTGTAGATCGGAATCTTATAGATCGCCGTCGGCGTCCGCGATCCCTTGATGACCGGCTCATAATAGCCCGTCAGCAGACCTTCGCTGTCACCACCGCTAATGCGATGCGGCCGGAAGTTCGCTTCAAAGAACTGCCGCGCTTCGCTGCGCGTACGAATGGATTTCGTTTTCGACAGTTCGAGCGCAGTCGAGCAAATGTCGAGAAGGGCCTGCGGTTCTCCGGTGCTTCCTGGTTTGGCAGGACGGGCGCCCGCCCGCAGGACCGGCTTGCAGGAGGCTAAAAAAGCCTTCCACGCCGCCAGATGATCGTCAGCCGCCCAGCCGGGAAGCTCACTGAACGCCATAGGCTCGAACGTAACGGCACTCGGCGGCATCGCAGGCGAAGCTTGAGTTTGAGGTGGAGGTGACGAAGGGTCAGCTAGCGCTGTCTGACCATCAAGGATAAGATTATGGGACAGAAACACCAGCATGGTCGCCATCGCAAGACGGCTGACCAGTAAAAATCTCGGGTGATACGCACACTTGGTCACAAGGCGCCCCCCGGTGCCCGACCCACGCAGTCCTCAAAAACCTCTTAATCCGTGCGCGGCCTACACCGCCCCTCAGAAAAGCACGTACCGCTTAATCGTGACTTAATTTGGCGCCTGCGTCGCGACGAGCCGCCAATTCGGATTGCTCCGGGCCTTCGCCGTCGACACATCACGGCTGAACGTCCAGATATCCGTCACGTCCTTGATCTTCTGCGCGTCGCCCGCGATGACCTGACCGGCCTTGTCACGCGTTGCCGAGATCAGTTCGCTCATGAAGCGCACCGTCACAGACGCGACGCCGTTTTTGACTTCGGCTTCGACGATCTCAGCCTTTTTGATACCGACAAACTGCTGCTCGATCGTCTCCCCACGCGCTTCGCGGTCGGCGATCGCGGTGGTAAATCCATCATAAACTTCCTTGCTCAGAAGGTCTTTCAAGGCCCGGCGATTGCCCTCCGCGAACGCCGACACGATCATCTCGTAAGCGCGTCCGGCGCCGGCCACGAACGACTCGGGATCGAGCGAGGGATCGAGCTTCGCAATATCGAGCAAGCCAGCCGTGACGGCCGGATCCTGTACCGGATAGGCGCGAATTTTTGCTTCGACGCTCGGACCGGACATTTCCGGCGCCGGAGCAGGCGGCATGGGTTCCCGGTCGCGGCGCGGCATCGCGATGACGTCGGCCGACGCCGTTTCGGTCGCCGGACGCTGCGCAGCTTCGCGCTCACGCGTTTTCAGCCGCTCGACGCGCTGCTCGTCCTCATCGGTGCGATGGCCAAGCACGCTCCTGAGCTTGATGATCGCAGCAACCGCGACGACAAGAGCAATCAGCGTTATGAGATCGAATTGGCCGTACATTCTAAAGGTCAGCGCTCCGGTGGGGGACAAGGACAGAGATGCCGGTGGGCACCCGGATCGATTGCCGCAACCCTATCACCTATCTAAGGCTGCGGACGGACGTTTTGAAGATGGCACCTATAGCACCTTAAGGTTGCCGCGTCTGCCGTCCATCTTTCGGCTTGCGAATGTGACGTTGCCTCATGGTAAGCGCCAAGAGCAACGCAAATAGTGTTGAAACGTCCGCCCCCGCGTCGGGAAGGTGTGTGGCCGCTGACATGCAACCGCGCTAAGGTGTCGCGTTCGTTAGGTAAGAGCATATGTCTCAACCCTTGAAAATCGCCCTGGTCCTCGCGTTCGCAGCCCTTCCGTTGCTGGAAATCGGGCTGCTGATCCGTGTTGGCCAGCTCATCGGCATCTGGTGGCTCGCGGCGATCATTATCGGCACCGGCATTCTCGGCACATATGTCATCCGCCGCGTCGGTCTTTCTGTTTTCGAACGTGCCCTGTCGCGCTTGGGATCCGAACGGGAAGGTTTCTCGCCCCTCTTCGATGGCTTCCTCCAGGTTCTCGCCGGGCTGCTTCTGATCTTTCCTGGTCTCATTGCCGATTTCTGCGGCCTGATCCTGCTCGTGCCGCCGATCCGCCGCATCGTCATCCAAACCGGCCTACTGAAGCTCGTCACGCTGTTCCACTATCAGGCTGAGGTCAGCCGCGAGACGTTTCGCGCCCGAGACGATGTTCCGCCCGCCGATGCCGACGGCATCGTGATCGAAGGCGAATATGAGCGCGTCAGCGAGCGGCCTATTCGCCCCGGCAGATCCGTCCAGCCGCGCCGATCCCGCTCATAGCGACACGTGTTTCGGGAAAGCCTTGCAAGCGCATTTGATTGCGTCACCCGGATCGACGTGCTAGCGACCCCGCATCAAAATTTAAGTATCGCGACGCCGCGGGAGGGGATCCATGGCCGACAACGAAAACAATGGAAACGGCGCAGCGAACGACGGACAGGTTCCGATCCAAGCCAAGATCGTCAACCAATACATCAAGGACCTCTCGTTCGAGAATCCGAACGTCCACAAGCTGATTGCCGGCGCCGGCGATCAGCCGAACCTTCAGGTCGAGGTTAACGTCGCCGCCCAGCGCATCAACGGCGATCTCTACGAGACCGCAATCGAGTTCAAGGCAACCGCAACGAACAACCTCGGCACTATCTACGTGCTCGAAACGGTCTACGCCGGACTGCTGAAAATCGACAGCATTCCCGATGGCGCGCTTGAGCCGTTCCTGCTGATTTCCGGCCCGGCGATGATCTTCCCGTTCCTGCGCCGTCTCGTCGCCGACATCACCCGCGAAGGCGGTTTCCCGCCGCTGCTTCTCGATCCGATCGACTTCGGCGGTCTTTACGTTCAGCGCCAACGTCAGCGCGCTCAGTCGGCCGGCCGCGCCGACGCCTGATCGACGTCACGCCGACGTTTTATTCCAGAAGTTGAGCCAAAGCGCCGGCGTCTTCATTTTCTCAATAAACGACTGGTGCGCGGCGATGTCGGCCTCGCCAATGCGCGGCGGTAGCGGCTCCGGCCGAACCGCCGCGAGAGTGCGCCCTGCACCGGGCCGCAGGCCGTTTGCTTTCGCGCCGACGGTCTGCAATCCGAGCGCCGCCTGACGTTCGCCGAGCAGCTCGACGTAAACTTCCGCCAGCAGCAAACTGTCGACGAGCGCGCCATGCTTCGTGCGAACGGAATTGTCGATGGAATAGCGTTTGCACAATCCGTCGAGCGTATTCGGACCCGCCGGATGGCGACGCCGCGCGATCGCGAGCGTATCGACCACGCGATCGAAGCTGATCGGCTTCTCGCCGACAAGCCCCAGCTCGTAATTGAGAAACATGATGTCGAATTGCGCGTTGTGAATGACGAGAACGTCATCCGCCAGAAACGCCAGCAGGTCGCGCACCACGTCCTTGAACAGCGGCTTGTCGAACAGGAACTCTGTCGCGATGCCGTGAATCTCTTGCGCTTCCCTCGGCACGTCGCGCTGCGGATTGATGAAACGATGAAACTCGCGGCCCGTCGGAATGCGGTTGATCATCTCGATACCGCCGACTTCAATCAGGCGATGACCCTTTTTCGGATCGAGGCCCGTTGTTTCCGTGTCGAGAACGATTTCGCGCATTCTGGTCCTTCAGGCCTGGCGTCAATCGCGCCAGAACTGCTCGTAGGCCGTGGCGCTCAAGGCCGGTAGTTTAGTGATGACGACGTCGATTTGGCTGTTGCAGTTTTCGACCGATCCGCTGGTGTCCACAACGAAATCGGCGCGGATCTGCTTTTCGGCTTCCGAAAGCTGGCGTGCCACCACGGTTTCGAATTTCTCGTCCGTCATTCCCGCACGTGCAAGCACCCGCGCGCGCTGAACCTCACGCGAAGCGGTAACGACGATGATCGCATCGACATGCTCATCGCGCCCGGCTTCGAGAAACAGCGGCACTTCGAGAACGGCAAGCTCCGAACCATGGTGGTATTCGGCCTGCAGGAATTTGCGCTCAGCCTCATGCACGCGCGGATGCACGATGGCCTCGAGCTCTTTGAATCGATGTGGCGCAGCGAGCAGATGTTCGGTGAGTTTAGCGCGATCGACCGCGCCGTTCGTCAGCGATCCCGGAAATGCCTTTTCGATTTCGTCAGCCAGCGGCCCGGCATAAAGCCGATGCACCTCCGCGTCGGCATCGAACACTGCGATCCCGCGCGCGCGAAACCGCGCTGCGGCTGTCGATTTGCCCATACCGATCGACCCGGTCAGTCCCACGACGCGCATTCATCCCTCGCGAATATGGTCAGCAACGAGGGTATAAAGCTCGGAGGAAACCTCAGGCCGGACCCCGAACCATTTTTCAAATCCGGGAACAGCCTGATGGAGCAGCATGCCGAGACCGTCGACCCCCACCAATCCATGCGTGCGTGCGGACTTTAAGAGCGGAGTTTCCAACGGGACGTAAACAAGATCAGCGACAACAGCGTCCTTTTTGCCAGAGCGGAAGTCGATCTCGGGATCGCCGACGCCATTCATACCGAGAGTTGTCGTATTAACGATAAGAGATGCTTCCGCGACGTGATTATTCCGGACATCCCACGCCCACGCGGACACCCCTGCGCCGAAGTGCCGCGCAATGTCTTCCGCCCGGTCAAGGGTGCGGTTAAAGACGCGAATATCGCTCCGCCCGCTGTCTAAAAGACCATAGATGACAGCCCGCGCCGAGCCGCCCGCACCAAGCACCAGAACCGGCCCATCGACCGCGCGCCAACCCGGCGCACGCCAATCAAGATTAGCCATAAACCCGTAGGTATCGGTGTTCGTGCAAGCGAGCGCATCGCCCTCGAACCAAAGCGTGTTCGCGGCGCCGATCGCCACCGCGGACGCATCCTTGATGTCTGCCGATCCGAACGCGCGCTCCTTATGCGGAACGGTGACGTTGCAGCCGAGGAACCCGCGCTCTTTCATCGTGGCAAGAAACGTCACGAGATCTTTCGGCTCGACAGGCTCCTTCGTATAGAAACCTTCGATCCCATACTTGCGTAGCCAATAGCCGTGAATGAGCGGCGATCGCGACTGCGCAATCGGCCAGCCGATGACACATGCTTTCTTCATGCCGTGATCATCTCTTCATCACGCAGACGCTGCAGCAGCGGCAACAGCGGAATGCCGAGGATCGTGAAATAATCGCCCTCGATCCGCTCGAAAAGCTGCACGCCGGTGCCTTCGAGCTCATAGCATCCGACGCTCGCCAACGCCCGATCCCCCATGCGTTCGAGATAGGCCCCTAGAAACTCGTCGGAGAAATCGCGCACCGTCATTCCGGCGACCGCCAGCGTCTGCCAGTGTACGACGCCGTTGCGTGCAAGCGCCACTGCAGAAACGAGATCGTGCGTGCGTCCGCGCATCATCGTCAAATGATCGCGCGCTTCCAGCATCGTCTCAGCCTTGGAAAAAATCTTGCCGCCGAGCACCAGAACCTGATCGGCGCCGATCACCAATGCTTCCCGATGCAGTTCCGACACGGCGCGGGCTTTCTCGGCTGCCAGCACGCTTGCGATATCGCTCGCTTCGGCTCCCATCGTTTCTTCGAGAATGGCTGTGCGAATGGCGGCTTCGTCGATTTGTGCTGGAACGACATCGAACGTCAATCCAGCGGCTTCGAGCAATGCTTTGCGCGCCGCGCTTCCAGACGCGAGCACGAGGCGCGTTGATTCAGGCATTGGACGGTTCCACCTCCGGTCGCGTACCGGATTTCCGGTCTTGCAAAAGTTTCAGAATCATCGTGGCTGATTCCTCGATCGAACGACGCGTCACGTCGATGATCGGCCAGCCGTGTTGTGCCGCAAGTTTTCGCGTATACGCAATCTCCGCTGAGATCGTATCGCGATCGACATAGGTTTCGAGATCACGGTCGGCCATCAGAATTGCGCGATTGCGGCGCACGTCCGCAATGCGATCAACGTTCGCGATCAGGCAGACGATGAACGCCGTATGCGGCTGCAACAATTGCTCCGGCAGCGGCACTTGCGGCACCAGCGGCAAGTTCGTGGTCTTGTAACCGCGCTGGGCGAGATAGAGCGACGTCGGCGTCTTTGATGTGCGCGAAATACCGAGCAGCACGATATCGGCATCATCGAGATTGTCGGGCAGCCGGCCGTCGTCATGCGCCATAGTGAAGTTCATCGCATCGATGCGGCGGAAGTAGTCAGCGTCGAGTACATGCTGGCCCGCGACTGTCGGCGTCTGCGGTGCGCCAAGATAGCTTTCGAAAACTTTCATGATCGGTTGCAATACGGCGAGGCACGGAATCTTGAGTCGCTGACAATGCGCTTCAAGCTCGGCCACCAGCGTCGTATTGACGATGGTATAGAGAACGATGCCGGGCTCCTGCTCGATATCGGCCAGCACGCGTTTCAATTGCCGCTGCGTTCGCACCAGCGGATGCACATGCTCGATGGCGCGAATGTTCTGATACTGCACCGTCGCCGCTTTTGCGATCGCCACCAGTGTTTCACCGGTCGAATCCGAGACGAGATGCATGTGAAAGAGGCTCGGCAGCGTCATGGCGATGATCTCTCGAAAATGACGCCCGGCGGCATGTTCAAAACTCGCATGTTATCCCCTGCCCCCGTGGACGACCCATCGGTTGAGAGAACAACCATCCTCTCGCCCACGGCGATACCCACATCCTGGCAAAAGGGAAAGATGTTGTTCAGCGAATGGCCGTCCAAAGGAACAACCACGCTCTCCTGGCCTCGTCTGCCAGTTCTTAACAGGATGTCCCTTCGGGTTGGCGGCACACATTACCTGCAAGGCCTTGATTAATGGGCGTCTTAAGGCCCTATTGCGCCAGCCGCCCCACAAGCGCTACGCCTCGTGCTACACGATCCGGCAATGGGATACCTTGTGGATGACGCGTGGATCGCTAGCCGATCCCCGATCCTCCCCGGCCTAAGAGTCAAAAAAATAAGCTTCAAGAAAATTTATCTGATCTGAAGTGAAGGGAAGAACGAAGGTGCGCGACCTGAAATCAGAACTGCTCGACAAGCGCTTCCTGCAACCGTTTGCGAGCAAGGCCGTCGCACCGCCTCCGGTCTGGCTGATGCGGCAAGCCGGCCGCTACCTGCCGGAATACCGCCAGGTCCGCGCCGAAGCCGGCAGCTTCCTCGATCTCTGCTACACGCCAGATCTCGCCGCTGAAGTGACGTTGCAGCCGATCCGTCGTTTCGGCTTCGATGCCGCGATCCTGTTTTCCGATATTCTCGTCGTGCCCGATGCGCTGGGCCAGAGCGTTCGCTTCGCCGAAGGCGAAGGTCCGCGCCTCGATCCGATCAAATCCGTTGCTGGCCTCGCCCGACTCGCCCTATCGAACACCAACGACAAGTTTGCGCTCGTTTGCGAAACGGTCCAGCGGCTGAGCGAAGCACTGCCGCGCGAAACAGCTTTGATCGGATTTTGTGGGGCACCGTGGACCGTCGCGACATACATGGCCGAAGGCAAAGGTTCGTCGGACCAAGCAGCGGCACGAGGCTGGGCCTATCGCGATCCGGCAGGCTTTCAGCAACTCATCGATATCCTGACGGAAACGTCGATTGTTTATCTCACGGGGCAAATTGAAGCCGGCGCCAATGCAATCCAAATTTTCGACAGTTGGGCTGGAAGCCTTGCCGAAAACGAATTTGCGCGCTGGGTCATCGCACCGACTGCCCGCATCGTTCGTGCGATCCGCGAACGCTTCCCCGCTGTTCCGATCATCGGCTTTCCGCGCGGCGCCGCGGCTTCGTTGCAAACCTATATCGACGGAACCGACGTCGATGGCGTCAGCTGCGACACATCTTGCCCGCTGAGCGTGATGCAGACGATCGCAAGAACAGGCAAAGCCGTGCAGGGCAATCTTGATCCGCTGTTGCTCGTGACGGGCGGCGATGCCCTCGACCAGCGTGTCGACACGATTTGCGAAACGATGGCCGGGCTGCCATTCGTCTTCAACCTCGGACACGGCATCGTTCCAGAGACACCGCCTGAAAATGTTGCGCGGCTCGTCGCGCGTGTGCGCAAAGCATCGTGAGGCACGTCATGGCGGAAACAACCAGTGGACGAACCGTAGCCATCCGCGCCGGCGTCGCCCTTGCCGTCACAGCGATTGCAGCCGCGGCGATGATGCTGATTTTCGGCGACGCGGCTTACCTTTGGATCAAGGCGCTCCACGTCATCGCGATCATCGCCTGGATGGCGGGCATGCTCTATTTACCGCGCCTCTTTGTCTATCATGCCGATGCGCCGGTCGGTTCGCCTCAGTCTGAGACTTTTAAAATCATGGAGGCGCGCCTCCTCAATATCATTACGACGCCCGCGATGGTGGTGGCCTGGGTCCTGGGTCTATGGCTAGCCTGGCAGGGTGCTTTCTGGTCGGCGCCTTGGTTGCATGCAAAATTGGCGCTTGTCCTTGCGCTTTCCGGGTTGCATGGCTACCTCTCTGCTGCCACCCGCGCCTTCCGCGAAGACCGGAACACGAAACCGGCGCGCCACTGGCGAATCGTCAACGAGATCCCGACCGTACTGATGATCGGGATTGTCATCCTTGTGATTGTAAAGCCGTTTTGACACTTTCCAGATCGGTGCCGATCTGCTATACAAGCCATGTCCTCATTGGATTTTGGCAGACGGCACGTTTCGACGTTTTAATGCGTCAACGCTCGCTGGGTTATGACGGGGCGCCCGCCTCGTCGCCGTCGTGCCAGGCTCATTCACCCCACCTCACCACCCGATTCCGCTGACATGCGGCGCTCCGTGGAGTTCTTTTTCAATGAAGCAAATGAAGCTCGAGGATTTGAAGCGGAAGTCTCCCGCTGAGCTCGTCACCTTCGCCGAAGAGGCCGGTGTCGAGAATGCCTCGACCCTGCGCAAGCAGGAATTGATGTTCGCGACGCTGAAGCAGCTCGCGACGCAGGAGACTGAAATTACCGCGACGGGCGTCGTCGAAGTTCTGCAGGACGGCTTCGGCTTCCTGCGCTCGCCGGAAGCGAACTATCTTCCTGGCCCCGACGACATCTATGTGTCGCCCTCGCAGATCCGCCGCTTTGCCCTCCGCACCGGCGACACCGTCGAAGGCCAGATCCGTTCCCCCAAGGAGGGTGAGCGCTACTTCGCGCTTCTCAAGGTTTCGAACATCAACTTCGAAGACCCCGAGAAGGCGAAGCACAAGAGCCACTTCGACAACCTGACGCCACTCTATCCGACGAAATGGCTGAAGCTCGAAATCGAAGACCCGACGATCAAGGATCTGTCCCCGCGTGTCATCGATATTGTCTCGCCGATTGGCAAAGGGCAGCGCGGACTGATCGTGGCACCGCCGCGAACCGGCAAGACGGTTCTGTTGCAGAACATCGCCCATTCGATCTCCGTCAATCATCCGGAATGCTACCTGATCGTTCTTCTGATCGATGAACGGCCTGAAGAAGTCACCGACATGCAGCGCTCGGTGAAGGGCGAGGTTATCTCCTCCACATTCGACGAGCCGCCCTCACGCCATGTCCAGGTTTCGGAAATGGTCATCGAGAAGGCTAAACGTCTCGTTGAGCATAAGAGGGACGTCATCATCCTGCTGGATTCGATTACGCGCTTGGGTCGTGCCTACAACACAGTTGTGCCGTCATCCGGCAAGGTGCTGACCGGCGGCGTTGATTCCAACGCGCTACAGAGGCCGAAGCGCTTCTTCGGCGCGGCTCGCAATATCGAAGAAGGCGGCTCGCTGACCATCATCGCGACGGCGCTCGTCGATACAGGTTCGCGCATGGACGAAGTTATTTTCGAAGAGTTCAAGGGTACCGGCAACTCGGAAATCATTCTGGACCGCAAGGTCTCCGACAAGCGCGTCTTCCCGGCGATCGATGTGGCCCGCTCGGGCACCCGCAAGGAAGACCTGCTCATTCCGAAGGATCAGCTCAAGAAGGTCTATGTGCTCCGCCGCATCCTCAACCCGATGGGCACGATGGACGGCATCGAGTTCCTCATCGACAAGCTGCGCTCGACCAAGACCAATGGCGAGTTCTTCCAGTCGATGAATACATAAGCAGCTACAACGATTCACGTGAAAAAGGCCGCTGCATCCAAGCGGCCTTTTTTCTTTGCGCTTGCCGTTCCATTCAGACCTAGCCGAAATGACGGGCAACGATCCGACCGACGTCAGTCAGCAGCGGATCCCGGTCCGCAGGCTTCGCTGCGACACCGGTCGAATAGGCTGCGACCAGCAGCGGCTTTTTATTTGGCCGCTGAATGATGGCGACGTCATTGGCTGTTCCGTTCGCGCCGCTTCCGGTTTTATCGCCGCTGGCCCAGCCGGCCGGCAGACCAGCTGGAATACGTCGCGCTGCCGTCTTGCAGCCATTCAACCAGCCCAAAAGTCTCGCTCGTGAGTTCGCAGCCAACGCATCTCCGAGCACCAGCGCGTTGAGATCGGCGAGCATCGCCGCTGGCGTTGTCGTGTCGCGCGGATCGCCGGGAATGCAGGTGTTGGCATCGGGCTCGAACCGATCGATCCGTGTCACCTCATCAGCCAGAGAACGAACGTAGCGTGTCGCGCCGTCTGGCCCGCCAACTGCTTTGAGAATGAGATTGGCGGCGGTGTTGTCACCGTACTCGATCGCCGCCGCGCAAAGATCGCTCATCGTCATGCCGCCTTTGCCGACGGCTGTCTTTGTCACCGGCGCATAATCGAGAAGATCGCTGGCCTGAAAGGAAATCCATCGGTCCAGCCGCTCAGAACCCATGTCGACGTTGTGCAGAACGGCGCCAACGATAAGAAGTTTGAATGTGCTGCACATCGGAAAGCGCTCGTCGGTACGATAGGCCATGCGCTCGCCCGATCCGCTATCGAGTACCGCCACGCCGAGCCGGCCGCCGTATTGTCTCTCCAAGACCTCAAACGGATTTTCGTCGCCGCGCGCAGACGATCCCATGACGAGCGCTGCGGTCGTGAGAATGAAGGCGCGGCGATCCAATGACAGCTCCCATGAATGCGAATTTCGGAGCTCTCACTGACGATGATCTATCGCCAAATGATGGCGTTCGGAATCTCACTTTTCGAATGCCACAATGATTCACGTGAAATAAAAAAGCCGCCCAAATGAGCGGCCTTTTGTGATGGTGTTGTGATCATCACGACGAAGACGTTCATTCCGCCGCGTGCAGCACCTGATCGCGCGCTTCTTGCGCCGGCGTTTTTGCTTTGGCCTCTGCGGCCATCCGCTTATAGCGTTCCGGTTCGCCCTTACCCGGCACGTACACCCATGGCAGGATCAACTGCTCCCACAAACTCTTCGGGAAGTTCGGCAGCTCGTCGACGCCCATGTCTTTCGAGGTGACTTCGCGCGACAGCTTCTCGGTATACGTTCCGAACAGCCGATCCCAGATCGTCAGGAGCATGCCGAAGTTGCAATCACCTTCGGTGCCCCAGTTGACGTGGTGCATATGATGCGCGCGTCCGATCGCCAGATGCTTCTCCAGCGGTCCGAGATAGGCGTCCACGTTGGAATGCTGCACGATCAGAGTGACAGAGATCACGAAGCCGAGCACGACCGCAACGGACGCCGGCATGCCGATGATGACAAGCGGCATGTTGCCGACGATCATGTCGATCGCCTGGTGCAGTGGATGGCGGATAACGCCGTTGTAGCCGTAGAGCCGCCCGACGCCGTGATGCACCGCATGCAGCCGCCACAGCATCGGCAGGCGATGGCTGAGGTAATGCATGAACATGAAGGAGAAGTCGGCGACGACGAACGCGATCAGGACCTGGCCCCACATGGGCCACTCCGTCGGCCAGAGACCCTGGAACGGAAACAGCCAGCAGATCACGGGGATCAGCAGAACGCCGTTGATCGCTCCTAACTCGTAGAGCGCGATGTGCCCGGTGTTCGTGAGCATGTCTCCATGAGACTCGTTATCGTTCCACTCCGGAAAGAATGGAGCGATCCGTTCGGCGAGCAATGAAGTTGCATAAGCTACGATAAGTAGCGGGAAAATCAACGCATATGCCCACGTCTTTCCTTCCGCGACGACCAAGTGGCTGACCACCCAATAGGCGGCGCCGGTCAGGCCGAGCATCATGAAAGGTATGTAGCCGTAACGTACGGCTGCTCTGAGAATTTTCATTGGTGGGGCTGCCTTTCTCGACACCCTGTATATCGCGCATAGGATAACTCATCCAAGCGTTTGCTCCGTGAGACCTTTCAACGCGGTAAAAATTGACAGCGATCAATAGTTTAGCTGCGTGCGATCAGAACTTCTTTTCGTAGATCTTGGGGCTGCCGAACCGGCATTCCGCAAACGGGTCCGACGCAGACATAAGCCGTTGATTCTCCGTCTATGCTCATTTTGCCTGCAAGCGGTGAGCCCTCTGCAAACGATCCTGTCTCCGAAAAGAAGGTCACGGCCCCCGGGGCCGACATGTCAATTAATGTCTTTCTCAGATCAGATTTGCTGCCGTCGATCACGGCAACTTGAACGAGGCGGCCGAGATCGAGTCCTGCGGCGATCAATCCGCAGTGACCTGTAGGCGCCCGCGCGACGGCACCCGAAAACACCCGCGTGAGTTCCGCCGCCCTATCGTCATACGTGAGGTCGCCCGTCATGGCTGCGAGTGCAATAAGGTTCGACAGCTGAATCGCATTCGCGCTGGGTGTCGCGTCGTCGGATGCCGACTTCAGCCGCACGACGACGTCGCTGGTATCGTCGGCCGCCGTGAAGTAGCCGCCGCTCTCGCCATCCCAATAGTGCGTGTTGAGCACCTCCGCCCAGCGCTGGGCTTGGCTGAGATAGCGGTCTGATAGGGTCACCTCGTAAAGGCGCAGCGCCGCCCAGATCATGTTCGCGTAATCCGACGCCGTCGCAGGAGCCTTCGCAAGTCCGCCGCGATAGGAATGAAAGAGGCGATCGCCCCCGGCGGCGAGTTTCGTCGTGACGGCGCCGAACGCACGCTCCGCCAGCGCCAGCCATTCCGGCTCATCGAAAACGATAGCGGCGCGTGACACGGCTGCGATCGCTAGCCCATTCCAATCTGCAAGGATCTTGTCGTCCCATCCGGGCCGAATGCGAGATGCGCGCCGCTGCAAAAGCTTCGCACGCATTTCGCCGAGACGCGCTTCTTCCTCATCGGGCAGCAGCGCTTGCTGGTCGAGACGATTGAGGATGGTGTGGCCCTCGAAGTTTCCTTGCGGTGTCACGCCATAGATGCGGGCAAAGAATGCTGCGTCTTCCGCACCCAAAACGTCTGCAATTTCCTCCGCACTCCAGACATAGAATTTGCCTTCCTCGCCTTCGCTGTCGGCGTCGAGTGAAGCTGCAAAACCGCCTGCTTCTGCGATCATCTCGCTCTTCAGCCACGCGATCGTCTCCGCGATGCGGGTCTTGAACAGCGGCTCCTGCGTCTCGCGCCAGACCTCCGTCAGCAGATCGATCAACAGCGCGTTGTCGTACAGCATCTTCTCGAAGTGCGGCACGAGCCAATACTCATCGACCGAATAGCGCGCGAAGCCACCGGCGAGATGATCGTAGATGCCTCCCTGGCAGATGTTCCGCAGCGTCGTGACGACGGCCCGTTTTGCATCCTCGTCGCCAAAGCGCATAGCGCCGCGCCAGAGCAGCCAGAAAATGTTCCACTGCGGAAATTTCGGCGCGCCATTGAGGCCGCCATGTTCGCGGTCAACGGCGCGCGAAATCCGCGCCACGAGATCGCGTATGTCGGGACCGGCCGCGACGCGGTCTTTCGTTGATGCTTCTTCTTTCAGTGACGCCACCAGCGCTTCGGTATTCTTGGCGACATTTTCCGGCTGGTTCTGATAGGCCTCCGCGATCCGCAGCAGCACCGTCACGAACGACGGCCGGCCGTAGCGTGATTCACGTGGAAAGTAGGTGCCGCCCCAGAACGGTTTCGCCTCGCTATCGAGAAACATCGTCAGCGGCCAACCACCTTGTTCGCCGAGCCGATGCAGCGCGCCCATGTAGATCGCGTCGATGTCCGGCCGCTCCTCGCGATCGACTTTGATATTGACGAAAAGGTCGTTCATCACCTGCGCGGTATTGGGATCTTCAAAGCTCTCGTGCGCCATCACGTGGCACCAGTGGCATGCCGCATAGCCGACAGAGAGCAGGATAGGCTTTCCCGTTCGCTTGGCTTCGGCCAAGGCCTCCGGACCCCACGCCCACCAGTGCACCGGATTGTCCTGATGCTGCAGCAGATAAGGGCTCGTCTCATACTTCAGGCGATTTTCGGACATGTAAGGAATTCAACGGGCGTTAGGAGGAATTGCGAGATCAAGTTGCGGCACGAAGCATCCGCGCGTACGCGAAGCTTATGTCGATAACGCCCTCGTACTCAAATTCCATGAATCAAAGCCCCCCAACACCGGATACGACGACCATCTTCGCGCTCTCGAGCGCGCCGGGTCGCGCGGGCGTCGCCGTCATCCGCATTTCCGGACCGGCTGCTCAGGGCGTGCTGCAGAGAATGGTGGCGCCGATACCCAAGCCACGCGTCGCTGCCTTTCGGACCATTCGTCATCCCGAGACAGGCGAAGCGCTTGACCGCGCGGTCGTGCTTTGGTTTGCGGCGCCTTTGTCCGAAACAGGCGAAGACGTCGTCGAGTTCCAAGTCCACGGCAGCCGGGCCGTCGTCGCAGCTCTTCTGTCCGCTCTGGCCACCATTCCCGGATGCCGCTTGGCAGAACCCGGAGAATTCGCCCGCCGCGCCTTCGAAAACGGCAAGCTCGATTTGGCCGAAGTCGAAGGTTTGGCCGACCTCGTTGATGCCGAAACCGACGCCCAGCGCCGCCAGGCCCTCGCCCAGGCAGGTGGCGCATTGTCGAAACTCTATGACGGCTGGCGCGCGCGCCTGATCGAAATTGCAGCCCTCACCGAGGCCGCCATCGACTTCTCCGACGAGGGCGACGTCTCGGCATCATCATTCGCCGAAGCGCGAAAACGTGCGGAAATCTTGGCGAAAGAGATCGCAGCGCATCTCGATGACGGTCATCGCGGCGAGATCCTGCGCGACGGCTTCCGCGTTGCTCTGCTGGGCGCACCGAACGCCGGAAAATCGTCGCTGCTGAATGCGCTTGCTCGTCGTGACGCGGCCATCGTCTCGGCCGAAGCCGGAACCACGCGTGACGTCATCGAAGTTCGCCTCGACCTCGGCGGCTTGCCGGTCATCGTCTCCGACACCGCCGGCATTCGCGAAGCCGCAAGCGAAGTCGAACAGGAAGGCATCCGCCGTAGTCTTGCCGCCGCCCGAGACGCCGATCTGATCCTGTGGCTGACGGAAAAAGAGGAGTCGATTCCACCGCTTGGCTTTTCACGTGAAACAAGTCTTGTAATTCGTTCCAAAGCCGATCTTCCACATGAGTCGCAGATGGAACCGGGCTTTGGCGATTTGGCCATCTCCGCGAAGACCGGCGCGGGTCTCGACCGTCTAATTGCAGTCATCTCAGAGCGTGCGAAACAGGCTGTCGGCTCGCAAACGGACCCCGTCATCACGCAGGCGCGCCATCGGCAGGCCCTCGAAACGGCCTTGGCCGACGTGACGGCTTTTCTGGCTGAAAGCCCCGAGCCCATCGAACTCCGGGCCGAAGATGTCCGCCGCGCCGCCCAGGCTCTGGGCCGTATCACCGGCCGCGTCGACGTCGAGGACGTCCTTGACCAAATCTTCAGCCGTTTCTGCATCGGCAAGTGAGTCCAAAAAGTTTCACGTGAAATGATTCTTTGGATTCGCAAGCCTGGATTTTTCTCCCTCCCGCCCAAACTCCCGATTCTGCGGCTTCCGGCCCGCTCGACGAAGGAGAGTCGGAAGCCGCGATCAAAAACTAAGGGCGTTTCGCCTTTTGCCGTGCCTCCGGATTTGCGCTAAATCCCGCCAATGAACCGATATGATGTCATCGTCGTGGGCGGCGGACACGCCGGAACCGAGGCTGCAGCGGCCGCGGCGCGCATGGGCGCGCGGACGGCGCTTGTCACGCATGCTTTTGCGACCATCGGCGAAATGTCGTGCAATCCGGCCATCGGCGGCCTCGGCAAGGGCCATCTGGTTCGGGAAATCGACGCGCTTGACGGCCTGATGGGTCGCGTCGCCGACGTTGCCGGTATCCAGTTCCGCCTTCTGAACCGCTCCAAAGGCCCCGCCGTCCATGGCCCGCGCACTCAAGCCGACCGCAAACTCTATCGTCAGGCCATGCAGGCCGAAATCGCCGCAATTCCAAATCTCGATGTGATCGAAGGCGGGGTCGAGGACCTGATCGTCGAAAATGGCCGCGTGGAAGGCGTGATCACGGCCGACGGTCGCCTGGTCCGCTCCGGCGCCGTTGTCCTGACGACGGGCACGTTCCTGAACGGCCTGATTCACATGGGCGAGCAGAAAATCCCGGCCGGCCGGGCAGGGGAGGCCCCGGCGTTGAAGCTGTCCGACCGGCTTTACGCTCTTGGCTTGAACCTCGGTCGCCTCAAGACCGGCACCCCAGCCCGCCTCGACGGCAAGTCCATCGATTGGTCCGGCCTTGAAATGCAAAAGGCTGACGACGATCCGGTCCCATTCTCGTTTTTGACCGAGACAATCGCGACGCCCCAAATCGCTTGCGGCATCACCTATACGACGCCGGAAACCCACGACATCATTCGCGCCAATCTCGCTCGTTCGCCGATGTATTCGGGCCAGATCGAGAGCGTCGGCCCGCGCTATTGCCCCTCGATCGAGGACAAGGTCGTGCGCTTCGCCGACCGCTCGGCACACCAGATTTTCCTCGAGCCGGAAGGCCTCGACGACGACACGATCTACCCGAACGGTGTCTCGACCTCGCTTCCGGCCGAGGTTCAGGACGCATTCCTGAAAACCATGCCGGGGCTCGCAAACGTGGTTATCAAGCGGCCGGGCTATGCCATCGAATATGATTACGTCGATCCGCGCGAACTGACCCCGGGTCTTGAAGTGAAGCGCCTGCCGGGCCTGTTCCTGGCGGGCCAGATCAACGGAACAACTGGCTACGAAGAGGCGGGGGCCCAGGGGCTTCTGGCCGGCATCAACGCCGCGCGAACCGCCGGGCGATTAACCATAGATTCATATACAACGGATTCACGTGAAACTGTTTATTCAGAAATGGATTCACGCGAAACGTACAGTATTTCGCGCACTTCCGGTTATTTGGGCGTCATGGTCGACGACCTCGTCACCCGCGGCGTTTCCGAGCCCTATCGCATGTTTACGTCGCGGGCCGAATTCCGCCTGAAACTCCGTGCCGACAATGCCGACCAGCGCTTAACACCCGAGGGCATCCGCCTCGGCGTCGTCGGGCCGGAGCGCGCCCGGGCCTACGAGGCGAAAGCCAAAGCTCTGTTCGACGGCCTTGACTTGTTGAACCAACTCTCGCTCACCCCGACCGAAGCCGCCCGCCACGGCCTGGCGGTCAATCGCGACGGCCGCCGGCGCAGCGCTTTCGATCTCCTGGCCTTCCCGGAGATTTCGCTGGAGCGGCTGAAGGCCGTCTGGCCCGAGATCGACCGCATCGTACCCAAAATCGCCGCTCAGCTCGAGGTCGACGCCCGCTACGCCGCCTACCTCCGCCGCCAGGACGAGGATGTGGCCCAGCTGAAACGGGATGAGGCCGTCCGCATCCCGGACGACTTCGATTACGCGAGCTTGCCCAGCCTTTCGGCCGAAATCCGCCAGAAGCTTGTCCGCCACCGCCCCGCGACCATCGCCCAGGCCGGACGCATCGAGGGCATGACGCCCGCCGCGCTTTTGACCCTGCTCGCCCGCCTCAAGGCCGCCAAGAGCGAAAAATCCGGCCGTAAGTCCGCCTGATGGCCCGATCTCGCACGGAAGCCCGCATCGACACGCCAGCCGCGTTCCAGGCCCGGTTCGGCATCTCGAATGCCGTCCGCGAAAAGCTGGAGACCTACGAAACCCTGCTGAAGAAGTGGCAGAAGACGATCAACCTCGTCGCCCCGAGCACCCTGGACGATATCTGGGACCGCCATTTCGCCGACAGCGCCCAGCTCTGGCCGCTCCGGCCCCCAGAGGCCAAAACCTGGCTCGATCTGGGTTCCGGCGCCGGCTTTCCGGGCCTCGTGCTCGCGATCCTGGCC
Organism: Hyphomicrobium sp. MC8b; assembly: GCF_905067615.1. NCBI lineage: Bacteria > Pseudomonadati > Pseudomonadota > Alphaproteobacteria > Hyphomicrobiales > Hyphomicrobiaceae > Hyphomicrobium > Hyphomicrobium sp. MC8b. The sequence goes on along the minus strand of NZ_LR898465.1, from coordinate 19,881 downwards.
TCCGAGACCGGCCAGACCCACCATACGTTGGTTGAGAGCGACAGCCGGAAGGCGGCTTTCCTGCGGGAAGCCGCCCGTCAGACCGGCATGGCTGTGGACATTCTGTGCATGAGGATCGAAAATCCCGAGACTCACGCTAAGGTAGGCGTGGCCGACTGCGTCACCGCGCGCGCGCTCGCACCGCTGTCCAAGCTGGTTGAGATCGCAGCGCCGTATTTCGGGCCTTCTACGCTTGGGTTTTTCCTGAAAGGCCGTGACGCCACGGCCGAAGTCGAAAAGGCGGCTCAGGATTGGCAATTTGCCTTTGAGCTGATTCCAAGCGTTACGGAAGAGGACGGCCGCGTTGTGTTGCTTAAAGCGTTGAAACCCCGGGTGTCGAAACCCAAGACGGAGGGATAACCCGTGGCCGGTTACGTCTCAGGCGCGGGCAGTGCAAACGCGGGTCCGCGCGTCGTCGCCATCTCCAACCAAAAGGGTGGCGTCGGCAAGACCACGACGGCGATCAACCTCGGCACAGCGCTCGCTGCCGTGGGTGAGCGCGTGCTTGTGCTCGACCTCGATCCCCAGGGGAACGCTTCGACTGGTCTCGGCATCGATATCGAAAAACGCTTCCAGACTTCGTTCGATATTCTGACGAGCGGCGTCGCGATCCTCGATACGGTCCTGAAAACGGCCGTTCCGAACCTTTTCGTCGTGCCCGCAAACAACGATCTCGTCGGCATCGAGCCGATGCTGGCCGCCGATCAAAACAAGGCATTCAAGCTGCGCGACGCCATCACCGCGATGGTCGGACACCAGCGCACGCGCGATCCCGAAACGCACTTCACCTACGTGCTGATTGACTGCCCGCCGTCGCTGAACCTGCTGACGCTCAACGCCATGTCGGCTGCGGATGCGGTCATCGTTCCGGTCCAGTGCGAATTCTACGCGCTCGAAGGTATTTCACAGCTCAAAGACTCGATCGAACAGATCCGCGCAACACTCAATCCGCGCCTTGAAATCCAAGGCGTCGTGCTGACGATGCACGACCAGCGCGTCTCGCTCTCTCGCGAAGTCGCAGCCAACGTCCGGGCCTTTTTCGGCTCGAAAGTCTACGACACGGTCATTCCGCGGAATACGCGCATTGCCGAAGCCCCCTCACACGGCAAGCCGATCCTTCTCTACGATTACGACTGTGCCGGCAGCCAGGCCTACATGCGCCTGGCGACTGAGATCATGGAACGCGAGCGGCGCTTCAAGGCCGCTTGAGACATGTAAGAAACGAGCGGATTTAAAGAACAAACGATCAGCAGGGGACTGAAAAGCAGATGAACTCGATGGTGCCGAAGAGCCGCCTGGGCCGTGGCCTTGCCTCTCTCATCGGAGAGCCGGCGCCGATGGGGCATCGCCTGCCGCCGGAAGGCGAGCAGCGCATGGTCTCCATCTCCGAGGTCAAGTCGAGCCCACTCAACCCGCGCAAGGATTTCCGCGACGACGAACTGGCCGAGCTGGCGGAATCGATCCGCACCAAGGGTCTTGTCCAGCCCATCGTCGTGCGTCCCAACGGCATGGCGGGTGGCTATGAGATCGTCGCCGGCGAGCGCCGCTGGCGCGCCGCGCAGAAGGCGGGCATCCACACTATCCCCGTCATCATACGCGAACTCAGCGACCGCGAGGTTTTGGAACTCGCCATCATCGAAAACGTCCAGCGCCAGGACTTGAACGCCATCGAGGAAGCGACCGGCTATCGCGAACTCGTCGAACGGTTCGACTACAGCCAGGAGCAGGTCTCCGAAATCATCGGCAAGAGCCGCAGCCACGTCGCAAACACCCTGCGCCTGTTGAAGCTCCCTGCCGACGTGCAGTCGCTCGTCCAAAGCGGCCAGATCAGCGCCGGTCATGCTCGGGCACTCATCGGCCGTGAGGATGCCGGCAACATCGCCAAGCAGATCATCGACAACGGCCTCAACGTTCGCGACGTCGAAACGCTGGTGCAGACGTTCGGCGAACCGGGCAACACCGGCGGCGGTAATCGCCGCGCCCGCGACAAGGACGCCGACACCAAAGCCTTCGAAAAGGAGCTGACGGACCTCCTGGGCCTCAAGGTCGAAATCCGCAAGGCGTCCGGCGAAAGCGGCACGCTCATGATCCGCTACGGCAACTTCGATCAGCTCGACTACATCCGCCAACGGCTGGGCGGAGGCTGACGATTTTAAGCTTTTCTCGCCTTTTCGGATGAGGATGGCTTGATTATCCGGCGCTGGCTTGATGGTGTGCGCTCGCTTGGGTTCGAACGTCGAACCGAACCGCACGAGACGCAAGACATGAGCGAAGAGAATACCCTGGACCGGCTCGCCGCGTTGATTCACTCGCGGCGTTCCGACACTTCGGGAAAGTCCTATACATCTCAACTGCTGACCGCCGGGACCGAGCGCTGCGCCAAGAAGTTTGGCGAGGAAGCGGTCGAATTGGTCATCGCGGCGATGGGCACCGACGACAAGGCGGTGCGCGCCGAAGCCGCCGATGTGCTCTACCACCTGCTGGTGCTGCTTGAATCTCGCCAGATCGCCTTCGCCGATATCCTGATGGTTCTCGACGGACGTATGGGCACTTCAGGTCTCGAAGAGAAAGCCTCCCGCACCAAAGGCACGACGTGAACGCGCGGTACACACCGAAGCGACGAACGAAGACGCGTGACGACGCGCGGCTCGAAAGCTTGCCGTTTTCTCCCTATCGTGTTTTTACCCGCGAGGAATGGGCGAGGCTGCGCGCTGACACGCCGATGACGCTGCAGCCGAACGAGCTGGAACAGCTCTCCGGTATCATCGAGGAGCTGTCGGTCGACGAGGTCGAGCAGATCTATCTGCCGCTCTCGCGCCTTCTCAACCTCTACGTCGCCGCTGCGCAGAAGCTTTATTCCGTTAGCTCTGAGTTCTTAGGGCGCAAGGATACCAAGGTTCCCTTTATCATCGGCGTTGCCGGATCTGTCGCGGTCGGCAAGAGCACGACGGCCCGCGTTCTGCGGGCGCTTCTGGCGCGCTGGCCGGATCATCCGCGCGTCGATCTTTTGACGACCGACGGCTTTCTCTTTCCGAATGCCGAGCTGGAGCGTCGCGGCCTGATGGCCAAGAAGGGCTTTCCCGAAAGCTTCGATACCGAACGGCTTTTGCGCTTTCTGGGCGATATCAAATCCGGCCTCACGAGCGTCGCAGCGCCCGTCTATTCGCACTTTCAATATGACGTTCTTCCCGGTCAGGAAGTCCTGATCGAGCAGCCCGATATTCTCATTATTGAAGGCTTGAATATTCTGCAGCCGGCCGAAATGCCGAAAGACGGCGGCACCATACCGTTCGTCTCCGATTTCATCGATTTCTCGATTTATATCGACGCCGATCCGGCCGTGATCGAGAATTGGTATCTGACGCGTTTCATGCGTTTGCGTTCGACCGCATTTCGCGATCCCGGCGCTTACTTCCATAAATACGCAACCCTCGCCGCCGATGAAGCCCGCCATGTGGCGCTGAAACTTTGGCGCGAGATCAACTTCGAAAACCTCGAAAAAAATATTCTGCCGACACGGCGGCGCGCTCAACTCATCCTGCAGAAAAGCGAGAGCCACCGTGTCGAATCCGTATACCTCCGCAAGCTGTAGATTTACGCATCGTCTCTAAACGGCGGGCAAAAAAAATGGGCCGCTTGGGGACGCGGCCCTGGCGAGTGATCACAGGAAAGATCGCTCTATAGTCGAAGTTTTGAAAAGGGTTTGGTGTCTTCGAAATACCGGGTTTTAGCGGCCGTGCTGAATGAGCGCCGAAATAGGCTCGAGCGCCACCGGTACGGCGGCTCTCATTTCCTTCGCAAGCTCGATGCGCGTCTTCATCGCAAAGACCTTATATTTGTCGCGAAGTCGCCGAATGGCCGAGGGGTCGGAATATCCCATCATGCGAATGGCGGTGGTGGGCTTCATTTCGGGGTGAACACGCAACAATTCGTCCAATCGGGCGATCCGGTCGCTATCATCAATGCCGGTCCCTTTCGGGCGGCCGCGTCGGACGGGAGCGTGAAGCATTTTTTTTGAACCTCGAAACAAAGCGATTCAGTAATTTCGAGATTGCGGCAAGTTAAATCGTAATTCCAGGGAGAATAATTGTGAGTCCGAATTGGACACGAAATACCCCCTAAACATTCTCCTATGATGTGCAGTTCAACTCAAAATAGAGATATCAATACGCCCCGGAATGGGGTCCGGGGCGTAAAATGACCTTACGAAATAATGCCGTGTTGCCGGGCGTATTCCGAGAGCGAAACAGCCGGCCGGGCGCCCGTATGGCTGATAATTTCCGAAGCTGCCAAACTTGCGAGCCTACCGGCGGTTTCCAGATGCAAACCTTTCGCATATCCGAAAAGGAATCCCGCCGCATATAAATCGCCGGCACCCGTCGTATCGACGACCTCTTCAACGGGGAAAGTACCAATTCGAATTGTTTCGCCTTCGAAGTGAATCTCGGAGCCTTTTGCGCTTCGCGTCAGAACCGCAAGCTTCGCATCGGCCCGCGCTTTCTCCGCCGCAAAATCGAAGGATTCCGTTTGGTAGAGCGATTTGATCTCGGATTCATTTGCGAAAAGAATATCGATGCCGGAGCGAATGAGTTTGAGAAACTCATCGCGATGGCGATCAACGCAAAAACCGTCTGAAAGCGTCAACGCCGTTTTTCGCCCCGCTGCTTTTGCAGCTTTATGCGCCGACCGAAAAGCGGTCATCGCTTGCGGCTGATCGAAGAGATAACCTTCGAGATAAAGAATGGACGAAGCGCGGATCAATTCGAGATCGAGTTGCGTTTCTTCGATATTCGTCGAGATGCCGAGATAGGTATTCATCGTGCGCTCGCCGTCGGGCGTGACGAGAATGAGAGACCGCGATGTCGGCGTTCCATTCGAAATCGGCGAGGCGCCGAATTCAACTCCGATAGAACGAATGTCGTGTGAGAAAATCCGGCCGAATTCATCGTCGGCAATCGTACCGATGAACGCTGCGCTTCCGCCGAATGAGGCAACGCCTGCAATGGTATTTGCGGCCGATCCACCCGACGTTTCGATCGCAGGCCCCATGCCCGAATAGATCTTCTTGATCTCGTCCGCATCGACGAGCCGCATGCTGCCTTTTGCAACGCCGACGTCGGCGAGAAAAGCTTCGTCGCATCGCCCGATGATATCGACGATCGCGTTACCGATCCCGATCACGTCGTAACGCGCATCAGTCATGAAGGTCCCCTTTATTCTCAGATGAAAAGCGCTGGCACTATAGGGAGGCGTAGCCGACCTGCAAGCAGGCCTTAGCGGCGGCTCGCCGCAGCGGCAGATATCGCAGCCATCGACGACAACGCCAGGATCAGGCGCTCGGCGATGACGTCTTCGAGATTGGACGAGAGCCGCGCTGTTTTCGCTGCTTCCGCAATGCGCCGCAGCGCCTGGTCGAGCTGGCTGCGCGACCAACTGCGAACCTGCCGAGAAAACAGATCTTTTTGCTTGAAGAACAGCGGCGGTCGCAGCGACTTCAGCGCATCATCGAGCCTTTGCCCGGCATCGACATCGCTGCGCACGCGATGCAGCTTCAGGAAATAGCGCTGCAGAACGCCAATGATCATCTGCGCATTTTCGCCCGACGCCATTGCACGCCCGAAATCGCCGAGGGCGTTTTTGGTGCGCCCGTCGGCCACAGCTTCGGCGATCCGCTCGACCGCGAGGCCTGCAGCGTCACCGACGAGCATATCAACGTCTTCGAAGGTGATCTGCTGTCGCCCGAGACAATAGAGCGCCAGCTTCTCAATTTCTGACCGCGACAGCGCCCGGTCGGCGCCGAGGCGGCTTTGCAGCAGATCGCGCGCATCGCCGTCGATCTTAAGCTTGAACGACGTGAGCACATCAGAGATGAGTTCGTCGATATCGGCGGCGGTATCCGGATAGCAGGGGATCGCATAGCACGACGCCTGCTTCTCAAAGAGCGCGCGAAGCGTATCGTCCGCTTTCAGGTTTCCGGCTTCGACGATCAGCAGACCTTCGAGCGGCACCGACGCCAGAATGGGTTTCAGTAACTGCGCTGAGATCTTTCGCCCCGCAATCGCCCTGACGATCCGTCGTCCCGAAAACATCGGCCTCGTTTGCAGTTCCGTTTCGAGCAATCCAGTATCGTCGTCGAGTTCCGTCTCGTCGATCTTGAGGATTTCGCCCGGCGGGTTTTCGCGGCTCGCTAGAACCCGCGCCAGCGTCGCCGAGCGTTCGCTGACAAGGCCCGGATCGGACCCGTGAAACAGCACAGCCGCCAGATCGGCTGGTGGCGCCTTCATGAAGGCAGCGGTTTGTTGCGGTTTGACGGCGGCCATGAGCAAGCTCTTACAGGGCAGCAGCCCCGAAATGAAGAGCGGCTAGGCTTGATTGCTGGCGAGAACGGCGAGCAGTCGCGTGCGAAGCTCTTCGCCGACCGTTTCGGCCGCGCGGTTTTCCGCGTCCTGCCGGGCTTCAACGTTGGCGAAGATCGACGACACGCGATCGAACGACGCCCGGCCGTAGCTGGAGCCCGTGGCAACGACTTTCTTGTCCGACAGCCGCACGAGACTGTAGGAGGCGTCGATGCCGTAAATCTGGTTGCCCGCGTTGCCGTCGACCGCGACGAGCATCGACGTGACGGATTCGCGGATTGCGATATCGAGGCGATACTTCGGCGGTGCGGGAGACCCGCCGCCCGTCGTCTGGAAGATCAGTTCGTTGCGGATTCGCTGTCCGACACGGCCCGGAATCGGCGCGACATCTACCGACGCCAGCCGCTCGTTGATCGCGGAGCCGTTGATCAGCGCCGAGCCATAGAGCGGATGAAATCCGCCGTTGCCGCAGCCGCCAAGGACAGGAAGTGTCAGAAGTGCGGACGTCAAAAACAGGCCACGTACAGCCACAAGGCCGTACTTGCCCCCCAGTCCAAACCGCCCCTCAGCCAACGACATTCACGATCCTCTGCGGAACGACGATCACTTTCTTCGGCGACCGCCCTTCAAGAGCACGCGCCACCGTCTCAAGCTTCAACGCCGCCGCCTCAACTTCCTCGGACTTCGCACTGCGCGAAATCACAAGTTCGTCCCGTCGCTTACCATTAACCTGTACGGCAATGGTCACTTGATCGTCAACGAGTAGCTCTGCCTCAGCGGCGGGCCACGGTTCGTTCGCGACCAGCGTGTTGTATCCGAGCCGCGCCCAGCATTCTTCCGCCAAATGCGGCATCATCGGGCCGATCATCAGAACCAGAAGTTCGGTCGCTTCGCGAAGTGCCCACGCCATCTCAGGATTCCGCTTCGATAGCGCGGATTGGAGAACATTGGAAAACTCGTGGACATTCGCCACGGCGACGTTGAAGCGAAGAGCGTCGATGGCTTTGCCGACGCCGTCCAGCGCCCGGTGCGCTGCCTTCCGGACTTCCAGCGCCTCGGCGCTGAAGGAAGCCGGTTTCGCACCCTTCTCGGCCGGATAAGCCTCTGCAACCTCTTCGACGATTCGCCAGACGCGCTGGATGAAGCGCCCTGCGCCCGCGACGCCCGCTTCCGTCCAGATGACGTCGCGCTCCGGAGGACTGTCGGAGAGCATAAACCAGCGGGCGCAGTCCGCGCCGTAATGGGCGATGATGTCGTCGGGATCGACGAGGTTCTTCTTCGACTTTGACATCTTCTCGATAGAGCCGATCGCGGCCGGTTTTCCCGTCGCGATCTCGGTCGCCTTGCGGCTCGCGCCTTCGCCTTCGAGCCGGATGTCGGTCGGGAGCAGCCAAGTGCCGTCGTCCGATTTGTAGGTCTCGTGCGTGACCATGCCCTGTGTGAACAGCGCCGCAAATGGTTCGCGCGTGTTCGTCGAAAACGTCAGATGGCCCGTGTCGCACATCGCCCGTACGAAGAAGCGCGAATAGAGCAGATGCAAAATCGCGTGCTCGATGCCGCCGATATATTGATCGACCGGCAGCCAGTATTGCGCCGCGCTTTTATCGACGGGTGTCGGCGCTTCCGGTGCGGTGAAGCGCACGAAGTACCAGGACGAGTCGACAAACGTGTCCATCGTATCGGTTTCGCGCAAAGCCGGCTCGCCGCAGATCGGGCACGTCGTGTGCTTCCACGTCGGATGCCGGTCGAGCGGATTGCCGGGCTTATCGAACGTTGCGTCTTCCGGCAGCTCGATCGGCAGATCTTTTTCCGGCACCGGCACGGGGCCGTGCGTCTTGCAGTGGATGATCGGGATCGGACAGCCCCAGTAGCGCTGGCGCGAAATACCCCAATCGCGCAAGCGATAATTCACTTTGCGCGCGCCCTGCGGCTTTGATCCGAGCTTCTGCTTTTCGAGCCGCTTCGCCGCTTCCTCGAACGCAGCATCCGTCGAAAGCCCATCGAGAAAGCGCGAATTGATCATCGTGCCGTCATCGACGTAGGCCTTGTTCGTCAGCGCGAACGTCTCGGCCTTTTCGCCAGGCGGCAGAATGACGGGCACGACCGGCAGCTCGTAACGCAGCGCGAAATCCATGTCGCGCTGGTCGCCGGACGGGCAGCCGAAGATGGCGCCCGTACCATATTCCATCAGCACGAAATTCGCGACGTAGACGGGCAATTCCCAGCTGTCGTCGAACGGGTGCACGGCGCGAATGCCGGTATCGAAACCACGCTTTTCGGCCGCTTCGATCTCGGCGACGGACGTGCCCATGCGCCGAACCTCGTCGCAGAAAGCAGCAAGTTCCGGGTTCTTTTCAGCCGCAGCCTTCGCCAGCGGATGATCCGCCGCGACCGCAAGAAACGATGCGCCGAACAGCGTGTCGGGCCGCGTCGTATAAACTTCAACCTCGTCGAAACCTTTCGGCGCCGTCTTCTTGTCGAGCGCCCAGCGGACGAGCATGCCTTCCGAGCGGCCGATCCAGTTCGCCTGCATCAGGCGCACCTTCTCGGGCCACTTGTCGAGCGTATCGAGGTCGTTCAAAAGCTCTTCGGCGTAGTCCGTGATTTTGAAGAACCACTGCGTGAGTTCGCGCTGCTCGACGAGCGCGCCGGAGCGCCAGCCGCGGCCATCGATCACCTGCTCGTTCGCAAGCACCGTATGATCGACCGGGTCCCAATTCACCTTCGACGACTTACGATAAGCGAGGCCTTTCTTCAGCAGATCGAGAAAGAGCTTCTGCTGGTGCCTGTAGTAAGCGGGTGAGCACGTCGCGATCTCGCGCGACCAGTCGAGCGACAGGCCCATCGACTTGAGCTGTCCGCGCATCGTGTCGATATTGGCGTAGGTCCAGGCGCCCGGATGGACCTTCCGCTCCATCGCGGCATTTTCCGCCGGCATGCCGAAGGCGTCCCAGCCCATCGGATGCAGCACGTTGAAGCCCTTCGCTCGCTTGTAGCGCGCGACGACGTCGCCCATCGCGTAGTTGCGAACGTGGCCCATGTGAATGCGCCCTGACGGATAGGGAAACATCTCAAGGACATAGGACTTGGGCTTGTTCTGATCCTCCGAGGCGCGAAAGATGTCCGCCTCTTCCCAGATCGACTGCCAGTGTTTTTCACGCTCGGGCGCGTTGTAGCGTTCGTTGGCCATGGGGCCTGGATCTCATTCAAATGCTTGCCGGAACGCCGTAAAGACCCCGAATGGTAAAGCCGGTCAAGGGATGGGTTTCTGCTGGCCCCTTAGCGACCGCCGCAGAATTCAATTTCTTTCATATGGAGAATGAAGGTAGATGCGGTAACATATTGAATAAAAAGCGCCCATGCCCGAGCATGAGCGCCTTTTACTATGGTCAGGGCAGGCCTGCGCCGAGTTATCGGCACGGGCGCAGATTTGGTCTCAGCACGTATGCGCACCGGCGCCGGCTTCGGCGACCGACTGGTCCTGCACGCCGCTGCCGCCCGAAACACCGATGGCGCCGACGACGTTGCCATCCTTATCCTTAAGCGGAATGCCGCCTGCGAAGATCATAACGCGATCATGGTTCGAGGCATGAATGCCGAAGAACTGGTCGCCCGGCTGGCTGTTTTCGGCAAGCTCTTTGGTCGAGATGTTGAAGGCACGTGCCGTAAACGCTTTATTGATCGCGATATCGATCGATCCGATCCATGCGTTGTCCATGCGAATGTGCGAAATGAGGTTCGCGCCTTCATCGACGACGGCGATGTTCATCGGCTGGCCGATTTCCTTCGCCTTCTTTTCTGCGGCGTCGATGATGCGGCGAGCGTCGGCGAGTTTCAGCATGTGGGGAATTCCTCTGCGGGGGGTGGAACGGATGCGTTATGTAGTGCTGGAGCTTGACCACAAAATTGCGACACTTGTTCACTGCGTGTCGGAATGGCTATGGGAAGCGAACAGCGAGTGAGGAAAGTGTGACGAGCGTCAGTTACCACGAAAGCGCGGTCGACAGGTTAAAGCACATAAAGGACGAAATTGTTGCCGCCGCCAAGGCTGCCGGCCGCGACACTGAAAGTGTCGAGCTGATTGCTGTCTCTAAGACTTTCGATGCAGATGCCATTCGCCCGGTCATTGCTGCAGGGCAGCGAATTTTCGGCGAGAACCGCGTCCAGGAAGCGGAGCGTAAGTGGCCGCCGCTACGCACCGAGTTCCCGGATGTGAAGCTACATCTCATCGGCCCGCTGCAATCCAACAAAGCGAAGGAAGCTGTCGCCTTCTTCGATGCGATCCACACCATCGATCGCGAAAAGATCGCGCGCGCCATCGCCGCCGAAATGGAAAAGCAACGCCGCGCGCTCGAACTGTTTGTGCAAGTCAACACCGGAGAAGAGCCGCAGAAGGCCGGCGTCATGCCCCGCGAGGCAGCGGCGTTTGTTGCGCTCTGCCAGGATGAGTTGAAACTGCCGATCTCGGGCCTGATGTGCATCCCGCCCGTCGACGAAGAACCCGCCGTGCATTTCGCATTTCTTGCCAAGCTTGCTCGCGAGCTTAGGCTGACCGGCCTAAGCATGGGCATGAGCAGCGACTTCGAAGCCGCCGTTGCGTTCGGCGCGACCTACGTTCGTGTCGGCTCGGCTATCTTCGGATCGCGGTAACACGTTTTCCCACCGCAAATTTTTGGCCCACCTCAGTCTCGCGTGGCGTCAGTGCTAGGGTCGTCCGAGTGATTCGCTTGGACTGTGTGCATCGACACGCGCGAGGACTGCCATGACCGCATCTGCCCAGAAAAAAGATCCTGTCGAGGTCGAAGCAAAGGCCGCCGCGGCCGAAGCCGCCACCGTCGCGCGGGACGAAGTTCTGGAGCAGGCGCCAAAGGCCGATCCGTCGAAAGACTCCGTCGCGAAGCTCGAAAAGACCAGCAAGACCGCGGTAAAAGACGCAAAGAAGTCCTGGCACGACTTCAATGTTGACGTCTGGCTGACGCCCTTCAACTCCATCGAGTTCGGACCGTGGAAACGAGACCGCAACCGCGGCAAGTCGCGCCAGTTCACGACCGACATGGATGTCTTCGCCGAGATCACCGAAAACGGCGAGCGGACCGGCGTGCTCGGCTATCGCAAGGAAATTTGGAAGGACGCGACCGGCATGGACAAGCGTCTCGTGCTCAAGCTGTTCTCCGATACGCTGAACTGGAAAGCCAGCATGGACATGATGCTCGGCCGTTCGGTGCAGCAAACGCTCGCGGCTGGCGGCTTTCCGGTGACGAGCTTCGCAATCAACACCAGCGAGGACGACAACCTCATTAGCGTCGAACGCTCAGCCGACAAATGGCCGTTGCTGCCCGAGAACTTCTCGTTCTTCATCATCCACGACGGCGAGCCGCGGTTTTACCGGTTCCGCCGTGACTATATCAATCTCGGTGGCGATTACACGCTGATCGACCAGCACGGCGACCACGTCGGCCACATCGACGGCGCCATTCTCACGATCGGCGGACGCTGGCGCTGCAAACTGCGCGGCGACCATATCGACCAGCGGCTGTTGCAAGTGATGAAGCTGTTCACCGGCATGGTGTCGTTCAACAGCCAAGCCCGTCGCCACGTCAAACATATTGCGCGAGACATCCGCGACGGCCGGCTGAAGCCCACAATTCAGCGCCAGGAAGCCGACCTCTATATGAATCCGCGCCGCATCCGTTAAACGCCGGGATCAATCGGCGCTGAGTTCAGCCGAAGCAAATGCTCCGATCCGAACTTCGCCTGCTTTGCGTCATCGGCCGAAACGGCGATGGCCCAAAGCATAAAGACCGAGCACACGCTTAAGATCGCGAAAATTGAGCGCAACAGCATAAAGGCCTCCCGAGCCGGTCCTGTGAGCCAGCCCGCGCCTTACGTTCTGCCATCGGAAAAGGTTCCGTCGCCGCAACGACCTAATAGATCGCCGGCACGTACATGTCGTCCGGGACCGGCATGCGGTGATAATCGGGATGGTGCACGCGGTCCGGCAGGACCACCGGCGCACGTGGCACTTCGCTGTACGGAATCTGGCTCAGCAGGTGATGGATGCAGTTGAGCCGCGCCCGCTTCTTGTCGTCGGCATGGACGATCCACCACGGCGCTTCCGGAATGTGCGTGCGCTCCAGCATCGCTTCCTTGGCCTTGGTGTAGTCTTCCCAACGGCGGCGCGATTCCAGATCCATCGGCGACAGCTTCCACTGCTTGATCGGATCGTGAATACGCATCTGAAACCGCAGATGCTGTTCATCGTCGGAGATCGAGAACCAATATTTGATCAGTGTAATGCCCGAGCGTGCGAGCATCTTCTCAAACTCGGGAACGTCACGGAAAAACTCTTCAACATCGTTTTCCGTACAGAAACCCATGACGCGCTCGACGCCCGCGCGATTGTACCAGGAGCGGTCGAACAGCACGACCTCGCCGCCTGCTGGAAGGTGCGGAACATAGCGCTGGAAATACCATTGTGATCGCTCGCGTTCGGTCGGTGCCGACAACGCGACGACGCGTACGACACGCGGATTGAGGCGCTGCGTGATGCGCTTGATGACACCGCCCTTGCCGGCCGCATCGCGCCCTTCGAACACGACGACGACTTTCGCCTTCGCGTTGACGACCCAGTCCTGCAGCTTGATCAACTCATGCTGCAGACGGAACAATTCCTTGAAATAGAACTGCCGGTCGAGAAGACCAGCATCTTCGTCGTGATCCTTGCCGTCGAGCAGGCGGGCGAGCCGATTGTCGTCGAGCTCCATTTCAAGCTCTTCATCGAAGCTGTCGGCGATCTCGGCTTCGACGCGTGCCATCATCGCGCGGTCGCTTTTGTCCTGCTCGTCCATCATCGCTCGATAACCTCTTTCTTAGTGGCTCGCTTCAACCCGCAAGGCCGATAGACAAACGAGCCATGTGACATCGCTGTGACAAGCTTGGCCATTGGCCAAGCTTGTCGAACGGCGCTGACCTGAAAGCAAATTATACTGGCGGCGGATTGCGTTCCGCAAAGCCCGACTGATGCCAGTAGGGATAGGCCTTCGGCGTTTCGCTCGCGGCGTCGAGCTTGGCAATCTGTTCCGCTGTCAGGCTCCAGCCGATGGCGCCGAGATTGTCCTTCAATTGCTGCTCATTCCGCGCGCCGATAATGACGCTCGAAACCGTCGGCCGGTGCAACAGCCAGTTGAGTGCTATCTGCGGGATGCTCTTTCCCGTCTCTTTCGCGACCTCATCGAGCGCATCGACGACGGTGTAGACGTACTCATCAGATACCGGCGGCCCCATGTCGGCGGTCTTGTGCAGGCGGCTAACTTCTGGAAGCGGCTGACCGCGGCGGATCTTACCTGTGAGACGGCCCCATCCGAGCGGGCTCCAAACGAGTGCGCCGAGCCCCTGGTCCAATCCCAGCGGCATCAGCTCCCATTCGTAATCGCGCCCGATCAGCGAATAATAGGTCTGGTTGGCGACGTAGCGGGGGTATCCGTAGCGGTCCGCAACAGCCAGCGACTTCATCAAATGCCAGCCCGAAAAATTCGAAACGCCGACGTAGCGAATTTTGCCGTCGCGAACCAATTGATCGAGCGTGGACAGAACTTCTTCTGGCGGCGTCATCGCGTCGAAGCCGTGCAATTGGAAGATATCGATATGGTCCGTCTGCAAACGCTTGAGTTGCGCTTCGCAGGTTTTCAGAATGTGAAATCGCGACGAGCCGACATCATTCGGATCATCACCGAAACGGAACGTCGCTTTTGTCGAAATCAGAGCTTTATCTCTGCGCCCTTTCAGGGCTTCGCCAAGAACGGTTTCCGAATTGCCCTTGGAATAAATATCGGCCGTATCGAAAAGCGTAACTCCAGCGTCAAGACAGAGATCGATCATGCGCCGCGCTTCCGCGACGTTACTAGAACCCCACGCGCCGAAGAATTCCCCCGATCCGCCGAATGTCGCTGCACCGAAGCTCAATAGAGGCACGGAAAGCCCCGACGCGCCGAGCCGTCGATAGTCCATGAAATGCGTCCTTTGAATTGAATGTGCGAATTTATGGCGTCAAACTGCGGACAGTCGCCGCAGCCAAAGCTCAAATAAGCGCCATTGCAGCGCAATAAAAGTGTTCACATATGGCGGCGTTCCGTACGCAAACTTCACAATTTTTTCGCCTAACAGTAGCGATTAACAAAATCTGATCACGGAACATTTGAGCTAAACTTCTCATAAATCGGCTTGAATCGACCTACGCGCGTCAGTTGTGCCGTCCTCTGACGATATGCCGCGCGTCGAATCCTCTCTTGTTTTTGCCCCATTGAGACGGTGGATGCGCCCCGTTTGTGAAGACAAGTGAAGGAGTGGAAAATGCGATTGGGTTTAATCGCAGTGGCGATGGCTCTAGCCTGGGTGGCTGGGATGTCGTCGGCGGAGGCCCGCGAGTATCGGGGCCATAAGGGGGATCGTTACGAACGTTCTCACGCGCATTGGAATGGCAGGCGGGCCTACAGCGGACGCTACGCCCAACGCGCTGACCGCCGCTATACCCGCCGTCAGTACGCGCACCGCAAGTCGGCATCCCGCTACGCGTATCGCTCGAGCGAGCGTCGCCGTTATGCCTACAGCGGTCGCGCACACCGCCAGTACTACGGCCAGCGTCGCTACGCGCAACGCCACTATTCGAGCGGCCGCCGCCGGTATGCATCGGCAGGTGGCGTCGGTGGCCGTCCGCGCGCGTGGTGCGGCTGGTGGATGCGCACCCAACTTGGCGGCGGTCCGGAATATAATCTCGCTGCCAACTGGCGCCATTACGGGCGTCCGAGCGGCCCGCGGGTCGGCGCCGTGGTCGTCTGGCCGCATCACGTCGGCATGATCACCGGCCGTTCTGCGAATGGCCAATGGATCGTCAAGTCGGGTAATGACGGAAATAGGGTCCGCGAGCGGCCGATGTCGGTTGCCGGCGCTGTGTTCCGCACCTCGGGCTGATAACGTCCGCAACAACGCAATAAAATCGGGCAGGTCGAAATCTCGACCTGCCCGGACGCGTTTCATATGAATCAAAAAAAGAGATGATGCTGCAACTTAAGCAGCTGGGCAGGAATTCGGTTGGTCCCAAAGAATATGGCCGGTGACGCTATCGCTGTCGCCCGGCCATTTCTCGGAAAGGAAGGGGCGCTAGTAGGGGCGCCCGTTCGCCAATAAGCATTTGCGATCGAAGCCAGAATGCCCAGTCCATGGCCCCGAAACGCGAATGGATTAGGCGGCCTTCTTCTTCGCGGTCTTCTTGACAGCCTTCTTGACCGTCTTCTTGGCGGGGGCCTTCTTCGCGACCGGCTTCTTGCGAGCCGAGGTCTTCTTAGCCGCCGTCTTCTTCGCTGCTTTAACTGCCTTAGCCATAGTTCTAAATCTCCCTCTAGGATGTTCGAATCAGCTCGAACTCTGCAAACATGAGCAAATTCCAGAAGTTTGTAGACGAAGAAGTTTGATATTGCGGGCAAAAAGGAGTTTATTAACGGTCATCTGTGACATTAAAGTCGCATTTTTTCTTATTTTTCGCCTTTTGGGGGTCCCTGGCTAGACTCCCACCGGCAAATTTCGCAGCGCGCCGAGCCTGCTGCAGTGCCGTTCCAAACTCAAAAAATCGCAATTTCACATCTTCGCAGCGAGCGCGACGAGCATCACAACGCAATTGATCCGCGCACGCGCTTTTGCAAATCGAGCGCCGACTGAAGATATGTCATCCGCTCATCGAGGATCTCGGAGAACCACGACTGGTAATCTGGATCCTTCGGCACGATGTCGGCGATGATCGATCCATCTTCGACTTTGAGTTCGGCTCCATAGTGACGCGCGATGGCTTGCATCTTCGCGTTGTCGGGTAAGCAAACAAGAATGAGGTGCCGAAATCCGCGATTGCGCGCGGTACGAATGACACGGCCCATCAATTGCGTTGCAATTCCGCGATTGACGAACGGCCTCTCCACCGAGAACGCAACTTCAGCGCCGTCGCGATGCATCAGAATGTCAGGACGCAACTCGGCAACCGCGCGCACTTCGCCATCGACGAAATATCCGAACGTGACGTTGCCGAAGTCGCCGGCGTGCGCTGCATATCGGTTGATGAAGTCATCCGACACATTGTGCCCGAACCGACGATGCCGCGCCTCATGATCGAGACGCTGCAGATGTTCGCGCAGCAGATAGGTTTCGCTCGTCAGCAAGCGGCGGATCAATCCGATATGTTCGGCGCCTGCCTCCTGGGCCTCATTCAACATTGTAACCAACTCCTCGATGCGGGCGGCCCGCCAGCCGTTAACCGCTTAATTCGTCCGCTAAAATGGCGATGATTTTGTGCGGAGCGATAGAAAATGCTGCAAGGCAGCAATGCACTTTTAACCGACGGAGATGAAGCGCGCCTGAACGGACGGCGTTCGGCGGTAGTCGCCAGCGGAGCGGTGGCAATCCGCCACTTCAATTCGTCGCGGCTCCTGCCTGTTGCGTCTTCCGCGTTCGCACGATTACCGAAGTTACCAGCAGGTGGTTGAGGGCATGATGGCGAAAATCCTCGAGGGATATCGGCGGCGGCTGGCGGAAAACGAAATCGAGTCAGACCCCGCACAAGCCGAGGTCGCCGCTCGTCTTGATGCGCTCGAAATGCAGCTCGCGTCCTACAAACCCAAGAACGGCGTGCTGTCGAAACTGTTCGGCAAGCCGCCGGAGCCGCCGCGCGGGCTCTATATCTGGGGCTCGGTCGGTCGTGGCAAGACGATGCTGATGGATCTCTTTTTCGAAGAGACATCCTTCGCACCCAAGCGCCGCGCGCACTTCCACGAATTCATGGCCGACGTTCATGATCGCATTGCCAGAGCGCGCCACGATGTGCCAGGCGATCCGATCCCGCACGTCGCCGAAGAGATTGCGAAAGAGGCGCGCCTTCTCTGCTTCGACGAAATGCACGTCACTGACATCGCCGATGCGATGATCCTGGGGCGTCTGTTCGAAGCGTTGTTCGCTGCCGGTACAATCATCGTCACGACGTCGAATGCCGTTCCCGCCAACCTCTATAAGAACGGTCTCAACCGCCAGCTTTTCCTCCCCTTCATCGCGCTTCTGGAAAAGAAACTGGATGTCATTGAGCTTGGCGCCAAGAAAGACTTCCGCCTCGATAAGCTGTCGGGTCTTCAGCTCTATTTTTATCCCTCTGACACCGCCGCGAAGGCCGCGCTCGATACGCACTGGTCACGCCTGACCGGCAATCATCCGGGCAAGCCGCAGATTATCGAAGTGCTGGGCCGGAAGGTGCCGGTACCGCTCGCGTCGATGGGTGTCGCCCGCTTCAATTTCCGTGATCTCTGCGATGTGCCGCTCGGCGCCAACGATTATCTACACATCGCGCACGCCTTCCATACGGTTCTGATCGACGACATCCCGCTGTTGACACCCGACCGCCGCGACGTTGCCCGCCGTTTCATCACGCTGGTCGACGCTTTTTATGATAATCGCATTTGTCTCATCGCCTCGGCGGCGGCCGAACCCTCGGCTCTTTATCCGAAAGGCGACGGCGCTGAACTGTTCGAGCGCACGGCATCCCGCCTCACCGAAATGCGCTCCGAAGCCTATCTTGCCGGGCACTCCGGCGGTCGCAGCCGTCATTAACGGCAAACGGACAGGCAATTCTGATCCAATCGGGCAGTGGCGCCCGCTTTCTCACCGTGCGATGAGACTTTCGGATGAAACTTGCGGCTTGCGCTTGACGCCCTGAGGATTTTGATTAGGCAGCAACGCTGTAATCGTTTGTCGCAGACATAGTCATTAATGAATTGATCCTGGGGGAAGCAGCATGGCGCGCACCAAAATCGCACTGATCGGGTCCGGACAGATCGGTGGAACGCTTGCCCTCTTGGCCGGGCTCAAGGAGCTCGGCGACATCGTCATGACCGACATGTTGGCGGGCGTCGCAAAGGGCAAAGCGCTCGATCTGGCGCAGACGGCGGCAGTCGAGGGCTACAACGCCAAGCTTTCGGGAGCCGGCACCGACGAATACGAAGCCATCGCTGGCGCTGACGTTTGCATCGTCACCGCTGGCGTTCCGCGCAAGCCCGGGATGAGCCGCGACGATCTTATCGGCACCAACCTCAAGGTGATGGAGCAGGTCGGCGCGGCGATCAAAACGCACGCGCCGAATGCTTTCGTCATCTGTATCACCAACCCGCTCGACGCCATGGTCTGGGCGCTTCAGAAGTTTTCAGGCCTTCCGGCGAACAAGGTCGTCGGCATGGCGGGCGTGCTCGACAGCGCGCGTTTCTCCTGCTTCCTCGCCGAAGCGGCCGGTGTCTCGATTGAAGACGTTCGCGCCATGACGCTCGGCGGCCACGGCGACGATATGGTGCCGATGGTCCGTTATTCGACGATCGGCGGCGTGCCGCTTCCGGATTGCGTCAAGCTCGGCTTCTTCTCGCAGGAAAGCCTGGACGCCATGATCAAGCGCACGCGCGGCGGCGGCGGCGAGATCGTCGCGCTGCTCGGCACCGGCTCTGCTTTCTATGCGCCCGCAGCCTCTGCAATCGCGATGGCCGAGAGCTACCTCAAGGACAAGAAGCGGATGCTGCCCTGCGCCGCGCACCTGAATGGCGAATACGGCCTGAAAGACACCTACGTCGGCGTTCCCGTCATCATCGGTGCGGGCGGTGTCGAGAAAGTCGTCGAACTTGCGATGGACGAAGGCGAAAAGGCGATGTTCGCGAAATCGGTCGCCTCCGTGCAGGGCCTCATCGAAGCGTGCAAGACGATCAGCCCGGCTCTCGCAAAATAAAAAAGGAGCGGCGCAACCGTGCAGTCACGCCACTCCTCATTCTGGATCGAGAGTTCGGCTTCAGCCGAACTTGAACATCTTTTTGAGGCTGTGCGAGAGCGCGCCGCGCTTCTCTTTCCGCGCAACGTCGGCCTCGCTGCGAAGCCACGTCATCTGCACGACGCGGCGCTCGCCGACGAACGGCGTGTGGCCATGCCACGACCAGTCCGAGCGGCGGAACGCGAACACGGTGCCGGTCAGCGGGCTGACCTGCTCGGTGTAATCCTCGAAATCGTGGTCGTTCTTCAGCACACGCAGGCAGCCCGCGCCCGTGCCGTCCCACTTGTCGTTCAAGTAGGTGAGCATGGTGGCGATCTTCGCTTCGCCGTCCGTGTGAATGCGCCCGTCCTTCGCGGCCGAGAGCTTGCGGATGGTGATCATCTTCGGCTTGCCGACGAGATCGATGTCGAGCTTCTCCGAAACGATCTTCGAAACTTCCGGGCTCTTCAGATCGGCCAGAAGCTTCTCGAATGCGCCATGGATACGGTCGCCGATGTCGGTCTCCGTCAGAAAGCCCGGCTCTTTCAGATCCGGAAAGTCGGCCTTCAGCGGCTCGACCGCCGGCGACTGAATGAAGTTTTCGCCGACCAGATAATTGAAGGGATCGCGACCGGTGCGCGCGGCCTTCAAGCCATCAATGTTGATGCAGGCAAA